>JAIRQF010000072.1 GCA_031256635.1 Treponema sp. | reverse complement strand
ACATAACTTTGGTGAATAATTTCATATTCTGTAACGCTTTCTACCGCGTTTGTTACAGGATCACGTACCTCTTTTAAAACATGCGGTTTATAAATCTTTCCGCCGTTTACTACCATGCTGACCATGCTTGCCATTTGAAGGGGTGTTACAAGGGTATATCCCTGCCCTATTGACATGTTCATTGTATCGCCCAAAACCCATCCTTCATGATAACGTCGCTCTTTCCACATCGGAGTTGGGACTAATCCTTCAATTTCGCCGGGAAGATCGATTCCTGTCAATTGACCGTAACCGTATTTTCTTGCGAATTCAACTATTCTCTCAACTCCTACATAGTCTCTGCCTACCGTCATGTAATAAATGTTACACGACTGGCCGAGCGCGCCTCTTAAGTTTAGCCTCCCATGTCCGGGACGGTAATGGCAATGCCAGTTGCGGTTACCGTAAGTCATTACGCCGCTGCACAGAATTGTCTGATCGACCGGGAAAACGTTATCTGTAATGATAGCCGTTGTCATTATTATTTTAAAAGTTGAAGCGGGAGGATAACTTGACTGTATTGCCCTGTTGATAAACGGCCTTGATGTATCATCCATTAGCGCGCGGATTTCTGTATTAAGTCCGTCTGTGAAAATATTCGGATCAAACCATGGATATGAAACCATCGCGAGGATTTCACCGGTTGAAGGCCGCATGACAACAGCCGCTCCATTCTGCGCGCCGATTGCTTTTTCCACAAGGGTCTGAAGGTTTGCGTCAATTGTCAGCACAAGATCCCTTCCCATTTCAGGCGGCATATGGATTATTTTCTCCTGACCTGATATGCGCCTGCCTCTTGAATCTACAGTCCTTGTTTCCCAGCCCTGTTTTCCCCGCAGCAGATGGTCATATTGTTTTTCAATTCCGGACTTCCCGATCATATCCCCCATTTGATAACCAAGGTTATAAAGGCTTGTAAGCTCGTCGCGGGTAATATCGCCTACATAACCCAATATATGGGAAAGGCTTCCGACATCGACATAATTGCGGGCGGATTTGATATGCCATGAAATGCCGGGCAGGATATTTTTTCTTTCGGCAAGAGAGGCAATAACAGGAAAAGGAACGTTAGACGCAATTTCCACGGGCTGATAAAGCTGAAGGTACTGGCTGGGAAGCCTTGCCCTTATTTCATTTTCAGGAATATTTAAAATCCCGGAGACCGTGTTTAAAAGTTCATCCATGCCGTTTCTCGGAACATCGGCGGGCGTAATGGTTACCGCAAATGTATCCCTGTTAACAACCAGCGGATTTGTATAATTCCGATCGTATATTTCTCCCCTTTGAGTAGGAACTGAATAAGTTCTCCTTGAAATATCCTGCGCGCGCATCAGGTATAAATCCCCCGAAAGAATCTGCATGCTGAAAAGTTTTACCGAATATATAATAAAAACCAGTATAAGGGCTATTCTGAAAAAGTTTATCCGGCTTTCATGATTTTCGTGCATTTTTAACTCCTTGCTGTCAGCATTGGTTTAAATTTTTTTAACAGGAAAAATAAAAGCGGGGCGCTTAAAGCGTTAAGCCCCAGTTCAATCCAAAAAACCGAATTTGTAAACGAATATGCAGGGACTGCCTGGCCCATTATAAGGTGCAGAATAAAAACCAATAGAGCTTTTAATACGGTTGCAAGAACGCATAAAATAACGGGCATGAAAATAATATCCAGGAAAAACTGGCCTTTGAAAATTCCTGTAAGCGCGCCAATTAAGGTGCGGATAAGGCAATTCATGCCAAGAGGAGCGGGAGAAAGAAAATCAAAAAAAAGCCCGGAGAAAAAGCCGGAAATCTGCCCTGTCATTGTTCCGTTTATATAAGCGGAAAAAACCAAAATACACAGGGCAAGATCGGGAACAATTCCGAAGAACGCAATTCTGCTTATAACGGCGGATTGCAGAATCACGGCTATTACGCAAAAAACAACTGTCCAGATAATACTTCTAATCATAAAATTGATCCTGCAGTATAGGGATGCCGGAGATTTCAGCTTCTATAACAAAAACATATTCGAGCCTGGAAAAATCTATCATTGGAATTACATCGATCTCCAGAGTCGTCTCGTATTCAAGCGTGCTTACCGCGCTGACCCGTCCGATATTAATTCCCTGCGGAAATATTCCTCCCATGCCGCTTGTTACGACAATATCTCCTACACTCACTTCATCCCTTGCGCGTCTTGGTATAAAACGCAGCAATAAAGACGCGTCTGAGTTTCCCTGGCCTTCCACAATACCTTCAAAACGGGAAACTGAAAAACGCGAAGAAACCTGCGAGTTTATGTCAAAAACCGGCATAACAAGGCTTTCAAATGCGCCCGTTTGTATTACTTTTCCGACAAGCGCCTGGGTTCCGTTCTGCCAGGCTACAACAGCCATGTTAATTGAAACTCCGGAAAAACTTCCCTTGTTGATTACAATAGCGGAAAAAAGATTGTCAGGGTTGCGGCCTGATATTTGCGCCGGAATGTGGCGGTAGCGAAGCGTTCTTGAAAAATCAAGCTGTTCTTTAAGGCGGATATTTTCCTGATAAATTTCGGCGTTACTGCGTTCAAGTTCTTCAAAACGGTCAAGCTGTCTTAGAAGGCTCGCGTGTTCCTGCCTTAAAGTAGCAAGTTCCCTTATTGATAATATGCTTCTTGAAAAGAATGAGTTAATCTCGTAAATCCCTCCCCTGACGCCTGAGAAGATTGATAACCCGATGTTTTTTATTCCATAAATTAAATCCATTGTTGACAACAAAAGCAACACCGAAGAAATCAATACAAGAATTACAAAAACAAAAACAGTAAAATTGACATGCGCGCCCTGTGTCCTGCCTTTACGCGGCCTGCCAAAGAATCCACGCTTCATTCTTTTAACCGTTTAATCTGTCATAAATATTTCTTGTCAGGTCAGCGCCCTTTATATAATCAAAATATTTTCCCGCTCCGAGAGCTACGCAAATTTCAGGCTGTTCTGCAATTATCGCGGGAACTCCCGTTTCTTTTTGTATAAGTTTATCAAGTCCTTTCAACAGAGAGCCGCCTCCTGTCATCACAATTCCCCTGTCAACAATATCGGCGGCAAGCTCCGGGGGAGTTTTTCCCAGCACTGTTTTTATTTCATCAATAATCTGGGTGATGGGATCTTTTAATGCTTCTCTTACTTCAACAGAATCTACTTCAAGACGCCGCGGAAGCCCTGTGATTGCGTCATTTCCTTTTACTTCCATTTTTTCGATTGTTCTTTCAGGCGAAGCGTTTCCGATTTCAATCTTCAGTCTTTCTGCCATATATTCGCCGATAATCAGATTGTGAACGCTGCGTATGTGCTTTATAATCGAATCATCAAATTCATCTCCGCCTATGCGGATTGCGCTTGTTACGACCATGCCGCCCAGCGATATAACCGATATCTCCGTTGTTCCGCCGCCGATATCCAGAATCATATGACCGGCAGGTTCCCTTATCGGAATGTCAGCGCCGATTGCTGCGGCCAGGCTTTCTTCAATCACGCGGACTTCCCTTGCGCCGGATTTATACGCGCTTTCTTCAACAGCGCGGCGCTCAACCTCGGTGATGCAGGAGGGGACTCCTATTACCATTCTTGGTTTTATAAAGCGGTAGCGCGGAAAGACGCGGTCTATAAAACAGCGAATCATTTTCTCGGTTGATTCAATGTCCGCTATTACTCCGTCGCGCATCGGCCTTATCGCGATAATATTTTCCGGTGTTTTCCAGAGCATCCTTTTGGCATCCGCTCCGACCGCTACAATTCTTTTTGTTCCGCGCTCTACCGCCACTACTGAAGGCTCATTTAAAACAATACCTTTACCTTTGATATAAATAAGCGTATTACAAGTTCCAAGGTCAATGCCAAAATCTGATGAAATACCGCCAAACATGCTTTTCTCCTTAAGTTATATATTAAGCCGCGCTCTTGCTCTCGCGTGAGCCGGATCCTGTCTGTATGCCAATCTCCATTCCGCTCTTGCCCTTGTCGTGTCACCCTTAAGATTGTAAATTTCACCTAACTGGAAACGAACTTCAGCGTTTTCGCCGGAATCGGATAATATATTCAAATACTGCGTTTCCGCATTATCATATTCGCCGTTTTTGCCGTAGATTTCAGCTAACAGCATGCGTGAAATAACTACCGACTTTGAATCCGGTGAAATATCAATGCAGCGCTGAAGATATCCGAAAGCAGTATTGTACTCTTCCATTGCGATATAAGAACGCGCGATTGACAGTAGCAGGTTATCTGAGGGAGACTTGCCGGGAATAAATGCAAGAGAGAACGCTTCAACGCTGCTTCTGTAATCGCCGAAAGCCGCGTATGCCAGCCCCAGATATTCAGGAATATCGGAAGCCGGATAGGAAAGATCATTTGCAATTTCCAGATATTTTACAGCGAGATCCGCATATTCGCCGCCTTTATAACCGTATGCCTTTCCAAGTACATAGAAAATCCGTCCGTCGCCTGAAGATTCTTTATGTAAAAGCGCTTTTCTTAATGAGAATATACATTCATTAATAAAAGCAAGCATATTCTGGTTGTTAATCTGGGAAATTCCCATCTGATATGCTGAAAATCCGTTTATTGTAAGTAGAAAATAATCAACCGGCTTTTCCAAAAGAGCGGTTTTACTGAATTCATATGCTTGTATATAATCTCCGCCGTTCCATATCTGTAAAAGCTCCTGTCTATCATTTTTCATATTATTTCTAATGTTTAAAATAATAAAAATTGCTGTAACAATAACCAAAACAGAGAAAAAAACAATCATTGCTGTACGAATTTTTTTGAGAAAGTATACATGCCGCCCGTAACGGGACCAATAATTGCTGCCAAGCTCCATAGTTAGAAAGAATTCTATATAAATTTTAAAAAAGTGTCAATTAACCGCATGTTTATTTAATAAAATAATGAAAACGCCTTGTAAATTTACTTAAAAAAGCATATATTCATCCGGTGATGAACCAGGCTGCCGCTTTACCCGATCGTTATACGATAAGGAAGGAGGAAAGTCCGGGCTCCGCAGGGCATGATGCCGGGTAACTCCCGGGACTTTTGGACAGACAGCGCCACAGAAAACAAACTACCCGATCAATTCGGGAAAAGGTGAAAAGGCGGGGTAAGAGCCCACCTCGGCAGTAGTAATATTACCGGAAAGATTCTGGCTTCTTCAGGAATCGCACGAGTTTTACCGCAGGTAAAACTTGAAGCCGTTTTCTGACAAAGCTGGAAAACGGCAAGCCTCATCAGGAGCAAAGTCGAATTGCGCGCGCAGTTTTACTGCACCGGCTGCCCGCCGGATAAGCGCTGGTAGACTGCTATAAAAAAGCCTGAAACGGTTTTTAAAG
>JAIRQF010000060.1 GCA_031256635.1 Treponema sp. | reverse complement strand
AAATATGAAAGTGAAAATTGAAGAGCAGAAGACCGGAAATGAAGCGGAAAAACTTTTTGTAAGTGATTTTTTTTCCAATGGATTTTCAGTCCCTCCTGATTTGCTGCGCCGGAGTAAAGTAAAACCGTTAAATGTCCGCGCCGGAAAAACAGAAATGTTTTACGCGGAGGTAAATTTATGAGCAGTTTTACAGTTAAGCCCTCTTCGATAGTTTTATTTTCTCTCCGGCTTTTTTTCTACTTCAGCGTAATAATATTAATCTATATCCATCCCGGCATAACTGTCTCTTTTGATCGTATCGGTATGGTGCAGTGGTTTATAATTGTCCCGCTTATGGCAATTATCGCTTTCCAGCCGCTGTTCGCTCCGGGCTTAAAGAAAAAATTTCTGCTTGCCTTTATCCTGCTGTTTCCTCTTTCTGTTATCGCCGCAGGTTTTTCCACAGGCGCGATTTCGCCGTTTGTCGCGGGCTTTATCAGTTTTTTTCTTACGCTTCTATTGTTTCATCGCAGCTTAATTCCGCTGCCTTTATGGTTTGCAAAAATAACGGCGCTTGAACCATTTTTTCTTGCATGGGTATGCCTTCGGCTTCTCTCTCTTTCCCGCTCAGGCGAGGATATCGCAGGGCGGAGTCCGGTTCTTACTCAATTTATTCTTGTTTGGACACTGGCGGTTTTTTTATTTCACAGTATTGTAATTTACCTTTGTCTTTACCCAAAAAGCCGCGCAAGATCATGGAAGGAAGGACTTGTTTTTGTTTCAGGCACATTGGCGGTTTTGACCGTTATGCTTGTCGCGCTTCCCCTGGATTTTGTAAATAACATGATAATTGAAAATCTTGTTTCCGATCGAATACCGCAAAGGATCGATTCAAGCGCTGAAAGAGGAATACCTCAAAGAGGCAATGGCAGGAGAACTCTCCCTGAAGGTGATAACGGGCAGGGAGAGCTGCGCGGTATTTCAGAATACCAGTGGCCGGGTAATGGAGAAGGCTCCGGAGAAAGCCGTCAGTATCTGGTTAAAATTGTCGCCTCCCAAAGAGAGCCTGTTTATATGGGAAATTCTTTCCGCGGACTCCTTGATCCGGTTAATGGCTTTCAGACAAGTCCTGGGGAGCCTGTAAATGATCTTGCGGGTCAAAGACTCTTTGTCACATGGTTTAACAATGAACGTGTTTTTGAGTCAGGGCGCGTCAGACAGGAAATATTTTCTCTTTCTACTTTGCGCCAAAAATATTTTCCGTGGCGTCCTTTCTCAGCCGATCCTGTAATATTAAATGATAACGCGGGCCCTCTGCGTTACATTCATCAGGTAGTGTCCGATATTCATCCTGAGGATTCTCTTTATCTTGTAAATACGCGTACGCGCTTTTTGTCCGATTATGAAAAAACCGCGCTTGCTTCGTATCTTGAAGTTACGCTGGAAGAGGGCGACAGGCATCAGTTTGAAACATATGTAAATAACGCCTTGGATAACTGGAAAAAAAACCGCGATTCAATTATAGAAAACGATGGTTATCTGAAATCAATATTCAGAAACGCTTCAGAATCCGGAAATACATATCTTGAAAATATAATCGCGCTTCTTGTCAGTTTTTATAATTACCAGTACAACCTGAGTGTCAGCGAGAATCACTCAATCGCCGCTTTAAAAGAATTTCTTTTTTATGACATGGAGGGCGACTGTACCGAATTTTCAAATACGCTCGCTCTTCTGGGCCGGCTTACAGGCATTCCTTCCCGCGTTGTTACAGGTTACCTTGCAGCTGAAAGCCTTCAGACTCCCGCGCACCTGAACGGGCTTGCGCTGCTTCAAAGGCAAATTCCGGTATTGCAGGAATTCCCTTTTGAGCACTTGTTTATGGTTACAAATCTTCACAGTCATTCATGGACACAGTTTTATATCCCCGGTTACGGCTGGATTGATTTTGAAGCGACATCTTTCTCTATTCCGCCGATGGGTATGGGAGATTTTAACAATTGGGATGTTGTCATTCCAATCCTCGATCAGAACCGGACTTTCTCGCAGGTGAAAAAATTTCCGTGGCAGGCGGTAGTAAGAGCGGCACTGGCGCTTGTAATTCTCGCTCTTGTCTGCGCTTACATTCTCCGCTACGGCCGCGAAGTGATTTTATACGCCGGCTCAAAGAAAGAAGGCAGAAACGGCGCGCGTTCCCTTTACCTTCTGCTCCTTGCGCGGTTAGCCGCGGACGGCCGGCCCGTTAAGCCCGCGTCGAAAACAGCGCATGAGTACGCGGAATTGTTTTTGGAAAAAAGAGAAATGCATAAAAGTGAAGAGGAAATTTTTCACTTTAGAGCGTTTGCAAATATCTACGCGGAAATACGCTGGCGTGAATGTAATAGCGCAGAAGAAATGAGCGAAAGATTCCTTTTATTAAAAAAGGAGTATCATAATATACTCGACTCAACCAAAAAACGCGGGCTGCATCATGCCATTAAACGAGTCTTCAGTTTACGGGGCCTGGCTTACCTATGATTAAAAATCCCATGATGAAAATTTCGAAATTCAACAATCGCGAAAAAATCTTTTTATTCTTGCTTGTTTTTACTTTGCTTTGTTCCTGTTCGCGTAACAGCGACTGGGTGCAGTTCCGGGGCGAAGGAGGACGCGGCGTCAGTTCTTCGCGGATTACGCCGCCGCTTGGATTAAAGTGGAAAATCAATCTGCAATCCGGAGAGGAAATAATCAGATCGCTTAATCCGCCTGTTGTAATCGGAGACACAATTTATTTCGGCTCTGATGATAAAAATTTTTACGCGCTTGATGTTGAAAGCGGTTATATGCGGTGGGTTTTTAAAAGCGGCGCGGAGATCAATTCAATTCCCTACGCTGATAAGGATCAGGTTTACTTCGGCTGTAAGGACGGAAAACTTTACGCGCTTTCGCGGGAAACAGGGCAGGAGATGTGGACTTTTCAGACAAGGAGCCAGATTAATTCGCAGGTGCAGCGATACGGCGATTACATCATTTTTGTCGGAGACGCCGACGCGATTTATTTTCTTTCTCCGGAAGGAGAGGAGCAGTTCAGGGTTTATAATCCGGGGTGGTTGAATTATACCTTTTTAATGGCGGACGATATTATGTACATGGGTACAGGTCCAAGCGTCGATCTTGTCGGCCCTTATGACATAAATAAAAGGGAGTTTCTGTGGTTCCTTGATTACTATGATTTTGAAGCTGTCTGGTATTCATTTTCCGCCATACGCGGCGATCTTTTGTATATGGGTACAGCCGATATCTACGGAGGAATGTATCTTGGTTATCACGCATACAACCGTCATACAGGAGAAGTGGTCTGGCGGCAGTTCCGTGACGGAATATTGAATTACGTTGATTTTATTGATGAATGGGAATATTTCTGGAGAAATATCGATATTCTTGATTTTATGGCACCGACCGTCTGGAGGGATTTGGTTATCTTCACAGGCGGAGACTGTACCGCACGCGCTTTTGACGCAAATACAGGCGAGCTTCGCTGGGAACAAATCTTCGCATCTCCTGTGAGTTCCGCTCCGACTCTTGCGGACGGCCGCGTTTATTTCGGCCTTATCGGGGATGACTTTATTCCGCCTCAGCTTGTTTGTATTTCCGCAAGCGACGGCAGGCTGCTGTGGCAAATGGAAACTGAAGGATCAATTTTATCCGCTCCTGTTATCGCAGGAAAGAGGGTCATATTCGGTACTGACAAAAGCGTCTTTTATGTACTTGAAGAAGTGTTCTGAAAAAAAAGGCTGCCTTGCGGCAGCCTTAGTCTGAAGCAGAATCTGATTATGTCAGATTATCTTGGCCACAGCCTGTTTCTTTCGTTGAAGACTTCCTGTGCTCCTGAGTTTAGCCAATCCTGATAACCAGTATCAAAAACCCTGTCGAACTGCGCAGGAGGAGCAATAACTGCCTGGGAGAGCAGAGCGTCAGCTTTATCCTGAAGTACCTGTGAATACTGGGTTACTGTTGCTTGAACTATACGAACTGCATTTGCGCGGGCGTCTTTTACTGAAACTGCGTATGCGTTAACAATTGTATCAGGCGGTGTATTACCGTAGCTGAGCGCCAACACTCTTGCGTTAAGTTCATCACTGCCCAATTGTACGCCGTTAAGCGGCATTGTGTAGTCGATGTTGTTTCCTGAATTCATGATCCACGGATGGTTCGCGGGCATTGCAAAAGTTCTGGGAGCGCCGTTTTGTAAGATGTGGTTCACACCTTCTTCGCCAATCTGCAGGAATCCGTAGTTTTCCGGTTTTGCAAGCCAGTTCAGATACTGGAGAGCTCCGATCGGATTCTGCGAGAATGCCGGGATAAACATATAAAGTCCCGCTTTATCCAGCATTCCCTTATTTTTCAGGTTAAGGTCGACAGGAACAAATTCAGCTCCCGGCACGTTACGTGCAAGATCATTATTTAGCAGATAATCCTGTCTGTACGGCCAATCCCAGTTTGCGTTGAACGAACCGGCAACTCCGGATTTGAGCTGATTGATACCGTCATCGCTGTTCTGTTTTGTAAGCGGGAAATCCTGGTGAATTAACCTTTCATTGTACCATTTGTTCATTTCCCGTACGCCTTCTTTGTATCCTTGCCTCATTAATTCGCGTTCATGAATAGTATTTACCCAGCGATCCCTGTCATCTACAGGCTGCATATAATGACGTATAAAATCTCTTAGAGTCCAGTCTGTGTCTTCGTCAGTGTGAAACGGTATTACTCTTGTGCCTACATTTCCTGGAAGCTCATTTGCGCGATCGCGGAATGCAACAAGAGTGTTGTAGAACTGTTCAATTGATGTCGGCATCGGGAGCCTGAGCGCGTCAAGCCAGTCCTTGCGGATAAAAATGCCTCTCTCTGCAAGCGCGACACGGGCTGCCTGTATTGAATAAATCGCGCCTGACGGCAGCTGCTGGCGGTAAATAAAATCTTTGCCGGATATCGCAGGATCCGTACCGAGCAATTTTTTCAGATCCGGAAGATATTGATCAATGTAAGGAGCAAGATCTAAAACACCACCCATATCCCTGAACTGGTCAATCATCGCGCCGTTATAGGTGTAACAAACATCGGGCGCGCTCTGGGAAGCCATCAGATTGACAATGTCAGTATTTTCTGACCAGCGTCCTACCGGAACGAATGTTACATCCAGATTTAAATCCGTTTTTACTTTTGCTTTAATCCAGTTTGTCCATGCGTTGTCGTATGCAAGGGATCTTCCGCCATCTGTACCGCGATCAAAAATCTCAACGGTAATTGCTCCGCCGCCTACTGGAGCCGCCGGTTCCTTTTTACAGCCCGTGATTACCAGTGTAATGGTCATTAATACAATGACCAATGCCAGTAAAATTCTTTTCATAGGTTCCTCCTAAAAATATTTGTCTATATTTTTGTATAGGCAATTCAGCGTCTAAATAAAAAACTTGGGCGCTGGATTACATATAAAAATTATTCAGCCTTTTACAGCTCCTATCGTAACGCCTTTTATAAAATAGCGCTGAAGCCACGGATACACAACGAGTATCGGAACAGTCGCGAACATTATCGCCGCGGCTTTAATCGCCTCTGATACGCGGGGTATTGAACCTGCTACCATTTCAACTGTGCTTACATCAATGGAAGTCATATTCCGTATAAGCTGGTAAAGTTTAAGCTGGATTGGAACCCACTGCGGTACAGTACTTAAATATAAAAGAGCGTCAGCGAATCCGTTCCAGCGGCCAACCGCGTAAAATAAAGCTAGGGTTGCAAGTACCGGGCCTGATAGCGGCAGATAAATTCTTACGAGTACTGTAAATGGATTCGCACCGTCTATCTCGGCGGATTCACGCAGACTGTCCGGTATTCCAAAGAAGAAGCTTCGCAGTATTATCATGTTAAATACAGACAGACAGTTTGGAATGATCAGAACCAGCGGATTGTTAAGAAGGCCGAGTGTTTTCATCAATATGTAATTCGGAATGGTTCCAGCGCTGAAATACATGGTAAAAATTATTATTGTATTTATAACCGTTTTTCCCTTGAGCCAGTCATATGTAAGAGGGTAAGCGCATAATATCGTCATTGTAAGCGATACTAAAGTACATATAACTGTAAGAATCGCAGTCCACCACATTGAACGAACAAAAGCTTTATCCAGAAAAATATATTGGTAAGATAAAAAGGACGCTCCATAACTATACGAATTATTATCTTCGTTAAAAATTACCGGAAGGAATTTAACCTTACTGTTTATAATAGATGTAGAACTGCTTAAGGATTGCGAAAGGAGATTCAGCATAGGCATAACACAGAGCAGGATTACAGAAACACAAATCAGGATAACTATAATGTCGCCGGCAATTGTTCTTTTTGATTTAACCATATTGCATTTCCTACCAAATACCGCGTTCGCCGAATTTCTTTGCCAGAGTGTTTGCCGTAACAAGGAAGATAACGCAAATCACTGACTGGAACAAGCCTATTGCGGTGGTCAATGAAAACTGGAAAGATCTGATGCCAAGCCGGTATACAAGGGTTGATAATACATCCGCTACTTCTATTACTATGTCATTCATCATTGTGAACGGGCGGTCAAATTCGATTCCTAAAATACGGCCGATATTCATAATTAAAAGGACAACAATTGTCGGTCTGATGCCGGGAAGTGTAATATGCCATAGCTTTCGCCAGCGTCCTGCTCCGTCAACCTCAGCAGCTTCATACAATTCCGGGTTGATTCCCGTAATCGCCGCAAGATAGATAATTGTTCCCCACCCCATTTCTTTCCATACGCCGATAATGACATAGGTGGCTACCCAGTTCGCCTTATTCATCAGGAAGTCAATCGGCCCTATGCCAAAGTTCTCAACAAGGAAAATATTTACAACGCCTGTTGTCGGCGCCAATAACCTGGATGCTATACTTGAAACTATAATCCATGAAAGGAAGTGCGGAAGATAAATAACTGTCTGGGTAAATTTTTTGAATGTTTTAAAAACAAGTTCGTTTAATATAAGAGCAAGGATAATTGGAGCCGGGAAACCCACTAAAAGGTCAAGGAAGTTAAGCCATAGGGTATTTCTCATGGCAAGCCAGAAATCCCTTGATGCGAATGCTCTTTTAAACCATTCGAACCCAACCCAATGACTGCAGCCTAACATATGAACGCCGGTTGCTTCGTACTGGCAGGCCGGATTTCCCGCCGACCATACACCCTGGAACATATTGTAATTTTTGAAAGCCATTACAATATTTGTCATTGGGAAATAACGGAATATAATGAAAAATGTCAAGGGAAGAACCAGCATTAAATAAAGCATCCATGAGCGTTTTGCGTATGATAAAAAACTCATTTTTTGCGTTTTTAATAGTTCAGGTTTTGCGGCCATTAATCCACCTTGATACACGTATAACAATAATGAAAGCCTTTGTCAATGTATTAAAAAACTGATATTATTTTTTATTTTTTTTTGCTATAGTGACAGCCATTATGAAAGATTCATTATTTTCTACATTGATTCATCTTAAGGGGAACACACGAGCCTGCGTCTATACTGAGCCGTTGTGGGGGCTTTCCATGAATCTTTGCATGCCCTATTTGTCTGTTTATATGCTGGCTTTGGGATTAAATGACTCACGGATTGGCCTGATTGTGACTGTCAGTCTGCTTTCGCAGATAGTTTTTTCTTTTTTGAGCGGCCCAATCACCGACAAAATCGGCAGAAGAAAGGCAACCGCGATTTTTGACATATTCGGCTGGTGCATACCCGCGCTTATCTGGTGGAGAGCTGAGAATTTCTGGTTCTTCCTGACTGCGGCGATAATAAACGGAACAAACGGAGTAACGGCAAATTCCTGGACTTGCCTCCTTATAGAAGATGCCGAAAAAAAACAAATTACAAGAATTTTTTCCCTGACAACGGCTTTCGGGCAGCTTTCTGCCGTTTTTGCCCCGATTACCGCAATTTTAATTTCCAGCCTGACTTTAATCCCGGCAATCCGCATTTTGTTTTTAAATGGTTTTATTCTGATGGTAGTAAAAATTATTCTTCTTTACATGGCTTCAAAAGAAACCGGAATTGGAAAAATGCGGCTGGAAGAAACAAAAGGTAAGAACATTTTTCAACTTTCAGGCGGCTACGGCGATGTAGTAAAGATGATTTTACAGTCCCGGGGCATGATTTTTTCCATTATAATTGCCGCGCTAGGCTGGATAGTAGGAACCATTAATAATACTTTCTGGCAGATCATTGTAAACAAGAAACTGCTTGTTCCCGAAGTTATGCTTCCGTTTTTTAACATTTTTAAATCCGTTCTTGCGATCATCTTCCTGTTTTTTGTCATACCCAAACTGCTAAAAGGAATTTTGAAACTGCCTCTTGTTTTCGCGTTTTCTTCATATTTCATCGGACAGTCTTTGCTCATTATGATTCCGGCTGATGGAATCATTAAGTACCCCCTTATTTTATTATCGCTTATGTTTGACGGTTTTGGCCTCGGAGCGCTTGCAATGCTCGGCGAATCGCTGATAAACATCCATGTTAATCCCAATGAACGGGCCAGAATTCTGGCAATCCGCTTTATGTTTATCATGCTTGCGACAGCTCCTTTTGGCTGGATTGGCGGAATGCTTTCCGAAATGTCCAGAAATTTACCGTTCGTACTAAATTTATCAATTCTTGTTTTTGGTATTATAATTACCCTGATTCATTACCGCAAAGAGAATGATCATTCCGCTGAACACGCTTAATTTATAAAATAGAGTTGTTAGATAACTTCAATTATTGAACCAAACGAAGTTTGATACTTCTTTAAAAAAATAATAAAAAAATTCTGGTCTGTCATTATATGACAGATCATAGGATGTATATTTATATTATGAAAACTAGTATTTTTAAGAAGGTTAAAAAAATCTACGCGGGAACAGAAAGCGGGATCGGACTGTCGAAGCAGAATAAAGACATTCTGGATCATATGGAATTTTTGGTAGAAGCTTCCAAGGAAATGGGAATTGATAAGTGTCTTTGCGACAAGGAAGTAAAAAAACACCTTGAGTTTATTAACGACAGGCTTGGAATCAGCCCCATACAAGCGGTTTTATTTTCTCATTTTCTTGATAGAAGCGCCTATCACCAGATTCAAATCAATGATATCGCTGAATCCATTAAATGCAGTAACATCAGGATTATTAAATACACAAGGGAATGTGATGAGCTTGAAAAGAAAAGATTAATCCGGTGCAGCAGGGATAACGGATCGATTTCTTACCGTGTTTCTTTCGATGTCAGAGAGTCTCTCAGAAAATTCAGCGAGTTCAAACCGGAAAGCATTGAAAATCTTGATATAAATAAATTTTTCACGGTTCTTGAAAAATTTTTTGAAGAAAGGGAAAACAATGAGCTCACCTTTGATACTCTTACATTGGAGCTTCGCGATCTTGTCAGGCTCAATATGCATCTTGAGTTTTGTAAAAAAATAACGAGTTTCAATTTTCACGAAAGCGACCTGACTATACTGCTTTGTTTCTGCGTTTTGTACGCCAATAATAACGATGATAACATCGGAACGCATGATTTTGAATTTTTATTTGACGATAAAAGCATGTGTAATTGCATTAAAAAGCAGTTTTCAGGCGGTGATTATGTTCTTATCAAAGCCAAAGTTATTGATTTTAACAATGACAATGGTTATATAAATTCCACTTCCTGGAAACTTTCAGACAGAACAAAAAAAGAACTGTTATCTGAATTGAACATTAAGGATACCAAAAACTTCAGAAAGGATCTTGTTCAGTTTGACACTATCAGTTATAAAAAAATGTTTTACAATGACAGGGAAACAAAAGAGATTGAAACACTCTCATCGCTTCTGCAGGAGGAAAATTTCCGAAAAATTCTTGAAAGGCTTGACAGCAAGGGCATGAGAAAAGGGTTTGCCTGCCTTTTTTCAGGCGGACCGGGAACCGGA
>JAIRQF010000029.1 GCA_031256635.1 Treponema sp. | reverse complement strand
TTCTCAATTATCAAATCCCTGGGCTTTTTGATAACAAGCAGGTCAATTCGCAGAGGTTCTGTTGTAAGCTGGTATTCATACTTGAATTCAAGGAAATCCAGATATTCATAGAGTTCATGCTGAATCGCCTGAAGGAAAGCAGGATGCCAGTTCAGTTTTCCTGAAGATTTTTCATTTTTCAACTTCTTCCCCCAAAAGCAACTCAAAAGCTGCTTTACCTTATATGGGTTCAAAAGTATCAAAACGCATGACCGAAAATGAAAAAATTAATAAAAAATCATTGTATTATAGCAAAGATTCGAGTAGTTCGTTTTAGTGGTTAATAAATTTTTAACTTCCCAGGTTTTTAATAACATCAGGGTTTAGACCTGTGATCTTTTGAATAAACTCATGTGATGAACCTTCTGCAAGAAGATTTTTCGCGATTTGAATACTTGCCTGTTCGCGGCCTTCCTCGCGTATTTCCTTGCTCATAATCGCAATTATCTCTTCCATGCTGGGTTCTTCTGTTAACATATTGATCACCTCCGATGCGTTGTCTTTAAAAAACTGTACAAGTATACCATTCCCTATACAGTATTTTATCGCGGCTTTTACAGATTCTTCAAGTGATAATTTTTTTCGGTACTCCCTTATCTTGGCAATGAAAATACTGTAACCGTCGAGGTTTCTGCTCTTTTCAAGCATCTGAGGATTACACCCATGGTTAATATTATAGACATGCGCTACCAGTTCCAGTGACTCAATTGATTGTCCTTTAATATTCATGAAAGCGTCTGAAAGACTGAGTTTCTTATAATCGGGAAATTGATCTACTCCGTTGTAAAGAACTATAAACTCAGGAGCAGGTATTTTTACAAGTTTCTTTTGGTAAAGTCTCTCCCTTTCAATTATTTTTTCATATACGCGTCCGATATACATTAGCATCCTAATCGGGATATTATTGTTTATCGTTGACTGGTGCTCTATTAATACAACAAGCTGGTCATTGATCGTAAATGACACATCGTTTAACTGTCCCATAAAAAGGACATCAGAAAGAGTGTTGATACTGATAACAGCGTCCTTGGGAACATCAACGCCTTCTATAGCTGAGTACAGTTCTCTTAATGTTTCCGGATCGCTGAAGAGAGTCGAGAAAACGCTGGCCTTGTGTTTTGTGTTCACGTACATAAATATCTCCATAAATAAGGATTAAACCTTCGTAAGAAGGTTTCCCTATATATGGGTTAAATGTGTCAAATTGCATGACTGAAAATGAATAAATTATTCCAATTATCTGCTTGTATTCAGAGATATGATTAAAATGGCCAGCGTCCGTTTATAATCTCAGCCTAATCCTGCTTTTCTGCGGTTGTAGATATCATAAAAAACTGCCAAAACAAGAACCAGCGCTTTAACAACATATTGATAATGCGCGCCAAGGTTCATTAAAATCATTCCGTTATTTATTGCCGCCATTACAAGACCGCCGACAATAACGCCGATTACTGTTCCTATTCCGCCGCCTGCTGAAACACCGCCGATGTAACAGGCAGCGATAGCGTCCAGTTCAAATAAATTTCCGGCTTGAGGCAGCGCGGTACCCATATCACCTGTATGAGCCACTGAAGCCAAACCTGCTAAACCACCCATGAAGCAAAATACAATAAAGTTTATCATTTCCGAGTTGATACCGGAAAGTTTTGCCGAACGCGGATTTCCGCCGACCGCATAAATATAGCGGCCAAGGACGGTATTATTAAGGATAAAGTGGAATGCGAAAATTGTCACGCCTAAAACAAGTGCGACGATTGGAAGACCCCTGTAACGCGCGAAGCGATCGGCCAGACCAAGAACCAGCAGACTTATAAGGACAAGTTTTGTAATAAACAGCGGTAACGGAGTAACTTCAAATTCATTCGCGATTTTTCTTTTGCGTCCCGCAAATTCGGCGATATAAAAGACAGCAAGTAAAAGAATCGCTACTATAAAAGCCATTGGGAAATACGGGCCGATTTTGTTTTCTATTCCAATTACCTCATCCAGAATGCCTTTGGCAAAAAGAGAATAACTCGTATCTTTTAGATTGACAGGGCTTACGCCGCCTGTTCTCAATAACGAAAAACCATATGTCAGACCACGGAAAAGAAGCATACCGGAAAGGGTTACGATAAACGCGGGCATTTTTCCAAAAGCAACCCAAGCTCCCTGATAAGCGCCGATCAGGATACCTATAAAAATCGAAGCTATGATTGTAGCCGGCATCCCAATGCCTGTATTGTATATTGTCGCGCTTAACATACCGATGAACGCGCACACTGAACCTACAGAAAGGTCTATATTTTGGGTAATAATAATCATTACCATTCCGGTCGCAAGGATTAGAACATAGCTGTTCTGAAAGAAAATGTTCGTAAAGTTCCGCGGGTTAAAGTTTACTCCGCTTGTCGTAACAGCAAAAATTAACATTATAATGACTAACATGATGAACATTGAATAATTTCTGAGATTACTCTTTATAAGCGATTTTACATCAGCAGTGTGAATAGCTTTATTGTTCATATTTTCTCCTTATCCTACAAGCGCCATATGCATTATTTTTTCCTGTGATGCTTCTTCCCTGTTCAGCACCCCTTTTATTTTCCCTTCGTTCATTACATATATTCTGTCAGCCATGCCAAGTGCTTCGGGAAGTTCAGAACTTACCATGATAACGCTTTTTCCTGCCGCGATAATATTGTTCATAATTCCGTAAATTTCTGTTTTCGCTCCCACATCAATACCTCTTGTCGGCTCATCAACAATAAAAATATCCGGATTTGCCATTAGAGTTTTACTGACCGCGACCTTCTGCTGATTGCCGCCTGAAAGATTCCGTACATATTGGTTAATGGAAGGTGTTCTGATATTTAAATCTTTGCGGAATCGTTCCGTTTCACGAATTTCTTTTTGATTATCAATTATCCCAAATTTTGATATTTTATTAAGACTTGAATGCGTAATATTTGTTTTTATATCCTGAATTAAAATCAAACCAAGATTTTTTCTGTCTTCTGAAATATAACCGAGCCCTGAGTCTATTGCCATACGCGGGCTTTTTAAAATGTAATTTTTTCCTTTAATTTTTAATTCGCCTTCGCTGCGGAATCCGTATGAGTGTCCGAAAAGGCTCATCATTAACTCTGTTCGCCCTGCGCCCATCGGACCGCAAAAAGCAAGAATCTCGCTCTTTCTCAGGAAAAACGAAACATTGTCAACAATTTTAATATTATGATATTCCGGGTGATAAACAGTCCAGTTTTTTACTTCCATTACCGTTTCTTCCGGAGATGAGTTTCTTTCAGGGAAACGGTGTGTTAATATTCGGCCTACCATATCCTTTATAATCATTTGTTCTGTCAGATTATCAGCCTTGACATCATAAACACTGATGGACTTTCCGTCACGCAGGATTGTTACTGTATCCGCGACCTTTAATACTTCATTTAATTTATGCGATATCATCACAAGGGTTATCCCCTGTTTTTTTAATTCCAGCATTAAGTTAAGAAGTTTTTCGCTTTCATCGTCATTAAGCGATGATGTCGGTTCATCAAGAATAAGCAGCTCGGTCTTTTTTGATAAAGCGCGGGCAATTTCCACCAGCTGCTGCTTTCCTACTCCCAGTTTGCTTACTATTGTTTCCGGATGTTCGTTTAAGCCTACTGTTTTTAAATATTTTCTTGATTCGTTTAAGTATTTATCCCAATTAATAATTCCTAACTTTGTGTCCATGTGTCCCAGAAATATATTTTCATAAATTGAAAGATAAGGACTTAAAGCCAATTCCTGGTGAATAATTGCAAGTCCTTCTTTTTCACTGTCTTTTACACTGTGATATTTTATTTCATTACCTTTATATATAACTTTACCTTCGAAACTTCCTACAGGATAAACACCCGAGATGCAGCTCATAAGGGTTGATTTTCCCGCGCCGTTTTCTCCGCAAATTGAGTGTATTTCGCCTTTTTTAATTTTTAAGCTGACATTCTCAAGGGCTCTGACTCCGGGAAAATCTTTAGTCAGGTTTTCAATTTCCAGAATGTAATCACTCATAAGCCCTCCAAAAAAACCTGACCGCTTGCTTTAAAATAGGCAATTGGTCAGGTTTACAAAATTATCAAATTCGGCTGATATCCATATGCGATTTTTATCAGCCGGATTTATGCGGCTACCTTAACTGGTTAGCCTCATTTGCAGGATAGAAACCCGCGTTCACAGGAGCCAGGAAGTTGCTGTTTCTTGTAACAAGAACCGGGTCTAAAAGATATGTTGTTACATAACCTGTTCCGGTATAGGCGATTTGTGTAAGATCGCCGGCAGCAAGAACCGCGCCGGGGATATTAACAGGCTGTCCCTTAAGCAACTGATCGGCAAGAAGCATTGCTGCTTCGGCTAATTTGGCTGTGTCTTTAAATACTGTGCTGTATTGTTCGCCGTTTTTGATTGACATCATTGAGGAGAACTGAGCGTCCTGTCCTGATGTAATCGGGAGCCTTCCGGCGTATTTTGCATCAGCTTTACAAGCTTCGAGGGTAGCTATTGCTAATGTGTCATTCGGGGCTAATATCGCATCAAGAGTAACATTGGCAGCGGCTCCGATTAGGAGTCCTTCCATTCTCGCTTTGGCAATAGGAGCCTGCCAGTTTTCTGTAGCAATTTGCTGGAAAGCTGCTTCTGTATAATGCCTTGGGAAAGGACCGACGACATTGAGTACACCCCTGTCAATGTAGGGAAGAAGAACATCCATAGCGCCCTGGAAGAAGAAGTTCGCGTTAGCGTCTGTCGGAGAACCGGCAAACAGTGTGATGTATTTAGGAGCTGCGGCTGTAGCAGTATTAAGATTTAGTCCTTCTACAATACTCTGGCCCTGAAGTGTACCGACTTTGTAGTTATTAAAGGTGATGTAGTAGCCATACTCATGTGTACCCTGAATGATGCGGTCATAAGCGATAACAATAGCGTTTTCGCGCTTTGCGCTTGCAACTGCCGCGCCTACGCCGTCATTAACGCTGCCGATAATAAGAGCTCTTGCTCCCTGAGTAAGGAATCCTTCAATCTGTTGATTCTGTGTCGGTTGATCTGCATTTGCCCACTGGACTAATCCGGTGTAACCGCGTTTTTCAGCTTCAGATTTAAGCTGGTTGCCGTCTTTTACCCAGCGCTCAACGTGTGTTTCCGGCATTGCTATGCCGATTACTGCTGTTGTTCCGCTTGCTCTGTTGCCGCCGGCGAAGAGCATGCCTGCTACGAGCAGAATCATTAAAGAAACTGCAAATAGTTTTTTCATAAATTTCCTCCATAAAAAATAAATTTTTGGTACAGAAATTATTACAGAAATGTTAAATTTATGCAATACAGCATTTTATTATTTTTTATTTCTTTGTCTAATGGCGAATACACTTAGCCGCAATAAAACTAACCGAGTTTTGCTGCGGCTATACATAGACTTCAATTCCAAAAATAAATATAATACCGTATGCCGAAAATCGAAGTAAATGAGCGGATTTTTTACGCGCTCGCAGGCTCTCCCGGAGGGTGGAAAAGCAATGAGGAATTTGAGGAAATTCTGACATGCGCCAAGGCTGAGCTTGATGAAGATAGTGACAAGCGCCTTCCTGAGACGGAAAGAACCTTAAAAATTGAGTTAAACGATACAAACCGCCCTGATTTATGGGGAACAGCGGGCTGCGCGAGGCAGCTTTGTGTCTATAAAAGCGGAAAAATCCCTGAGTACGGCTTTTTTTCACGGCCCGGTAATGTTAAAAAACCGGCTTTTAAAGTTAAGGCGGAGACAAGCGTAAGGCAGGTGCGGCCCTTCATAACAGGCTTTGTCGCCCGGGGTAAAACAATTACAGACCCAATGCTGCGCGATATGATCCAGACGCAGGAAAAACTGGCGTGGAATTTCGGGCGGAAACGGCGGAGCATATCAATGGGAATCTACCGTATTAAGGATGAGCAAAATAAGCCTTTGATTAATTGGCCGATTATTTACAAAGGTGTAGATCCCGATTCTGTATCATTTGTACCGCTGGCATGGGATACTCCGCTTACTTTGCGGGAAATCCTTAAACAGCATCCCAAGGGTAAAGAATTCGCGTTTATTCAGGAACATGAGCCGGTGCATCCGCTTTTAACGGATTCGCAGGGGAATATTCTCTCCTATCCGCCGATTATCAATTCTAATGATTTGGGAGCGGTGCAGGTCGGCGACAGCGAAGTTTTTGTAGAGCTTACTGGAACAGACTTGCCGTGCCTCACATTGGCCGCGTCCATTGTTGCCTGCGATCTTGCAGATAACGGCTTTTCAATCGAACCTGTTGAAATTGAGTATGAGTTTGACACTCCTTTCGGCGGAAACATGGTTACTCCGTTTTATTTTCAGGAGCCGGTTTTTTGTTCGCTCTCAAGAATAGAAAAATTCCTGGGTGAAAAATTGAGCGCGGATGAATGTATAAAAGCTCTTGCGCGAATGGGCGTAAAAGCTGAAAAGGCAAATGATAAAGAACGCGGGCAGCTAAATACCGGAGAAGGCATCCGCGCGTATCCTCCGGAATACAGAAATGATTTTCTGCATGCCGCGGACGTTATGGAAGATGTAATGATAGGCCGCTCGTTAAAATCATTTAAACCGCAGCGTCCCTCTGATTCTACAATCGGGAGGCTTTTGCCAATCACATTGTTCAGCAGGCAGGTTAAGGAGCTTCTTGTCGGGATGGGTTATCAGGAAATGATTTACAATTATCTCGGTTCCAAAAAAGACCTGGTTGATAACATGCGCGCGGGAAACGCTGAAAACAATAACCGGAAAATAATACGCATCTTTAACCCGATGACGGAAAATTATGAATATGTGCGCGATTCAATAATAGCGTCTCTTATGGAAAGCGAATCAATTTCCGGGCGCTCTGTTTATCCGCACAAGATATTTGAAGTGGGAAAAATCGCGTGGTTAAATGAAAATGAAATTTACCGCAGTGAAACGCGCCAGTTCGCAGGATTTCTGCACGCGGGAACAGACGCAAACTTTAATACAGCCGCTGCGGAACTGCAAACGTTTTTTTATTATCTTTCCCGCGAGTATGATGTGGAAGAATCATCCGATCCCCGGTTTATACCGGGAAGAGCCGCCGCAATTATTTACAACGGAAAAAAAACTGGCGTTTTCGGTGAAATTCACCCGGAAGTGCTGGAAAATTGCAATGTTACTGTTCCCTGTACAGCCGGTGAAATTGACCTTGACGCCTTAATTATTGACAATAACTCATAATGAATTTATTATAATTTATGGCTGGAAATGATACCGGGACCATGGATCCCGAAATTGCCGCATTACTTGGGACTGCTGGCTCCGCAAACGGACCAATGCCTGATTTTAATGATATTTTCGGCGGTAAAAACAATGAAGATTTTGCGGATATATCTAGCTCGTCAGGCGGCGAAGTCGATCTTTCTACTTCCGGATTTCCGCTTGTAACAAAGCGTCTTGAAGAAAAAGGTCACAATTTTTTTAATGATCCAAATTACTATAAAATCGTTCTTTCCAATGAAGGCGATATCGCGCAAAGGGTGCATGGCATTCTGCAAAAATACCTGACCGCTAAAGATCCGAAAGATCGCAGCGTATTCAGGCAGCAGTTCATTTCGCCGTATTGGGAATTTCTTTTTACTGTCGCAAGAAAATCAACCGGTAAATTGCCTCCTCCAAAAAAATTCCTTTTGCGTTTCGCGTTTTTACATCCTGCATTTCTTGCGCCCGATATCAAGGATTTTTTAAGCAAAATTGTGGTTGATAATCCTCTTGATCAACCGATTTATTATCTTGATGAATGGCTGGCA
>JAIRQF010000185.1 GCA_031256635.1 Treponema sp. | reverse complement strand
CCTGCGGAATTAAAATGAGAAAAAAGTTTTTTTCCAAGCGGCCAGTTGTTTCCCGCTCCGAGAGTAATAAAAATATCGTTTTCCCTTAATATATCACATAACAGATCAAAAGCGGTGTCAGGCTCATCTGTATAATAAGTTTCCTTTCCATTACGGACTTCCCTTGATTTTTCATAAAGCGTTCTTCCGTTAACGCCGCCTTTGTAATTTTCCCTTGCGGACGCGTAAATTTTGTGAAAGAAAACAATGTCCGCCGCGTTAAAGCAGGAAGCAAACTCATCAAGCAGAGCGCCGGTGCGGGTATATGTATGCGACATAAAACTTACAATTAAACGGCGCTCAGGATAAAAACTTTTAATTCCTTCAAGCGTCGATTTAATCGCGGTAGGATGATGGCCGTAATCATCCATGAAAATAATTCCGCAGGCTTCCCCGATTATCTCGCTTCGTCTCTTTGTACTTTTAAAATTAGCAAGGGCGTTTTTAATGGACGCGATTTGTTCATCATTTAACGCGTTAACCGCGCGTTCATTCTTTGCCAAAGAGACTGTTAATGCCAAACCTGCGGCGGCGTTCAGCGCTTCATGGCGGCCGGGGATACGCATTTTAATATCACCCGGAATTCCCGCTATTGAAAAAACAGCTCTTTCATTTTCAACATTATATGAATTTATTTTAAAATCCCCGGCCGCGGTAAAGCCGTAAGGGATAAGCTCAATTCCGCGTCCGTCTTTTTCGATGATACCGGCGACTTCACTTGCGCCTATATCATCGGCGCAATAGATAAGCTGCCCTCCGTCAGGAAGAAGGCGGCAGTATTCAACAAACGCATTACGGATTGAATCGTAATCAGGGAAATAATCCTGATGATCGCTTTCTACGGCGGTAAGTATTATTCGCTTTGGGCAAAATGAAAGAAAATGTTTTCGGTACTCGCATGTTTCCGCTATGAAATATTTATTACCAAGACTGAGTGTTGACCTTCCGTTAAAATCAAGCGCCGCGCTGCCGACAAGTATTTGAGCGGGAATCCCAGCGGCGCGCATCAACACTCCGCAGATTGCGGTTGTGGTTGTTTTTCCGTGAACGCCGCAAATACCGGTAGAATCAAACCTGGAAGACCACGCGCCGAGCGCGTCTGTGTATTTAAACATCGGGATATTTAATTCCTTCGCTCTTGCCAGCTCCGGATTTGTTTCCGCGTTGTATGCGGCGGAATAAATAACCATATCGATATCATTTGTAATGCGCGCGGCGTTAAAATAAGTATAAAAAGGAATTTTAAGCTCATTTAGGATCGCGTCTGTGTAAAAAACTTCAGGTATATCGCTGCCGCTTACCCTGATTCCGCTATTGCATATAAGCTCTGCAAGCGCACAAACACCTGTGCCTTTAATGCCGACAAAATAAACATTGCTAAGTGAATCAAAAATTTCACGGGCGCGCATATTTCATTGTTACCATAAACAGGGACATTTTCAAGGGGAGAGACAATACACTATATTGATAAAAGAATACAGATTAAAAAAGCGTTACAATTTTTTGGGCTATAAGTTTCGCAAGATAAAAACGCGATTCTAAATCTGTTGAGTCGCTGTTAAGAAAAGTTTTAAATTCCGCTACAAAGGATTCCGGCAATACAGGCAGTTCGCACACCTGTTTAAAATACGCGCGGTGGGAAGGCTCAAAGCGCTTGTTAATGCAGAAAAGAGTAAGGCATGCCATTTTAATAAATCCCGCCGAGGCTATAAGATAGTGAAATTTATCGCCCTGAAAACAGGATGCGCCCAAATCGGACAGAAAATGTTCCATTTTTGACTGAACCGAGCCGCGCATTTGAACCCAGAACTGATCTCCTACCTGCTGAAGTTTTTTCCTTACATCATTTATCCAATTGGAACGGGAATAAATTATTTCGCAGTTAACAATGCGGTAAAAACCGTAAGTGCCCGAATCTTTTATAAACCACAATGATTCATAATTGGAACTGGCCATTTTTACAAGCTCGTCGATTTTAACGGTTTTTTTAAACTCAAGCCGGACCGGAATTTCACCAATCATAAAGCGATCTTTATCGCCCTGGCTTGAACTTTCAAATGCGGCGACATCATCGCCGTACAGCCTGCACCTTTCTTCCGGTTCTGGAATGGGAGATGTATATAATATGTCAAGAATGAGCGCAAAATACGGGTCAAGGATATCCGGCATGGCGGCTTCATTTAAGGTAATACATTCAACGCTGTCCCACGAGGAAAGAAGCTCTTTAAACCGGTCTACCAATACCCTGGTCTTATATTTCATTACACATCTCCATATAATAAACAGTGTATCATGAGGTTCCCGTAAAAAACAAGAAGAAACAGGGTCGTAACTTGATAATGAAAAATTATAATAACGCGCGCAAACAAAATATTTTTCTTGTTCTTGTGCCGCACAGAGACTCAAGGAGCGGACTGCAAAAATACAATGAGGCATTATTCAGTGCAGGCCTTGTGGGCGTATATCCTTTTCCGTGCGCGGCGCCGCTTGCCTCCCTTTCACATCCGCTGGATTCTGATGAATTAAAAAACTTTGCAAAGCGGTTAAGAGAAGCGGTGGGAACAGGAAAGTTCAGCGTTATTGAAACATCATCTGCCGCTCTTTCCATAAACGATCAGGACATGACACTCTTTGGTCCGGGACTTGATTTT
>JAIRQF010000172.1 GCA_031256635.1 Treponema sp. | reverse complement strand
AAAGAGCCGCAGATGGAGATAGAAGAACAATTTCCAATTATATAGAATATGCCACAATGAACTATATTTTTAATAGCAACATTGTTGATGATATTGAGATGAATGAAATATTATTTTTTAAAAAAGATATAAAAAAAGGAGTTGATGATATAAAAAAAGGACGGTATAAAATAATTGAATAAATATAGAATAGCAGAAACCGAAACATTTACAAAAAAAATAAATTTAAATAAATTTAAGCATTTGTATAATAAAATATTAATGGATGTTTATCCAATTCTAAAGAATAATCCATATTATAGCGCAAATATTAAAAAGTTGAAAGGTGAATATAAAGAAGTATATCGTTTTAGAATAGGGGATTACAGAATATTTTATATTATTGATGAAAATGAATCAATAATATTTACTATTAATATTGAAAACAGAAAAGATGCATATAAATAGGAGCAGGAATATCGCCTAACGAGACGATTAAGGTCATAAAATGGTAACCATTAAGGAAATAGCCCGCATTACCGGCGTTTCTACAGCTACAGTCTCCAATGTTTTAAACGGTAAAAGCGGAGCGGCAGGCAAGGAAAAAACAAGGGAAATAATAGACATTGCCAACAGTATGCAATATATGCCAAATACTCTGGCAAAAAACCTGCAAAAGAAAAAAACAAACACAATCGGCATAATAACAGAAGATCTAACGGTCTTTAACGCTCCGGAAATTGTCGACGGCATTGACGCTTACTGCGAGGAAAACAGTTTTGAGATCATTCTGGGCAATATGAGGCTTTATAAACGTTACAATAATGATTTTACAGATACGCCCAAACACCATGAACTTACAGATATGATGATAAGGAGCATGATCGCCAAGCAGGTTGAAGGCATTATTTATGTTGGGTACCACTGCCGGGAAATCAACTATCTTCCATCGCAGGTTCAAATACCCCTTGTATACGCGTATTGTTATCCAGGAAAAGATATTTATCCGTCGGTAATTTTTGATGATGAGAAAGCCGCAAAAGATGTTACAGAATTGCTTATCGCCAAAGGACATAAAAATATCGGAGTAATTTGCGGGCCCGCCGCAAGTTATCATACAAAGGCAAGGTTAAAAGGGTTTAATTCGGCCATGACAAAACATGGCATAAAAATAAAAAATGATATAATAATGTACGGTGACTGGGATCGAATTTCAGGTTATCGAATGGCTGCCAGGCTGCTGGATAAAAAAGTCTCCGCAATTTTTTCATTTAACGACATGATGGCCTGCGGTGTTTACGAGCAGGCGGCCGAGCGCGGCCTGCAAATCGGGAAAGATATCTCGCTGTTCGGTTTTGATAACCGCAGCATTAGCCAGGGTTATGTACCAGCTCTCTCCACCGTGCAGCCGCCGTTAAACGAAATCGGCAGAAGGTGCGCAGAAATAATTTTAAACAATATAAATCAAAGTAAAAAATATTCAAAAATAATTTATCTACCCTGCACCATTCTTGAAAGGCGCTCTGTTGATGTAGTGAATGATTGAACGCATTTTTTAACCTTTAATGCCAGTAGAAGCAATACCCTGCACAAAGTAACGCTGTAATGATAAAAATACCGTAAGAATAGGTATTAGGCAAACTACGCTGGCAGCCATAATAAGGCCGTATTCGCTGGAATACTGGGATATAAAGGAGCGAAGTCCAATCTGAATTGTTTTTAATTCCGTTCTTGTTAGATAGATTAAAGGGCCGAGAAAGTCATTCCATGTGGTAACAAAAGTAATAATAATCAGGGTTGATACGGCAGGTTTTGAGAGCGGCAGCATAATCCGCCGCCAGATTCTGTATTCGGTGCTGCCGTCAATTCTTGCGGCTTCCCGCAGTTCATCGGGAATGTTTTCGTAAAATTGTTTCATTAAAAAAACGCCGAATGCGGAGAACGCCTGTAAACAGATAAGTGAAAGATGCGTGTTATTAAGGCCAAAACGGCTCATCATTATAAATTGAGGCACCATATAAGCCTGCCACGGAACAGCAATAGTGCCGATATAACCAATGAACAATGCCCGTCTGAACGGGAAATGCAATTTAGCGAAAGCGTACGCCGCAAAACTGGAACTTAAAACCTGTAGTATTGTAACAATAACGGAAATTTTAAAAGTATTATAAATAAATTTTAAAAGAGGCGCCCTTGTCCAGATAGCTGAGTAGTTCTGCCAGCGCGGCTCATGGGGAATCCATTGTATGGGAAAAGTAAAAACATCCTTGTTTAATTTAAGAGAAGAAGAAATCATCCATATAAAAGGAAGCAGCATAGTCGCAGCGCAAAGAATCAGCAGAATGTAAATAAGCGCACGACCAGGAACGCTGACATCATCCATACCATACTTTAACATATTGACTCCCTGTTATAAAAAATTAGCAATTAATTTATGCTGAACTTTCTTTCCAGCCTGAATTGAAAAATTGTTATACACACAACAAGAACAAGCAGAACCATTGCGATTGAGCTTGCGTATCCGAATTCATTTATTCTGAAGGCGGTGTTATATATTTGGTATACCAAAACCCTGGTAGCATCAGTAAGCTGATTATCCTGACCGGCAAAAATATTTATAAAAATGTCATACACCTTAAAGGAATAAATAACGAGAATCATAATAATGAAAAACGTAGTCGGCGCAAGCTGCGGAAGAGTTATATGCCGGAACTTCTGCCATTTACCGGCGCCTTCTATACTGGCGGCTTCATAATAATCGGCATTAATCCCCTGAAGACCGGCAAGGTAAATGATCATGTAATATCCCATGTTTTTCCAAACACTGAAAAATATAACTGTTGGAAGCGCCCAATTACGATCAGCTGCCCATTTTGGAAGTTTTTCTACAGGAATACTGAGCAGAAAAGATAGAAAATTATTTACAGGCCCTCTTGTAGGACTGAATAGAAAATTCCATACGGCGGTGACCGCAACAAGAGACGCTACATACGGAAAGAATGCCACTGTCCTGAAAAAATTGCGTGCGAAAATTTTCTGATTCAATAAAACCGCAAGAAGCAGGGCGCATGCCATGGTTAACGGCACAACACCGAGCGTGTAAATAAAGGTGTTTCGTACAGCTACCCAGAAAACAATATCTTTGAATAACCGGGAAAAATTTTCAAAGCCTGCCCATTTAATGGGGTTCGATCCGTCCCAGCGCATAAACGAAAGAGCAAGAGCAAAAAAAAGCGGAGCCAGAGTAAAAATGGCAAAGCCTATAAAATTAGGCGCGATAAAACTGTAAGCGATAAGATTATCTTTTATGCTTTTCTTCATTACAACGCTCCTGTTAGTGCCTGAACGCAATCATGCGATCAGACACCGTAAACGAAGTTAATAAATTATTATCTGACAGTAATAATCGGCCTGATACGATCGTTCATTTGCCTGATACCATCTGTAATACTGATGTTCTTCAGCATAATCGCTTCATGGGCTTCGTTAAGAACAATATCGATTTCTGCGCCTCTGTCATGAAGAGGGAATTCAAGATATGTCCTGTAAACATTCAAAGCTTCCCTGCTGGCCGCATCAGCCGGGAAACCGGGCATTGATACGATATTACTGATAACATCCTGACTCATGATTGCGGGGAAGTTTCCCGTTTTTGCAAGTACTACAGCTCCTTCAGAACCTGAAACAAATTGTATAAATTCTAAAGCGGCGTCCTTATTCCTTGAGTTGCGGTTAACGCTTAAACCTGTGAATGATCCAAATGTGGTTCCGGAAGTAACTCCTGCCGGGACCGGATATTTTACAATTCCCCAATTTTTTGATGCCGCTTCACCTTTGGCTACCTGCGCTATCTGGGTCGCGATAAACCATGTGCCCATATTCATCATGGCAATCTGGCTGTTAAAGAACGCGCCTGAATAATGAGTGCCCGATGTTCTTATTTCCGCAAGTGACATTATTATTCCGTCATCCTGTAATCTTAAGATTCTTTCATAATAGGGAATAAGAAATTCATAGCTGCCTCCGACGATGGAATTTCTTCCGTCAAGAATGCTGAAAAGCTGTGTAGCGCTGCGCCAGCCATGATAATGAGCGCCGTATATTTTATTAGCGCCGCTTCCTGAAGTAACCCTGCGCGCCAGTGCGTCATACTGCTCAATGGTCATGTTGTTTGTCGGATAAGGAACGCCTGCCCTGTCGAAAATATCCTTGTTGTAGTAAACGATCCAGAAATCGTTGCGGAAAGGCAGGGTAAAAACCTCGCCGTTAGATGTTACCTGCTCAATCATTCCGCCGTATTGCGCTGTATTAATGTTCTTTGATCTTATGAAAGCGTTAAGAGGCTCAAGACGATTCTGCCTGATTAAGTTTGCGTAACTGAACATATTCTTGATAGTGACGATATCAAGATCCGCGCCGCCTGCAAGCTGGGTGCCAAGAAGCGCTTCATAGTCCGCGCTTCCAAGATCAACAAGTTCAATTCTTACATTCGGATTTTTTGCCTGATACGCTTCAATGAGCGGTTTGTAATATACTGTAAGTTCCGCATCCCACATTGCCCACCTTAAAGTAACAGCGCCTGCTTGGGTTTGACCGCTGTTTCCACCTGCGTATAACGTACCTGAAAAAATAAAAGCAAGAATCAGCAGGAATAATACGATTTTTGTTTTCATATATCTCCTCCATATGGAAAAATAAAATAACAACCCATCCGGATTGTGTTGAGTATTGTAAACATTTTTGTAAAAAAAGAACGCGAAGACATGCCGGGTTTATATACTATTTTAATATATTGACGAGTATAAATTGAAATTCATATGTACAGCCGAGGGATTCCTTGAGAAGCGGTAATAATTAAAATGAGTTTACACTTTTTTAAATAAAGTATAGACTGTTTATTTCATGATCGCTTTAAAAAACATTAATAAAACTTTTCGTGTAGCAAAACGTCAGGCAGGTTTTGGAAACGCCGTTAAAGCGCTTTTTTCCCGTGAAATAGAAACAATATATGCATTAAACGAAGTCTCCTTTACAATCAATGACGGAGAGATGGTCGGCTATATAGGCCCTAACGGAGCGGGAAAAAGCACCACCATAAAAATAATGTGCGGTATATTAACTCCAGACAGCGGTATATGCAGCATTAACGGGCGCACTCCGTGGAAAGAACGCGTTTCCCACTCACGCGAAATAGGCGTTGTCTTCGGGCAGCGAAGCCAGCTCTGGTGGGATGTTCCTGTAATCGACAGTTTTGAATTAATCCGCGACATTTATAAAATTAACATAAAAACATTTAAAAATAATTTTGACGAACTTGTATCTCTTCTTGATTTGAGTGAATTATTAAAAACTCCGGCCCGCAGTTTAAGCCTTGGCCAGCGTATGAGATGCGAAATAGCGGCATCACTGCTGCACGATCCAAAGACGCTGTTTCTGGATGAGCCGACAATCGGGCTTGACGCTGTATCAAAAATAGCGGTCAGACAGTTCATAAAAAAATTGAATAAAGAGAGAAGCACAACAGTAATTCTTACCACCCATGACATGCAGGACATTGAAGCGCTGACAGAGAGAATCTTATTAATCGGGAAAGGCAGGATATTGCTTGACGGAAATCTTGATGAACTGAAAAAACGCTCATCGGAGCGAAAGACGCTTGTTGTTGAGTATAACGGCAGCGCGCCTGAAATCCGCGAAGGAATGACTATTACCGAGGTAAAAGAAGGCCGGCTTGTAATCACGCTCGATCCGTCTGTGCTGCCGGTATCGGACGCTATTGCAAATCTCGCGTCACAAACCGATCTGCTTGATATTTCAATCTCCGGTATATCAGCCGAGGAGATGGCAGCCGCATTGTACAGGGAATATAAAATTTGAAAAAATATTTGGCTATTTTCCGCATACGATTTATAAACACGCTCCAATACCGCGCAGCGGCGATTGCCGGAATGGTGACGCAATTCGTTTGGGGTTTTATGGAAATATTTGCCTTCGCCGCGTTTTACCGCGTAAACCCTTCAGCTTTCCCGATGGAATTCTCGCAGGTTGTTTCATATATATGGATGCAGCAGGCGTTTCTCGCTCTTTTTATGATGTGGTTCTGGGAAAACGATATCGCTTCTTCAATTTCACAAGGTTCAATCGCTTATGAACTGGTTCGTCCTTTGGATTTATACAACCGCTGGTTTTGTCAGGCCGCAGCAAACAGAATGGCGCGCTCTCTTCTCCGCTGTTCTCCTATTTTAATCGTCGCTTTTATTATACCGCAGCCCTACAATATGTCTTTGCCGTTAAATTTTACACAATTCATGTTATTTATTGTTTCAGCCGGCCTTTCGTTAGGTGTCGTTATATCATTTTCCATGCTGGTATATATTTCGTTATTCTACACTTTGTCTCCGGCTGGGATAAGAATCATTGTCGCGGTATTATCGGATTTTCTGGCGGGCGCGGCAATTCCTCTTCCGTTCTTTCCGGACAGAATTCGCGCGGTTGTGGAATTATTACCGTTCGCGTCAATGCAGAATATGCCTCTGCGCATTTACAGCGGAAACATTACAGGAGAGGACGCAATTAAAGGAATCGCGCTTCAATTCTTCTGGCTATGCGCGTTATTTATTATAGGACGCTGTGCGATGAACCGCGCATTGAAAAAAGTGGTTGTACAGGGCGGTTAGTAATGCGCCGCGCACGTGATATACGTATTTTAATGTATAAACGTTATTTGAGAGGAGATTTATGCTTTATTTAAAATTTTTCGCCATGCATATAAAAAGCCAAATGCAGTATAAGGTATCTTTTTTTCTGACAGCGCTGGGGCAGTTTCTTGTATCATTCTGCGCGCTTGCCGGTATTTATTTTATGTTCTCCCGCTTTAACGCGGTCGAATGGTTTTCATTTGAACAGGCTCTTCTCTGCTTTGCTGTTATATTAATGTCTTTTTCTTTCGCGGAAATGCTTGGAAGGGGATTCGATTTATTTCCACAGATGCTCGGAAACGGAGAGTTCGACCGTGTTCTTGTCAGACCAAGGAGCGTCATCTTTCAGGTGCTTGCCTCAAAAATGGAGTTTACCCGTCTTGGTAAACTGGTACAGGCGGTGATTGTTTTCTGTTACGCGATACCGAACAGCGGAGTTAACTGGACGGCTGATAAAATATTGACGCTTTGTTTAATGATTGTCTGCGGAAGCCTGATATTTTTCGCGCTGTTTATAATCTACGCGGCGTTTTCATTCTTTACTATCGAAGGACTTGAGTTCATGAATATATTCACAGACGGAGGGCGAGAGTTCGGGCGCTATCCTTTTTCAATATACGGAAAAAATATTTTAAGGTTATTGACATATGTAATCCCCCTTGCGCTTTTTCAATACTATCCGCTTTTATATTTACTGGAAAGGGAGACAAGCGTATTTTTCATGTTTACTCCGGTAATCGGACTTTTATTTTTAATACCCAGTTACGCGTTTTTTCTTTTTGGCTTGAGAAGGTACAAATCCACAGGATCATAATAATTCCCTTTATATGATTCAATTCTCCAAAGCACTCAGGTAATCTGAATTAACATAGCCTTCAATATTTTCATGTTTAATCTTTACCCATACTCCTGATTTTTCAATTATTTGCACTCTTGTGTTTTTTTCCAGAGTAGATATTATTCTGTAATTAGCTGAAGGACCGGATCTTACATTTAACGCATCCGATCTTACATAAGCGTAACCGGAGGAAGAAGAAGGCGGCGTATTATTGGTTTTATTCCTGTTTTTTATAATCAACCACCCTGCTTCCTTGCTGACACCAAGTACAGGAGACAATTTTATGGGCGCGTACCAGTCAAAAATAATATTATTAAACTCTCTTAAAACTCTTTCATTTTCAAAGAATGATTCTGCGCTGTTAACGGAGAAAATATTTCCGATTATTCCAAGCGTTTGACCGGGGCCAAGACGGGATACAATTTCTACAGAGATCGGTAAAATGTTTTCCCTTAAATATTCCTCGTTCATTTGATTCTGAACGGATATAATATTGTAAACAACCGCTGTAATAAAAATGACAATAAGCGCGGCAGGAATAATATAAAAAAGTTTACCGGTATTCTTTTTATTTTTAAATTTATTTGTTTTATTTACAGCAGGCAAAACCCGGTAATTAAAATCGGTTTTTTCCTCATGTTTTATTTTTTGACTATCTCTGTACCAATCCCTGTCATAAATACCCATAATTATACCTCAATTATCATTGGGCTTGTTAAATAACTGAAGTTATCGAACAAGTCTATTAATAAATAATACTATTCTAACAGTGTATATTATACCGCTATAAGCATATGATGTGATATAAAAAAATACAAGTGTATCGCAGTCTTTTTTTGCCTTTAGATGTTGAATTTGCTAAAATTTTTAACATGAAAAACATCAAAAATACCTATCCGTTATATTTTAAAGTACACTATATAAACAAGGAGACTAATATGACTGTAAATCAAATTCTGGACGACTTTTCAAAAGCATTCCGGAAAAAAATAGAGAGGAGTTATTCCATCCGCATACAGCTTGAGATCAGGGATATTCCTGATAAAATATGGCAGATTGATGTAAGTAACGGCAACGTAAATGTATACAGCGAAGAAAAAATAACACCTGAAGAGATAATCATTATTTCAGGGAAAGAAATTCTTGACAAACTTTATAAAAATGAGATATCGGCTTTAAGCGCGTTCCTGCAAAGACCTGAAGAAAAAGATGATATGATGGGCGCTTTAATACGAGAAAAGAATGAACCTGTGGGAAAGGATTTTATCAGCAGGATGAATATTTTTACAGGTTTTTTCTCCAAAGATTTCCCGGCGAAAATTATTATAGACAAAAAAAATTGCGTTAAACACAACGGAGGCATTGATACAATAGGCTTAAAAACCTTTGGAAAATTCGGACAAATTTTTATATCAGTAAAAAAGGGAGAAACATTATATTACCCGGCCCTGGGAGCGAATATTGAAATAAATATTTATGTAATTAAAGGCTCGGGAAAATTAACCGCGGGCAATGATGAATGTGAAATTAAAGAGCGGGAATATTATTACATGAATCTTCAGAATTGCGCGGAAATAAAAAATACGGTAAATGAAGAACCGCTGGAAGCAATTGTTATTCTTCAGCTTCCGGGCAGGTAAAAGGTTTTTGAATGAACAACAGCGGCAATGAAATCGTTAAATATATCGAACCTGTTCTGCATTTCTGCGTAAAACGGCTGAACAACCGCCAGGATGCCGAAGATCTCGCAGGCGAAATAATGGTTCATGTATTGAACGGCGTAAGAAAATATCATATTGAATCGCTTGAAAAATGGATATGGAGCATTGCGCATAACCGTTACGCGAGATTTATAAATAAAAAAAATAAAATCAATGAAGTGCAGTTTGAAAAGGATTACGCGGATATAGAAGATGTTTACGATTTTATAGACAAACTGATTATATCAAGCGAGTATCAGAAAATTTTTACGGCCCTTCATACCCTCTCATGCGAGTACCGCGATATCCTGGTGGATTATTATATCGAAGAGCTTGCAGTAAAACAAATTGCCGCGAAATATAAACTGAATGAAACTGCCGTAAAATGGCGGCTTAACATCGGGCGGAAGAAAATAAAAACAGAAATAGGAGAAAAATCAATGGACAGGATTTATAAAAAGATTGACTGGAATGTCAGCGGAAACGGCGGCTCATGGGCCAGAGAAAAATATCTGGAAACTCAGGTTGAAAGAGCGATATGCGAAGCTGCGTATGAAAAACCGCTTACCGTAGAAGAAATTAATAAAAAAACCGGACTTCCGGCAATGTATATAGAAGATGAGCTGCCGGAGCTTATTAATTCAGACGCGATTGTAAAAGACGGTAAAAAATACGCCGCGAATTTTATTATTTTACGCCTGCGCGACAAGAAGGAAATGATAAAAAAATTCACGCCTCTTGTTAACGATATCGCGGACTATTATTCTCAGTTATTCAACAAACATGAAGATGATGTTTCAAATGCCGGCTTTTACGGGTCACAGTTCACCATGAAAAGGCTGGGTTTTATCGCGCTTTGCGCGGCGCTTCGGGAAAAAATTTCCAAAACCAAAGAAGAATTAAACATGAAAGACGGCCCTTACCCTCTCCGCGCTGACGGCGGTTACGGCTGGTTTATTGTAAATGAAAAAAGCGAATCATATGATGAAACCGGCACAGGGTTATATATATCAGCAAAAATGAACGCGTTAAAAGATGAAAAAGATTTTATATATTGTTTCACCATAGGTAAATATTTTAATTGGGAAATTTATCACAACGGAGGCATTGAATGGATTTACGATAATAAAATAATTGAAAAATCAGATAACGGAATTATTAAAGATTCCGTCCTGACAGAAGACGACAGGATAAGACTGATAAAAAAGAATCTGATTTTTAAAGACGGCGGTAATTTTAAATTCAATTTTCCGGTATTTAAAAGGGATCAATATGACAGGTTTATGAAATATTTTTGCAGGCCTGACACCGGACTTAACAAAATGCTTTCTGAGTTAATAACAAGTATACATAAAAGTTTTAAATCTTTTGTTCCAAAACGGCTTGACAGCCAGATAAATCAATGGGTATCGGTATATGCGGAAAATATTACAGGACTTGCGGCTGAAGAACTGATAAAACGCGGGGTTTTAAATAAGCCTGACAGTGAAAAACCAATGACCGGCGGAGTATTCTGCGTAAAAGGCGATGTATTGTTTATATAGGCAGGGCTGTCAGGCTAACCAACATAATGTATAATAAGGCATGAATAATTCACAAGCCGGTCAATGCCAGAAGATAGCGGAATTCGCGCAGCGGATTAGAAAGAACATCGAAAAAGTTTTTCTTGGAAAAACTTCGGTAGTTGATATGATCATAACCGCTTTTCTCGCGCGCGGGCATGTGCTGCTGGAAGATGTGCCCGGTACAGGGAAAACGATCCTCGCACGCGCGTTTGCGGCCAGCCTTGACCTGAGCTTCGCGCGGATACAGTGCACTCCCGATCTTCTGCCGGCTGATATCCTCGGTATTTCTGTCTGGCGGCAAGCTGAAGAATTTGATGATAAGAAAGGGCGTTTTATTTACAACCCTGGTCCGATTGTAAATCAATTTATTTTAGTTGATGAGATAAACCGCGCGACACCGAGAACCCAGTCAGCGCTGCTTGAAGCAATGGCTGAATCACAAATAACGGTAGACGGAAGTCGCATAGCACTTCCTGAACCTTTTTTTGTTATGGCTACGGAAAATCCCGTTGAGTTTGAAGGAACCTTTCCTCTGCCCGAAGCGCAGAAAGATCGTTTCCTGATTTCACTTGGCATCGGATATCCTGACGCGGAATCGGAATCCCGCATGCTTGAAAACCAGCGCCGAATTACTCACCCGGTAACGGATATAAAGAGCGCCGCGTCAACAGAAGAGATAGCGCCGCTTCAGGAAGCCGTTAGCCGCATTCATGTTGAAGAAACAGTAAAGGATTACCTTCTTGCGCTTGTTGACGGAACACGGCATCATCCGCAGCTGAGAGCGGGTATTTCTCCGCGCGGAAGTCTCGCGCTGTACCGTTCGGCTCAGGCGCTGGCGGGAATAAGAAACCGCGATTTTGTTACCCCCGAAGATGTTAAGGAAATGGCAAAAAGCGTTTTCCGCCAGAGGCTTTTACTTGCTTCAGAAGCGATTGTCCGCGGAATCACCGCGGACAGAATCATTCAATCCATACTTGATTCAACGCCAATTCCTGAATACCGGACAGCCTGATGAGCGTCACTTTTTGGGAAAAAATAAAAATACCGGGGAAAAAATTATTTATCTTTGGAATAATTTTATTGGCTCTCATTTTTCTTTTTACGCCGGTTGCAATGGTACAGTTTTTTTGCTTGTTTTTTATTTTTATAATTGCAAGTTCAAAGCTATATTCTGAATACCTGACAAGAAAGATTAAAGTTACGCGCATGGACAGCGAACTTCGCGTTTTCCGCCATGAGTGGGTGCGCGTTGAATTAAAGATAGAAAATCACGGTCTGCTTCCTGCGTTTATGCTGGTCGCCTCAGATATGCCAGGCGATCTTGCGGTAATCAGAATGACGAAAACATTCTGCACATTGTTTAAACATACATGGACATATTTACGCTGGGAAGGATTATGCGCCGAAAGGGGAGTTTTCCGTATCGGCCCTGCCGTGATAAAGGGTGCCGATCCTCTCGGTTTATTTCCATTTCACCTAACAGCGGGAGAGACGACAAAACTTTATGTTTATCCTTCTGTCCGCTCTGTCAATCTGAAAAATATAAAAGGCACTCCTTTGGGAAACATTATCAGTACAAATCCCCTATTTGAGGATATTACGCGCTACAGATCCCTTCGTCCGTATTATCACGGAGATGAAAGACGCAGAATCAACTGGAAAGCAAGCGCTCATTTATCTGCAGGAACGCAATCATGCGGACTTCTTGTGAATGAATACGACGCGGCCGCTTCCTTCCCCGTTATGATCTTTTTAAATGTTAATGGCGCGCAATACCCAAAAAGAAACAGAAGAACCATTCTTGAACGGACAATTGAAGCGGCGGCAGCTCTTTGTTTAAAGGCTTCAAGAGAGAGGCAGACGCTCGGCATCATTATTTACACATCATGCAACGAAGAAGGCATCAGCGTTATATCTCCAGCGGCTTTCACGCTTATTCCAATCCTTGAACGTCTCTGTGCGCTGGAGTGGTCAACAAATGCACCTCACAGAGATTCTCATAACTGCATGATGACAATAATAAATTACGGCAGGCAGCTTTCTTACGGAACAAGGTATCTTTATGTAGGACCAGATCTCGGCGATGAAGCGTATATCACTCTTAATCTTTTGAAAAAACATCATCTTTCACCGGAATATCTTGTAATTGATGAAAAAACGCTGCTTGCGGCTGTTCCCGGCGGTTCACCGCGGTATCAGATAAAGGAAAGCGGTTATGAAATCATCTAGCTTCCGGCAAAAAATATCAGATAACAGCTTTCTTTCCAACAGCCCCATATATTCAATTCTCGCAATTTATATGCCGCTTTCAACTCTTGCCGCGTTTATTTCATTGATTGAAGTTCTCTCTTCTGCGAATTTACATTCAGTCTTTTTTGTTACAGGAAGCGCGGCAAGCGCGATAGCCGCTTCTTTTTATTTTGATTTCATGAAGGATATAAGAGGCAGCCATAAACCCGCGAATATTCGCGGAGGAATAATCATTGTTATTTTAATTTATTTTATTACATCACTATGTTTCATTAAAGGAAATTTTAATGAAACATTCATGCCAAATTTTATAAATATTCCCGCTTCCGTGTGCGCGCTTTATGCATGGATTTATGTAATTATACTTAAACAGTTATTTAACGCCCGAAAGCAGTTCGAAGCAATTACTGAAAAATATGAAGGGCAGCTTCTTAAGGTAAAATTATTTGAAGATTCAGCGCTGCTTCAATACACGGATGAAAATATCAATAAGGTAAAGAGCGGCTATTTTTTCCAGCTTACCATTATAGGTATGCTCGCGCTTTCCTGCGCGGTATTAAGAATTTCCATTCCGCTTCCATTGTATTTTCTGCTTGTTATTATCCTTATCGGAGGAGTATGTATAAACGGGCTTTTCGCGGTTATTAAATGGGAACAATATTACGCGGGAGAAGGAATTAATCTCTGCGGAAACGATCGAATAAAAAGAATACTGGCTATAATAATATTATCCCTTTGCGGGTTAGCTTTAGCAGTTTTTCTTTCATCAGAAAAAAGCATAATTCCCGTTTCTGTAATTCTGGCGTTTCTCGCGTGGCTGTTCTCTCTTTTCAGACGGAATCCGGTACAGGCTGAACAGCCTCAAAGTTATGATCCGTTCGTAAACGAAGGTATTCCGCAGGGACTCCCTCAGTTCGGAGAAGAAACTGTCACATCGCCCATTTGGGAATTGATTCTAAAATACGGCCAAATAATTTTAAAATACAGTCTCATAATTCTCGCGTCGGCGCTGTTCATTAAATTTATGATCTCGCCGTTGCTTGACAGGGCGGATTTAAAAAATTTGCCATTCTTCCGCAGATTGATCCTGATAATTAAAGAATGGTACGCAAGCATAAAAAATGTAATTAGCTCATTTTTTTCCCACTTGAAAAAAAATAAAGACATGAAACTCGACAGGTTCAATGAAGAAGATATAAACCGCGCAGCGGGAAATATTTTAAACGCGTATTCAACGGGCAAAAGACGTGATGTGCAAAAAAGCGTAACTCTTTTCGCGCGCTTGATTATCTGGGGAGCGGATACTCGGGATGTCACATGGAAACCTTCTCATGCTCCAATGGAATATTGCATTATTCTTTGCGGCGCTTCGCCTGACACGGATGCATCTGCTGATAATGATGTTTTAATACAGAAGCAAAATGAAAATATTATTCGCTGCGGACAGCTTTTTGAAAAAGCGCTCTATTGTGCACAAACGCTTTCAAATGAAGAAAAAAAAGAATTTAAAAAGGCGATAGAAGAAATAACATCTGGTTAATTTTTCTTCGCTATTTTTCCCCAGGTGTCCCTAAGCCCGGCAGTCCTGTTAAATACCGGTCTTCCGTTTTTACCTGTGTCAGGATCGCGCGCGAAATAACCAAGTCGCTCAAACTGATAGAAGTCTCCGGGCGCGGCTTTTTCGATTGCGCTCTCGCCGTACGCGCCGTAAATAATTTCAAGCGAACCGGGATTAATGTTATCTGTAAATTCTCCGGGAGATCCGTCCGCTCGCGGAATAATTTCCATCGGACGTTCTGTTTTAAAAAGGTAATCGTAAAGCCGCGCTTCAATGGGGACTGAATGGGAAACGGATACCCAGTGGATTGTCCCTTTTACCTTGCGGTTATCAGGCGCATTTCCGCCCTTTGTCTGCGGATCGTATGTGCAGCGCACCGCCGTAACAATACCGTTCGCGTCCCTGTCAAAACCTGTGCAGGTAACAATATACGCGTAACGCAGGCGTACAGAGTTTCCGGGAAACAGCCTGAAATATTTCGGAGGAGGAACCTCTTCAAAATCATCGCGTTCTATCCACAGTTCGCGCGAAAAAGGAACAAGCCGCTTTCCCGCCGATTCATCTTCCGGATTGTTGACAGCTTCCAGATTCTCTGTCTTTCCTTCTTCCCAGTTTTCAATTATAAGTTTAAGCGGGCGTAAAACCGCCATTACACGCAGCGCGCGCCTGTTCAGATCCTCGCGAAGACAGTATTCTAGAAAGGCGATGTCCGCCATACTGTCTGTTTTTGCGATTCCAGCCTGCGTAATAAAACTGCGTATTGCCTGCGGCGTGTAACCCCTGCGGCGAAGACCCGCTATTGTCGGCATACGCGGATCATCCCAGCCTGACACGTGTCCGTCCTGCACAAGTTTTAAAAGCCAGCGTTTGCTCATAACGGTGTAGGTTAAATTAAGACGCGCGAATTCAATCTGGCGTGACGGGAAAACTTCCGCTTCATTTATAAACCATTCGTAAAGCGGGCGGTGTATCTCGTATTCAAGAGAGCAAAGAGAGTGGGTTATTCCCTCTTTCGCGTCAGATAACGGATGCTGAAAATCATACATGGGATAAATGCACCACGCGTCCCCTGTGCGGTAATGATGTTCGCGCCTTATTCTGTACATTACAGGATCGCGCATAATAAGATTCGGGTGCGTCATGTCGATTTTCGCGCGCAGAGTTTTGGCTCCGTCAGGATACTCCCCAGCGCGCATTTTTGCAAAGAGATCAAGATTTTCTGAAACAGACCTGTCTCTGTAAGGACTGTTTCTTCCGGGAGGCGTAATCCTGCTTTCAGATGCAGTCTTGTCTTCCGCTGTCCCGCGGTATTCCCTGATTTCGGCATCGCTTAGATCATCAACATATGCTTTTCCTTTTTTGATGATCTTTACAGCAAGGTCATAGAGGTAATCATAATAATCCGAAGCGTAAAATTCGCGGTCCTCCCAGTCGTAGCCCATCCATTTAATATCGCGCTTTATCGCCTCGACATATGAGATGTCTTCTTTTTCGGGATTGGTATCGTCAAAGCGCAGATTGTATTTTCCGCCGAATTTTTCCGCCATGCCAAAATCGATCATAAACGCCTTGCAATGGCCGATGTGCAGCCAGCCGTTAGGCTCGGGAGGAAATCGCGTACGCACATAATTAAATCTGCCTGAAGCCAGATCTTCTTTTATAAATTCACTGATAAAATCCGTACTGTCTGAACAGCATGCGGATGATTCTGTATTGTTCATGTTTTTTCCTTCAGAAATTCGTCAAATAGCAAAGGCCAAGAAGCAGGACAGCCCATAAAATTTTATCACTGTCGTCTGCGTTTCTATCATTTAATTTTTTTAATAAATCAAGCTTACCGCTGTACCACCAAAAAAGACCCATTTGCGCGTCAATTCGGAAGGTGTATTCTGTAAAGTCATTTTTCTCGCATTGGATGCCGAAAAACAAATACGCAAGCTCGTCAAGAATCTTGCTGAAATCATCAATTGCTTTATAATAATTCGCCTGCTCAATTGTTCCCATAAACATGGGGATATCATCCTGAAGCGCGTCCTTCCGGAGTTCATCGGATTTTTCCACCCATGTTTTACTGATAAGCAAATCCATATTATTCTGAAAATTAACAAGGAACTTCCGCAGCTCAGAGCTGTTTTGATCCAGCGAAAGCAAGCGCTGATATTCAACGCCGATTCCAAGCGATTTGGCAAATTCACCGACAGCTTTTAAATCCAGTTTTTGGCCCTTGGAAAACCCGTCTTTTGGGAACAGGCGCTCTGTCGCTTTACGGTATTCGCTGGGCATGGAAAAATTAACAGACGGACTTCCTTTTAACATATGATCAAGATGCAGGGAAATTACAAAATAGTCAAGTAATCCAAGATGCCAAATTGACGATTATACAAATTTTTTTTATAGTAAAATAAACACAGGAAGGAAATTTATGCTAAAAAAGTTTTTAAACGAATTCAAGGAATTTGCCCTGCGCGGGAATGTAATGAGTCTGGCTGTAGGCCTGATTATCGGCTCATCGTTTCAAGGCGTTGTGAAATCACTTACCGATGATGTGCTGTCTCCCGTGATCGGATTGTTTGCAGGGCAGAATTTCGATTATCTTGTATTAAATATCTTTGGAATCACTCTTCGATACGGCGCTTTTATAACATCGGTAATAAATTTTATAATCATGGCTTTTGTTGTCTTCATGCTGGTCCGAGTCATGAACAGATTGATGTCGCTGGGAGAAAAAAAGAAGGAACCGGAAACACCCGCGCCTCTTTGCCCTTATTGTAAAACAAAGCTGCATCCGGAAGCTGTCCGCTGCCCTGCCTGTACATCCATTGTGGCTTCCCGCGGTATTCCGCATAACAGGAGAAATAAATGGAAACTCAATGTACGCTGAAAGTGAGAACCTACGAATGTGACAGCTACAATCATGTCAATAACGCCAACTATTTAAATTATCTTGAATACGCGCGTTATGAATTTTTAAAGGATGTTAAATTTGATTATGAAAAAGCGTTTGCAAGCGGATACGGGACTTATATTTCCCGGATAGAAATTGACTACAAGAAGCCGTCATTTACAGACGATGAACTGATAATAAAATCCAAGCCGGTAAAAAAAGGCGCTGTAAGCGGAATAATCTCACAGCAGATATGGCGAGGCGAAGATTTGATAATTGACGCGAAAGTGACATGGGTATTTGTAAATTCAAAAGGGATGCCTGTGAAAATTCCCCCGGAATGGGATGTGCCGGGATTGGAACCTTAAGGAGGAAAATATGGAAAAAAACACATCACTTGAAAAACTTCGTAGAATAGACAGGGAATGTTGTTTACTCGCACGCTCCGCTTCACTCCTGCATTGGGATTTGGAGACATATCTTCCCGCACAGGGAGTGGAAGAACGCTCAGAGCAGCTTGCTCTTTTGGAAAGCCTCTGCCATGAACGTTTTACTTCCACTGAAACAGGACGGCTTTTGGATGAACTGGGTTCTAGTGCAGATAATCCCCGCGGCGATGAAAAACTGCCTGATTTGGAAAGGGATTTTTTGCGAAGAACGCGCATGGATTATGACAGGAAAAAAAAGCTGCCGCTGGATTTTGTAGCGGCCGCGGCTAAAGCGGAAGGACTTTCCCAGGCGGCATGGGTAGAAGCAAAAACCAATAATAATTTCGCGGCCTTTTTGCCTCATCTTGAAACGATGATCGATTTCGCAAGAAGGCAGTCATTGTACTGGGGCTTTGAAGGCAGGGTTTACGACGGCCTTTTGGATATTTATGAACCTAACATGGGCGTTAGTGAAATCGCTTCAGTTTTTACTCCGTTAAGGGAAAGGCTTTCCGCGCTGTTGAAAAAAATCGCTTCCAAACCAGAACCGGATTTTTCTTTTTTAAACAGCGGATTTGACGCACAGACGCAGGCTAAATTTAACCTTGAGCTTATGAAATACCTTGAGTTTAATACGCAAAGAGGCAGGCTTGATGTCAGCGCTCACCCGTTTACAACAACTCTTGGTTCAAACGATGTCCGCATTACTACCCGCTATCTGCCGGATAATTTTCTTTCATCGATTTTTTCAACGATTCATGAATGCGGCCACGCTTTTTACGAGCTTGATATTCCTGAAGAATTGCACGTAACATGTCTTGCGGACGGAGCGTCAATGGGAGTGCATGAATCACAGTCGCGCCTGTGGGAAAATGTAATAGGCCGAAGCCTTCCTTTCTGGGAGGGATTATTTCCGGTTCTTAAAAAATGCGTTCCGGACCGTTTTGATTCGGTAAAGGCAGAAGATTTATACAGAGCCGTAAATCTGGCTAAACCTTCGCTGATACGGGTTGAAGCTGACGAAGTCAGTTACAGCCTGCATATAATTCTGCGCTTTGAACTGGAACAGGGACTTTTTTCAGGTGCGATTAAGGCAAGCGATCTTCCTTCTTTATGGCGGACAAAGATGAAGGAATACCTTGGCATTGTACCGGAAACCGATACGCAGGGCGTTCTTCAGGATGTACACTGGTCGCATGGCTCTTTCGGATATTTCCCCAGTTACGCTCTCGGTAACCTTTACGGACTTCAGTTTTTCAGAAAGCTAAAAGAAGACATTCCTGATTTTGATAACATTTTATTAAAAGGCAAGTTTTCGCCCATTCATGAATGGCTTCGCGATAATATTCATAAATGGGGCAGGCGTCTTTCTCCGGGCGAACTGTTAAAAAAAGTGACAGGAGAGGAATTATCGGTTGATCCGTTCCTGAAATATATTGAGGAGAAATATACGGCGATTTACAGGATATAGTTTAAGCTCTCGGTAATTAGTGTCTGCCCACAAAACGTTATATTCGTGATAACATTCAGAATTATCAATCTGTTATTTCTGATGCCTCCTGTCAGAATCCAATCTTTTTCGCGGTTTCAGAAAAACTGTTCCGGCTTTCTTCCCTGCAGTACTGTGTCAGGGTATCAAGGGAAAGGCCGCCGCCGTTTAATATCGAATCAACTTCCGTTTTGCGCGCGATATTTTCTATCTGACCTCCTGATAATTCAAATTTCGCGGATAATTCGCAGGCCATGTCTTCTGTTATACCGGACAGCAGTGAGATCCAGATTCCCTTGCGGCTTTCCGCGGCTGGTTTGTCAAAAGCAATTTTATAAAGGAAACGTCGTTCAAAAGCGCTGTCCATGTTTTGGGTTAAATTGGTTGTAGCGATCAATATGCCGGATAGTTTTTCCATTTCCTCCAGAATGATGTTCTGAATGGTGTTATCTGTTTGATCAACCGCGCGGCTTGAAGAGTTAAATTCTTTTCGTTTGCCGATAACCGCGTCGGCTTCGTTGAATAAAAGGATGGGTGCGGTTTTTGAACCTTCTGCCGCGTCCCTGTAGTTATCAAAAATAGCTTTAATTTTTTTCTCGCTCTCGCCGTACCAGCAGCTTTTTACTTCCGCAATATTTACCATCATGATATCGCGTTTGGTTTCACGCG
>JAIRQF010000136.1 GCA_031256635.1 Treponema sp. | reverse complement strand
AGATGAAATGGTTAAAAAAATCAGAAATTTCATTGACAAGGAAGAAACCAATGTCCTGTCCCGTTATTCGCCAAAGGAAATAGCCAAACTCCTTGACGATGTCGGCGGCGCTGACAAGTTCAACACCGGTGAAATCGAAAAATCAATGGTCAACATGTACGGCCATTTACAGGGGCACATTCAGCGCGGCGTTAACGAACTTGAAACTCACACCAACAGCATTCTCCGCCAGAAGACGGATACAGGCGCGTTTGTACGCGGCGAGAACGCCTATTCAATTGTTAAGTGCGCGTTTAAAGATAATCTTATAAAACCCAAGACAGTTACAGATGTAAAACTTTCCGTAAACATTCTTGAGTCGGAACTTATAAGCCCTATTTTCCATTATCAGGTTACTGTTGAATACCTTGTCAAAGACTTAATCGCAAAGCATATCATTGACAGCATTGATAAGCTTGTGGAAGAAATTAAGGATGACAGAATTAATCAGGGCGAAGAGGAACTTTCGGACAGCGAAGTAATATTCAGCAAGGTGAACAGGGTTGATAACTTTACCGATGACGATACCGAAAACGTAAAAGCCAAACGCTATTCATACATAGCAAAAACCCTTATGGAAAAAGTTTCCGACCTTCGCGCGGAAATCGATCCTGAGTCATATGACGCGCTTAATGTCCGCGAAAGCATCAAAAAGATCATCGACATTGAAAATATCCGCAACAGGGGATTTAATACCGCGATTAACTCGATCACCTCAATTCTTGATACTTCCAGAATGGGATATCAGTACATTGAAAACCTTAAAAACGCGCGTGAATTGGTTATCCGCGAATACGAAGATTCTGATATCGCCAACCTGCCAGATGAACGCTATCAAATCAAGATGCGCTTCTTTGACAATGCCCAGCTTATCGAGGATCGCAAGGCATACGATGTTCAGATTAAGAGTTTTGAAACCGAAGTTCAGCATCTGTGGGATGTTCTGGAAGTAATTTACCAGAAAGACTGGAAGAAATCCGGTATCAATGACTTTGAAGATCTCTCGGCAAAGAACAAAGCCAGGATTAAGACTCTCCTTAAGGACAAATCAGGCGAGCCTCTTTATGAAGATACCGCAAAAGTATGGGACGAAATTTCCTTTGTAAAACCGGTTGAAACCGAAGTTGAAAAGTCCAACCGCACTTATATTTTTGAAAAAGACCGGATCCGCACAAAAATTATCAGAATGCGCGACAGAATGACGAAAATGTACGACTTCCAGTATCCCGCAGAAAGACGCGTAATGGAGCAGAGACTCAACTGGCTTGAAAAAGAATATTTCAGGTATGAATACATGATCAATCCGTACCACCTGCAGCCGGGACTCCTTTTGGATGTTGATATTACCTCAATCAAGAGGAAAAAAATCACACTGGACGCGATGGCGAACGTGCTTAATGAATTCCTGCACGGCGTTTCCAAAGGCTTTGCCGATGCCGCGTTCGCCTCTTTCAGCCGCAGAAGGTCGACAGTCCGCGAAGACATCAATCAGTCGTTCTCAAGCGCGGCTACCGGGGAAACCGCAGTGGCGGTTGCGCAAGTCGCGCCGGCGCCAAGAGCGGCAATCGCAGCTCCCAAACCGTCCGCTTCGGCTCCCAAGAAGAAAGGCGTTGTTGATTCAAAGAGCAAAGCAAAGAAACCGGCCCGCGGCGGCGGAACAGGACTTGCTGAAATTTAATTTCAGGAACATGTAAGAAATTTTATCTGAGCGCTTCCGGTAGTTTTATCGGGGGCGCTTTTTTTCAGTTATTGAAGGAGAAAATATGGCAGATAATATAAATCTGGAAGTTCTTTCTACCCGCAATGGTTTTAACAGCGCAGTCAGGCATATTAAAAAAACAATGGAGATTGCCGGAGGTACCGGAAATCTGGGTGATACTATTTTTGAATTGGACGATAGTGAATTAACCAGCGCCAGGATCGGCCTTCTTTTAAGAATGCTGCTGGTAGATAAATTGGGATATAAAACCGCATCCGCCAATCTCAGCGCGGCTGTTGAAGATATTACGGTTCTTGCGAATGAATTCGGGAAATGGAACGGCGTTGATTTGATCGCAGCTTATTATCATCCGGAACTGGGGCTTTTAATCGCCAATCCTAAATCAGCCGAAGAGCTCTCAGGGTTTGGTCAATTGCGTAAACGGGAGCTGCTGGTTGTTTACGCCGGTCTTCAGGGAAAGGAAACTGATGATAATTGCCAGAAAGCGGCAGATTTGGCGCTTCATCTTTTTGAAGGATCAAAAGTAACAGTTCCGGAGGCGCTAACAAAAGGGAAATTTACCGCTAAACCCGGCGCTAAAACTAAAAAGGAAGCGGAACCCAAAGCGGTAAAAGCAAAACCTGCCGCCAAAGGAAAAGCGCCGGCAAAGAGCGAACCTGTTATAATAGCAAAAACTCCCGCGAAGATGACGCCGAGGTACTCTGTAGTTGTTCAGAATGAGCTTTTCCATAACGGAAATGTTGAAGCATGGAAAAAAATCATTGCAAGTTATCAGGCTAAACATCCGGATCTGGATGTATTTATTTATTATGACGGAGAGCGCATTCTTGATATTAATTCACTGTTCAAGTGGGGTAAGGTAAAGCACGGCACCGCCATTGAATTTGCCGTAGCCGGAAATGAAATTAAGGATGTTGCAAAACTTCAGCGTTATCTGGCTCAGGGAGCCAGTCAGATGTTTGAAGCGTTCCTGCGCGGGCCTGTAAACGCCGTGCTTAAACTGTTTTAATAAGGAATATATATGGACAGTAGAATACATTTTTTTAGCCAGAAAGACGTAATACCTCAGAAAGTAAATCATGAATTACTGGGTATTCGCGGAAGGCAGGCCAATGAATTTGCAGAGCTAGGATTTCCAATTCTGCCAGGAATTATTCTGAATACCGGAATTGCCTCTGTTTTGGATCCAAAGGCGATTAAAAAAGATATAAAGGATCTTCTGGATAAATGCGCTAAATTGGTTGGTAAAACCTATGGCGATATGGAAAATCCCATGCTTTTAAAAATTATTATTTCATCCAACATGGCAATATCAACTTATCCGACTCTGCATAACTTCGGTCTTGTAAAACCCACCATTGGAGGTTTTGCCAAATGGGTAGGAGAGGACTTTGCGGCAAACGAAGTTTTATTTCTGATAAACGGCATGCTGACAATTGAAGAGCGGATTAAAGACCTTGAAGAAAAGAAAAAAGAAAAAGACGAGATATCTTCCCAAATAAAACTTATTAAAAGAATACTCGGCATACATGGGCCGTCAAACGAACTGCACGGAGAAGAAGACAAGTCGCCGGTTCCAAAGAAAAAGACCGCCGTCGAATACATGGACGAATATGCCAAATATTTCCCGAAAGGTTTCTTCGATGACGCCGAAAACCAGCTTTTGGCAGCGCTTGGCGAAATTTCCGGAATGTTAAAAATTGACGAGCAGAATGATAATGATACCGCTATTATGGTTCAGCCTATGGTTTACGGCAATTACGGGAAAGATTCATGCTCCGGGTATTTTCACAGCAGAAACATTATCACCGGTGAAAGGAAACTCCAGGGCAATTACTATACCGGAAAATTCAATGAAATTGGATCCGAAGGGCACGAAATTAATCAAATAGATTCAGCGCATCTTAAGCAGCTTGAAAAAATCGGATGGGCGCTGGAGGATAAATTCAAGGAAATCCGTCAGGTGCGCTTTACTGTTGAGAACGGAAAACTGTGGCTGATTGAACAGCGCCTTGTGGATCATAAATCAACACAGTCCGATCTTAAACTTCTCCTTGATCTTAACAAGCGAAAAATTGTTGACGCATCTTATGTTATTAAAGCGATTGATCCGTTAAGACTAAATGAAATTCTTCACCCGGTAATAAATAACGCCAGCGTAAAAGGTTTAAAATCCTGGAAGGGCGGAATTGCGGGCGCTCCTGGCGCGGCGATAGGAAAGGTTTATTTCAGCACCGAAGCGCTGCTGGAAGGGAAGAAATTATCGGCAAAGCAGGGCGAAGATGAACGCTGCATTCTGGTTTTGGAATCCTCGTTTGCAGGAGATGTCAAGGCAATTGAAGTAAGCGCAGGTGTATTGACCGCCGAAGGAGGCTATTCGGCTCACGCGTCTGTAGTAGCCCGCCAGTACGGCAAGGTATCGCTTGTATGCCCTGCCCTTAGAATCAAGGGAACAAAGGCCGCAATCGGTGATTTCAGTTTTTCTCAGGGCGATTACATAACACTTGATGTGCCGTTCTACGGCGAATCTACCGTATATTTGGGAGTAGCCGATTTAATTGAACCCAACCCGAAAGAATCAGGGCTTTTGGACTTTATCGATATGGCTAAAAGTTTTCTTAAAAAATTCCATGTTCGCTGCAACGCCGACACTCCCAAAGACGCAGCTCTTGCCTTAAGTTTCGGCGCGGAGGGCGTGGGTCTCTGCCGCACAGAGCATATGTTTTTTAAAGATGATCGCATAAATGTTTTCCGCGATATGCTGCTGTCCGACGATAATAAAGAACGGCAGAAAGCATTGAATAAACTTCAGGTTATGCAGAGGGATGATTTCTACGGCATTATGAAAGTAATGGCGGGTAAGGAAGTTACAATCCGCCTTTTGGATTCTCCTCTTCATGAGTTTATGCCGCATAACCCTGATGAATTACAGGCTTACATCGATCATGCCGGAAAGGGAAAAAATTCCAAACCGTCAAAAGCTGATATTACCGCCCGCATTGACGCCCTGCATGAGTTTAACCCGATGCTCGGACATCGCGGCTGCCGTATTGCGGTTTCTTACCCGGAGATTTACGCAATGCAGGTTAAAGCCATATTTGAAGCCGTATACAAACTGAAATCCGAAAAAGTCGAAGTCAAACCTGAGATTATGGTTCCGATTATCATGAATGTTTCGGAATTAAAGCTTATCGCCTACGGAAAAAAAATCGAAGGCTCCAATTATTTGGGCATTGTTGATATTGAAGAAGCTCTCAGAAAAGAACTGAAGGTAAAAGAAGCGGAATACAAAATAGGCACCATGATTGAACTTCCCGCGGCGGCCCTGGGCGCAGGTGAAATCGCGCGGTACGGGCGTTTTTTCAGCTTTGGAACAAATGACCTGACACAGACAACGCTCGGTATATCAAGAGATGATTTTACAGCTTTTATGCCGGATTATACGCTTTTTGACCTTATTAACGGGAATCCATTCAGTACATTGGATCCGCGCGTTAAGGAATTAATCGCTCTTGCTGCGGATCGCGGGAGGCTTACAAGGCCTGATTTAATATGCGGACTTTGCGGCGAACACGGCGCTAACCCGGAAAATGTGCGCTTCTGCATGGATACAGGGCTTGATTATGTTTCATGCTCGCCGTACTCAGTACCGATTGCGCTCCTTGCGGTTGCCCAGGCAGAAATTGACAAGTCTGAAGTAAAACCTAATTAATAAAAAAAGGCTGTCCGTTTAGTGTCCTGTTTTTTTCAAATGACTGAATGTAATGTTAAGTTAAATCCTTATGTAATAAGGATTTAACGCATATTGTTATTTTGGTAACCGAATAAAACAAGACACCAGGCAGCCCTTTTTTTATCAAACATACAAGCGCTTAACTATATTCGCCTTCGAAACCCATGTGTTTTCTCAATATGTCAATGATAAAAAGACCGGCTTTTTTTGCGTCTGACTGCGGAATTTTCCGCTGCCTGTTAAGAGAATCCTCAAAAAACTTTATCATTGATTCATACATGTCAGGCAATTGATAAAATACTACTGCGAAGTTAATGCCCTGCGGCCTGAGAATGGTAAATGATCCGTATGTTTCGATAGGCTCTTTTGCCACCATTATCCTGCTTTGGTTTTTCGCGATAATGGTTTCAAGTTCGTTAAAGCGTTTCGGAATTCTCTCTCCTTCCGCCCTTGAAACAGGTTCTACCGGTTTAAAATGATAGGTATCAGGTTCAACAAGAATGTGCAATTTTTTTCCGCCTGTAACAAACTGCAGCCCGTCCCCTGTGGGGAAAATTTCTTTTACGCCCGCATAGGAAACAATTTCATAAATTGAGTATGCTGATGTTGCGCTGAAGAATGATGAAATAATATAACCCTGTGAAAAAGGAAGTTTTCCCATTCTGAAGGCTTCAAATAAATCCCTGTATTTGACATTGGGATCAATATCATCAACATGAACACCGGACAACTGCGGATCAACAGTTTTATTTATAATCGTTTTTACCGCGCTTTTTTTAACTGCCGTTGTTTTTTTCTCAACAGTTTTGGCTGCCGGTTTTTTCGCGGCAGGTTTTTTTACTGCTGTTGTTTTTTTCTCCGCAGCCGGTTTTTTTACCGCGGCTTTTGCGGCAGGTTTTTTAACTGCCGGTTTTTTAACTGCCGCCGTTTTTTTTGCAGTAGTTTTAGTCGCAGCAGCTTTAGTTGCAGTTTTAGCTGCGGCAGTTTTCTTTGCCGCCGGTTTTTTCTCAGTTTTTTTAACAGTCTTTTTTATCGTTGCCATAATCCCCCCTTAAGGATTTTCACTCTACGAGTGTAATAAAAATAATTAATTAGATTATAATCCTGAGGTCATTTATTTAGCAACCATTTTCTTTTGCAAAGTGCAGGATAATAATCCGGCACTTTGTAATTTTTAGACGGCAGGATACATTTTTAAATTCAAAGCGGCGCGTTTTTTATCTGAAACGTAAACCCGGTTTATTATTTTGCTCTTGCTAAAGTAACGGCGCAGGTAATTACAATGTCGTCAATTGACGCGCCTCTTGATAGATCGCTGATTGGTTTTGCAAACCCCTGAAGGAACGGACCGTAGGCTTGAGCTTTACCAAGGCGCTGAACAAGCTTATAACCGATATTGCCTGAATTTAAATCAGGGAATACAAGCACATTTACTTTCCCGCGTACGGGGCTTCCCGGCGCTTTTTTATCCAGCACCGAAGGAATTAAAGCGGCGTCAGCCTGCAGCTCGCCGTCAAAAATAAAAGACGGCTCTCTCTTTTCCAGAATTTCAACCGTGCTCTGCACTTTAGCGACATCATCATGTTTTGCGGAACCTTTTGTCGAGAATGACAAAAGCGCCACCACAGGTTCCGCATTCAAAAATTCACGGCAGGATTTAGCGGCGCATTCTGTGATATCGGCAAGCTGTTCAGAAAGAGGATTGGGTACTACCGCGCAATCGGAGAATATCATTGAACCTTGCTTTCCGAACTGCGGATCCATTCCTGTCATTACAAAACAGGACGAAGCTGTTTTAATTCCAGGCGCGGTTCCGACAATCGCAAGTCCCGCTCTTAAGACATCGCCTGTCGTTTTTACAGAGCCTGCTACCATTGCGTCGGCGTCTCCGAGATATAACATCATGGCTCCCCAGCGCAGTGTATCAGTCATATCATTCTTCGCCTGCTCAGGCGTCATTCCCTTGTTTTTTCGAAGCTGGTAATAAACATCGGCATATTT
>JAIRQF010000122.1 GCA_031256635.1 Treponema sp. | reverse complement strand
ACCATCGCCATTGCGCTTGCGTAGCCGAATTCAAGAGATCTGAAAGCGGTATTATAAATCTGATATACCAATACCCGCGTGGCATCTGTTAGCTGATTGTCAAGACCCGCGAATATATTAATAAAAATATCATAAACTTTGAATGAATAAATGATGAGAATCATCAGAATGAAAAATGTAGTAGGCGCAAGCTGGGGAACAGTAATGTGCCGGAACTTCTGCCATTTACTTGCGCCTTCTATGTTGGCGGCTTCATAATAGTCAGGGTTTATTCCCTGAAGGCCCGCGAGGTAAATTATCATGTAGTATCCCATGTTTTTCCAGATGCTGAAAAAGATAACAGTAGGAAGCGCCCATGTACGATCGGCAGACCACTTGGGAAGGTTTTCAATCGGAATGCTCAGAAGGAAGGATAAAAAATTATTTACAGGCCCTCTTGTGGGACTAAAAAGAAAATTCCATACTGCGGCTACGGCGACAAGAGATGCGACATAGGGAAAGAACGCTACCGTCCTGAAAAAGTTACGCGCAAATACTTTCTGATTTAATAAAATGGCAAGAAGAAGAGCGCAGATCATTGTAAAAGGCACAACGCCGACTGTGTAGATGATTGTGTTACGAAAGGCAATCCAGAAACGTTCATCACCGAAAAGGCGGGAAAAATTTTCCAGCCCGATCCATTGAATCGGATTCGCTCCGTCCCACCTTAAAAAAGACAGAAACAGGGCAAAAACAAGAGGTACAAGGGTAAAGACGGCAAAACCGATAAAGTTAGGTGCAATAAAACTATACGCTATAATGGACTCTTTCGTGCTTTTTTTCATTGCCGTCTTTACTCCCGAAAAATTATCTTCCCAAAATCGCTCTGACCCTTGTGTTCATTTGGCTGATTCCTGCCGCAATACTTATGTTCTTCAGCATAATAGCTTCATGAGCTTCATTAAGAACTGTTTCAATATCAGCGGCTCTGTCATGAAGCGGCATTTCAAGGTATGTCTTGTAAACATTCAGCGCTTCCTTGCTGTTGGCGTCTGCCGGGAAACCAGGCATTGAAGAAATTGAATTGATAACTTCATTGCTCATAATTGCGGGAATCGTGCCTGTTCTCGCGAGAACCGAAGCTCCTTCGGGACCTGCGACAAACGCCATAAAAGCGAGCGCCGCCGCCTTATTTCTGGAGTTTCTGTTAACAGAAATGCCGGTTATAGTACCAAGCGTAGTGCCGGGAGTCACTCCGTCCGGATGAGGATATTTTACAACACCCCAGTTTCTTGACGACGCCTCGCCTCTTTGAACTTGCTGAATCTGGGTGGGAATAAACCATGTGCCCATATTCATCATGGCAATCTGGCTGTTAAAGAACGCGCCTGAATAATGGGTGCCTGATGTTCTGATTTCGGCGAGCGACATAACAATTCCGTCATCCTGCTGTTTTATGACTCTTTCATAATGAGGAGTAAGAAAATCGTATGTGCCGTCAACGATGGTATTTTTTCCATCAAGAATACCGAAGAGCTGGGTAGTACTGCGCCAGCCGTGATAATGAGCGCCGTAAATTTTATTGGCGCCGCTTCCGGATGTAACTCTGCGCGCTAACGCGTCATACTGGTCAAGCGTCATATCATTTGTCGGATACGGGATGCCCGCTCTGTCAAAAATGTCCTTGTTATAATAAATAAGCCAGAAATCACTGCGGAACGGCAGTGTATATACTTCGCCGTTAACAGTTAATTGTTCAACAAGCCCTCCGTAATTAGCTGTATTTATGCCTGCGTCCCTGATGAATGTATTAAGCGGTTCAAGCCGGTTTTGCCTTACAAGATTTGCGTAACCCGGGATATCCTTGACTGTGATTATATCCAGATCCGCGCCGCCTGCAAGCTGAGTGACAACAACAGTTCCATAATCAGCGCTTCCAAGATCTACAAGTTCAATCCTGATATTCGGATTTCTGGCCTGATATGCGTTAATAAGCGGTCTGTAATAAACAGTAAGATCAGCATCCCACATTGCCCACCTTAAGGTAGTAGTTCCTGCCGGCGCCTGATCACTTGCTGCTGCTGCGAATAATGAGCCTGAAAAGACCATAGTAAGGATCAGCATGAATAAAACGGTTTTTGTTCTCATAAATTTCCTCCTAAGTAAAAAAAAATGACAACCCGTCCGGATTGTACCATATATAATAATTCAAAATGGAATAAAAAGAATACAAAGACTTATCAAATATATATACTTTTTTTATATATAGATTTTTTTATGTTTAGTATCATGTAAAAAAATATAAAAAAGCTGTAATATTTCTCTCTGTATTTAATTTTATTGGACAAAGAATGCCGCAGGGAATAAAATAAAAAACATCTTTATTAATTAGATTTTCCTGTAAACGACAAGGAGAAATAAATGAAAGAAAAATCAGGCAGTTATCAATCGGATATCCATAACAAGGATTATGAAAGCGAATATTTGCAAACCATGCTGGAAGCGTCAGGACTTATAAATATCACAGGCCGGACGACAGAATCCCTGAACGGCAAGTGGAATTTCGCGGAAGATCTTTACGATACCTGCCGCAGAGCGCATTGGTTCAAAGAGGTCCAATATAACTCATCAGGCGCGCAGATGCCGCTGGATTATGATTGGGAAAGCTGGGACAGAATAAAAGTTCCGGCGGTCTGGAATCTTGAGAAACCTGAACTGCATTATTTTGAGGGTTCCGGTATTTATACAAGGACATTCCGCTATTTTCCAAAAACGAACGGCGAGCGGTTGCTGCTCCGCTTTGAAGGAGCCGCGTACAGAACATCAGTTTTTTTAAACGGAAAATTCATCGGTACGCATGACGGCGCGTCAACCCCGTTCAATGCTGATATCAGCGATGAAGTAAAAACAGATAACCGTATTGTTATAACCGCCGATGCGAGAAGAAGCCCCGTACGTATACCAATGGAAAATACCGACTGGTTTAATTACGGCGGTATTTACAGGGATGTGTATCTTGTGCGCCTTCCGAAAATTTTTATCAAGGATTGGTTTGTACGTCTGTGTCCTGACGGAACTTTTTCCGCAATTCAGGCGGATGTCGATGTAGTAAACGCGGATAACTCGCCTGTCAGCGGAAAAGCGCTGCTGGAAATTAAAGAGCTTGGCATAAAACAGGAAATAGAAATTCAAAACGGAAAGGGATCGATAATATTTTCCGCAAAACCGCAGCTGTGGAGCTGCGGAAATCCAAGGCTTTATGATGTGTTAATATCATATGGCTCAGATTCTGTAACGGATAAAATCGGTTTCAGGGAGATAAAAACAAAGGGAGAAGAAATTTTTCTTAATGGAAAAAAAATATTTCTCCGCGGAATCTGCGTTCACGAGGATCACTTCGCGTTAGGTAAAACCACAAACGAAGAAATTATCCGTAAAACCATCCGTGACTTAAAAGAGATGAACGGAAATTATTTCAGGCTGGCCCATTATCCGCATGACGGAAGGTTTGCGCGTATCGCCGACGAGGAGGGAGTGCTTCTGTGGAAAGAAGTTCCGGTTTACTGGGCAGTCGCTTTTGACAATCAGAACACTTACAAGGACGCAGAGAATCAGCTTAGCGAGCTTATACTGCGCGATCGAAACCGCGCAAGCGTAATAATCTGGTCAGTCGGAAATGAGAACGATGATACCGATTCAAGGCTTGAGTTCATGTCAAAGCTTGCGAAAAAAGCGAAAGAGCTTGATGATTCCCGCCTTGTATCAGCCGCCTGCCTTATCAATCATGAAAAATTAATGATTGAAGATCGCCTTTCAGAATTTCTTGATGTGATTGGTATAAATGAATATTACGGCTGGTATGATCCTGATTTTGATAAACTGCCTAAAATCCTGAATAATTCAAATCCTGAAAAACCTGTGCTTGTGTGCGAGTTCGGCGGAGATGCGCGGCTCGGACAAAGGGGAAGCGCCGACGATCTCTGGACAGAAGACAAACAGAAAAAACTTTATGAACAGCAGATTGAAACATTTAAAAAGTGTCCCTTTATAGCAGGCACAACTCCATGGATACTCTATGACTTCCGCTGTCCAAGACGGCTCAACCGTTATCAGGAAAAATTTAACCGCAAGGGACTTATTGATGAAGATCGGGTAACAAGAAAACCCGCTTTTTATGTTATGCAGGAATTTTATAAAGAGGTAAAAAATGGATTATCAACTGGAGAATGAAGACCTTAAATGGGCGCAAGAGACATATGAAAAACTTAATGATAAAATAAAAGCACAATGCGCCCGTCTTGGAAATACAATTCCGTATATTTCCAAAAACGGACATTACAGCGATCTTGATACCGGAGACGGAATTAACTGGTGGACAAACGGTTTTTGGGCGGGCCTATTGTGGCAAATGTATTATGCGTCAGAAAATGAAACATTAAAAAAAACCGCGCAGGAGATTGAAAAACGCCTTGATGAAGCGCTTTACGGTTTTGAAGGACTGCATCACGATGTAGGTTTCATGTGGCTCCATACGGCAGCCGCGAATTATAAACTTACAGGCAGCGCAGATTCAAGACGCAGAGCGCTGCATTCGGCGAACATTCTGGCAGGCCGTTACAATACGGCGGGAAAATTTATCCGCGCGTGGAACGGAGACGATCGCTCAGGCTGGATAATTATCGACACCCTTATGAACCTGCCTCTTCTTTACTGGGCTTCAGGTGAAATAAACGATCCGCGTTATTCTCAAATCGCTCAATGCCACGCGGACACCGCGGCGAATATAATCGCGCGGCCTGATGGAAGCTGTAACCACATTGTCATCCTATCTCCCGATACAGGACTGCGCCTTGAAATACCGGCGGGACAGGGTTACGCGTCAGGCTCATCATGGAGCAGGGGGCAAAGCTGGGCAGTTTACGGATTCGCGTTAAGTTTTAAATATACAGGCAATGAAAAATATCTTGTAACAGCAAAGAATACCGCCCATTATGTGATATCCAATCTTGCGTATAACAACTGGTTTGCGGTTGTAGACTTCCGCTCCCCCGCGCAGCCTTTAAAATACGATTCAACAGCGGCGATGATTACGGCATGCGGACTTTTGGAAATCGCCGGGAATGTCAGTGAAAACGAAAAAGCATTTTATACAGGATGCGCGCTGAAGATTCTGCGCGCCTGCGAGAAAAAATTTGCAGACTGGAATATTGATAACGACGGAATAATCGGAGGCGGAACAGCCGCGTGGCACGGTAAGAGCGACGATACTGAAGTCCCGATTATTTACGGAGATTATTTTTTCACAGAAGCGCTGCTTCGTATTTTGGGAAAATCATTTTCAATTTGGTAGGCCGTCCTTTTACCCTGTTTTCCTTTTAAAAGAAAGCTCACGTTTGTCCGTAATAAGCGCCGGGTCCGTGTTTGCGATCCCAATGCTTCTTAATAATGTGTTCGGGAAGCGGCCCTGCATGAGGATTCAAGGTCAAAGTAAGAAGGGCCATTTTGCAGATATCTTCCAGAATTGCGCTGTTATACACAGAGTCAGCCGCGCTGCTTCCCCATGTAAAAGGGCCGTGTCCGGCTACAAGAACCATGTTTATATAAGACGGATTCAGATTTCTTTTTCTGAATGTGTCTGCAATAAGAATGCCTGTCTCAAGTTCATAATTGTTTTTTACAACCTCTTCATCCATGTACTCAGTGCATGGGATTTCCTGCGTGCCATGATCCGCGTGAGTTGTTCCGAAAACAGGAACATTTTTTTTTGCCTGCGCCCATGAAACCGCGTAAGTAGAATGTGTGTGGGTAATACCGCGTATGTTTGCTAGCGGAGAAAATTCGCGGTATAAAACCATATGGGTCTTTGTATCCGACGACGGCTTCAGGCTGCGCCGCTGCGAGTCTTCAATAATTTTTCCTTCAATGTCAAGTAACACCATTGAAATAGGCGTTAACTTGTCATAATCGACACCGGACGGTTTTATCGCGAATACTCCCTTGTCAGGATCAAAAGCCGAAGCGTTTCCCCATGTATATATGGCAAGGCCCCGGCGCTGAATTTCCAAATTAGCTTCATATGCTTCTTCGCAAAGTGTTTTATATTCATTCATAATAAGGAGCACTCCATCTCAGTTCATCTTGCAGTCTGTTTACATTTGTGTTTTTGTCTATAAGCACAAACTCAACTCCGCACATTTGCGCCCAGTCGCGGAAATATTCCGCTGTAAGAGCAGTGCTGTATACAGAGTGATGAGTCCCGCCACACAATATCCACGCTTCGGCTGATTCGTAAATATTCGGATGCGGTTTCCATAAAGCGCGCGCGACAGGAAGCTTTGGCATATCATTTTTGATTTTTATGGTTTCGATTTCATTTACTATCATTCTGAAGTGAGAGCCAAGATCGATTAATGTAGCGAGCACAGCGCTTCTAGGCGCTGCGTTAAACACCATGCGCGCGGGATCGGCTTTTCCTCCGATTCCCAGCGGATGCACTTCTATGCGCGGTTTTCCTTCCGCGATTGAAGGACAAACTTCGAGCATATGCGCGCCGAGGGCTGCTTCGTTTCCCGGCTCAAAATGATAGGTGTAATCCTCCATAAAGGAAACGCCTCCTGCAAGACCAGATGCCATGACTTTGGCGCAGCGCGTCAGCATTGACTGTTTCCAGTCCCCTTCGGCGCCGAAACCGTACCCCTGCTCCATAAGCCGCTGCGCCGCAAGGCCTGGTAATTGAGGAAGGCCGTGAAGATCCTGAAAGGTTGTTGTAAACGCTCCGGCGTTTTCTTTTTCGAGCATTTCCTTAAGCGCTATTTCAATTTTTGCCTGTTCAAGCATCGCGTCTCTTGCTTTTCCCGCCTGTTTTAACTCAGGGGCAAGTTCATAGGAACCTGCGTACTCCTGCGCAAGTTTTTCCGCCCGCTCGCCGCTGATTTTCGCGTAACGGTCTGCAAGCTCTCCGATACCCCATGTATTTACCTGCCAGCCTAATCTGATTTGCGCTTCGACTTTATCGCCTTCGGTTACCGCGACTTCGCGCATATTGTCCCCGAGACGCAGCACTACCGAGTTCATTCCGTCCTGTTTTGCCGCAGCCGCGCGCATCCATACTCCAATACGCCGTCGCAGTTCGCTGTCCTGCCAGAAACCCGCCACAATTTTCCGCGGCAAACGCATCCTCGCGTGGATATGTCCGTGTTCCCTGTCGCCGTGCGCCGATTGATTAAGATTCATAAAGTCCATATCTATCGAAGCCCAGGGGATATCGCGGTTATACTGGGTGTGCAGGTGCAAAATAGGCTTTCGGTTTACAGCCAACCCATGAATCCACATTTTCGAAGGCGAGAACGTGTGCATCCATGTAATAATACCGGTGCAGGACGCGCAGGCGGTGGCTTCTTCAAAAAGGCTTCTGATCCCCGAAGGGGTAACGGCGGTCGGTTTTAAAACAACAGTTCCCGCGATAAGAGGATCCTTGTTAAATTCGTCCGCCATTATGCGCGCATGTTCCGCCACCTGTTTGAGCGTTTCATCTCCGTAAAGATCCTGACTTCCGGCGATAAACCAGAACTCGCATTTTTTAAGATTCATATTATCTCCTTGTTAAATTTTCTATGGCGGACTTTTCAATTTTAAGTCCCGCTGAAAAACGATCCATAAATATATTAAAACTTTTTACATCGTCCGGATTAGGTTCCAGTTTGACGCTTGCAAGGCGCACGAAAACTTTTTCCGCAAGAAATTTTTCCAAAGACAGTTTTTCATTTTTGTTTTGCAAAAGGAACGCGGCAAGCAGCGCGATTCCCCACGCTCCTCCTTCGGCGCTCAAACCCTGGTTAGAGGAATCGTCCATAACGGAAACCGGCGCATTGAAAGCTGCCGCCATAAACCGCTGTCCGACTTCTTTAGTTTTAAAAAATCCGCCGTGGCCCAAAAGACTGTCAATGCGAACCTGCTCTTTTTCAAGAATATCAATTCCAAGTTTTAAAGTGCCAAGCGCGGAAAAAAGAATCGTCCTCATAAAATTCGCCAGTGTAAAATTGCTGTCCGCAAGACGCGCAAAAAGCGGGCGGCCTTCGTCAACTCCGGCAAGCGGCTCTCCTGAGAAAAAGTTATAGGCCAAAAGTCCGCCGCAGTCGCCTTCAGCTTCCAGTGATTTAAAATAAAGCGCGTCATAAAAAGCGGGCTTGCTCATTTTTACAGGCTGCGAAAGGTCCGCGATTTCCCTGAAAAGGCGAACCCACGCGTCAATGTCAGATGTGCAGTTATTACCGTGAACCATCGCGACGGATTTTCCCGCCGGAGTAGCGACGATATCTATTTCCGGATACACCCTGGAAAGATTTTTTTCCATAACAATCATGGCGAAGATGGAAGTTCCCGCAGAAATATTCCCTGTTCTTTCAGTTATGCTGTTAGTCGCAATCATGCCGGTTCCCGCGTCTCCTTCCGGCGGACAGAGCGGGATGCTGCTCTGCTTCGCGTTTAATGATCCGCCGGGAGCCAGAAGCAAAGCGCCTTCATCTGTTAAGACGCCGGCGTCTTCGCCGGCAGCCAGAACTTTTGGAAGGATGTCTTTAATTTTCCAGTTAAAATTATAGGGCGACACAAGAGCGGAAAACTGATCAAGCATAGCGGAATCGTAGTTCAGCGAATCGCTGTCAACGGGAAACATCCCTGAAGCGTCTCCGATTCCAATCACTTTTTTTCCGGTAAGTTTCCAGTGCACATAACCTGCAAGTGTCGTGATAAAATTAATATCCTTTACATGATCTTCTTTGTTAAGCATTGCCTGATACAAATGCGCGATGCTCCAGCGCAGAGGTATATTGAATTTAAACTTATCCGTTAAAACGACCGTAGCTTTTTCGGTTGTAGTATTTCGCCATGTCCTGAATTGCGCGAGCTGCCTGCCGTCTTTATCAAAAACAAGATAGCCATGCATCATTGCGGAAATTCCAACGGCGCCAACTGTTATCAAATTAACACCATATTGTTTTTTTACATCAGATGATAAATTTCTAAAGCTTGTTTGCAAACCCGTCCATACATCATCAAGACGATAGGTCCACAATCCGTCTTCCAGCCTGTTTTCCCAATCGTGGCTGCCTGCGGCAATCGGTTTATATCCGGCGGTTATATCCAGCAGCACAGCCTTGATGCGCGTTGAACCAAGCTCAATACCAAGCGCTGTTTTTCCTTCATTAATAACCTGCTTAATTTCCATAGATTAATCTCCGCAACTAATTTTTTACCAGAATTAAAACTCCTGCTGCCGGAAGGGAATAACGTTCGTTGGCTGTAAATACCTTATCAGTTATAAGATCGCGCGAAGAGGCAGGAATTACAATTTCCGCAGCGGTTTTATTATGATTCAATACAAAGGTAAACTCTTTTCCATCCTTTACGCGGCGGGTTGCTTCGATTCCTTCCGGCGCCGGAAATACAGGCAGAATCCCACATTCAACGCATATCAATACCGTAAAACGATCCAGAAGAGCCTGCTCGGGCCTTGCGCCGAAATACCAGACCTGTCCCTGACCGAATTTATTACGGCAGAGAGCAGGCGTCCCGGCGTAAAAATCGCTTTCATAGTTTGCGATTATTTCAGCGCCTTCGCTGTGAATAATATCGCAGAAAAGTTCCGCTTTCCATGCGCCAATAATACTTTTGTCGCTGTTTTGATTAAAAGGATCTTTTTTAATAACAAAACCATTATCTTTTCCGGGAAGCAGAGCGTCGGTTTCTTCGACCCATATTCCGCAAAGCTCTCTCAGCTCACCGGGATATCCTTCCTGAGTAACAAGGTCGTTCTCATCGGTCATGCCGGAAAAATATGTAGTAATCAGCGTGCCGCCTTTATTTACAAATGTTTTTAATTTTTCAGCGTATCCGGGTTTAATCATATAAAGAACCGGAGCAAAGAGTATTTTGTAATTATCAAAAGGAGCGTCAACATCAATTATATCAACTGAATAATTTTGCTTCGCAAGCGCGTCATAATAACGGTAAACTTCTTCAGGATAATTCATGTCCTGTGTCGGGCCCGCTGATAATGTTGTCGCCCACCAGTTATCCCAGTCATACAGCACAGCCGCCTTTGAATTAAAACGGCTGTCAATAAATGAGTCTCCCAGTTTTTTAAGTTCATCTCCAAGAGCAGCAGTCTCACGGAATACCCTCGTGTTCTCATGGCCGCAGTGGTCTATTACCGCTCCGTGAAATTTTTCACAGCAGCCGCGCGAGCGGCGCATCTGGAAAAACATTACGGTATCAGAGCCGTGAGCCAGCGCCTGATAACTCCACAGTCGCATGATACCGGGCCGCTTAAGTGAATTGTACGGCTGCCAGTTTGTAACGCTCGGCGTTTGTTCCATCAGGGAAAACGGCTGTCCGCCTCCGCAGCCGCGCATAAGGGCATGGTTCATGGCAATGCGGGTATGCGGGCAGTCAGGCCACGGATAATTGTCCCAGCAGACAAAATCCATATGCTTTCCCCATTTAAAATAATCAAGATCCCAGAAAGTCCCCATAAAATTGGTTGTTACCGGAATATAGGGTGTAATTTCTTTTAAGACTTTCGCTTCTTCAAGGAAGCAATCCAAAAGGATGTCGGAATAAAAACGTCTGTAATCAATCGATTGAATTTGACAGGAACCTGAAACGCGGGGCTGACGGCTCCATTCTCCGCCTAAAAAACTCGGAGAGACGATATCTTCCCAGTCGTGGTAAGTGTGCCCCCAAAACGCGGTGTTCCAGGCAGCGTTAAGCGCTTCCATCGTTTTATATCTTTTTTTGAGCCACTCCCTGAACGCATGCTGACAATTATCGCAATAACAATAACCGCCGTATTCGTTTGAAATATGCCAGGCGATAATATTTTCCAGTTTTCCGTAACGCTCGGCAATTTTATGCGCAAGTCTGCCCGAATACATCCGATATATTTTACTGCTGGGACACGAATTCTGTCTGTCACCGAATTTGCGTTTAGAACCGTCGGTATTTACACGTAAAACCTCCGGATACTTGCGCGCCATCCACGCGGGATGAGTCGCGGTGCCTGTCGCGAAACATATCTTCATGCCGGCTTTGCTTACTGTTTCGACAATGTCATCCAGAACGGAAAAGTTGTACTCATCTTCGGAAGGCTGCAATATCGCCCAGCTGAAAACATTTATTGTCAGGACATCAATGCCCGCAAAGGTAAGAAGACGCATATCTTCTTTCCAAATATCCCTTGGCCATTGTTCGGGATTGTAATCTCCTCCGTATAAAACCTTGCTGACTTTTCCTGCCAGTTTCATACATTGAATTATATAGTATAATGATCAACATGAACAACATTAAACTTAAATTCGACGAAGAAAAAATAAAAAAATTGATGGACGCTGTAGCCGAAAAGACGCTGCGATTGGATCTGACATGGGACTGGCCATGCGGAGTCGGTTTTTACGGTATAACGCGCGCCGCTGAAGCTGCAGGAAATCAAAGTTACATAGAAAAACTTTCAGTGTGGGTGGATGAATATCTGACGCTTGGACTTCCAGATACGACGGTCAATACAGCCTCGATGGGTCATACTCTTTTATACCTGTATCAGAAAACAGGAAAATACCTTGAACCGCTTAAAGATACTTTGAACTGGCTTCAGACAAAAGCGGCCCGTTTCGCGGATAATGTACTGCAGCATGTTGTATCCGTAAAAAACGATTTCCCGGAACAGGCATGGGCTGACACTTTATTTATGGCAGCCTATCTTATGCTCAGATGCGGCATTGAGTTTGGAGATGAAAACCTAATTAAAGACGCGCTGAATCAATATGAATGGCATATCAGGTATCTGCAAAACCCCGCGACCGGATTATGGTATCACGGTTATAATAATATCGAAAAAAATAACATGTCGGGCTTTTATTGGGCTCGCGCAAACGCATGGGCGGCGTATACTGTAAGCAGGGCAAACAGAATTCTTCCCAAACCGTATTTATATCCCGCCTGGGCGGGCATGACCGCATCGCTTCGCGATCAGTTAAGCGCCGTAAAATATTTACAAACTGATGAAGGCCTGTGGCGTACAATTCTTGATGACGAAGAATCGTACGGCGAAGTATCGGCGACAGCGGGACTGGGAGCGGCGATGCTAAATAATAACAATCCGCTTCATACCAAATATGTTCAAAAAGCGTTTGACGCGGTTTTAAATAATATAACAGAAGACGGACGGGTATTAAATGTATCAGGCGGCACAGCGGTTATGAATGATCGCGAAGGTTACCGGAAAATTCCCAAGGACTGGGTACAGGGATGGGGCCAGGGTCTCGCTCTTGCGTTTATGTCGACGGCGTTATCATCGGAAGTAAAAACGTATAACCTCTGAAAAAAAACCCGCCCTGTTAAACAGGACGGGTAAAAAGTTTCTGATTAAAACTTAAAGATTAATTTCCCCAAAGCCTTACTTTGTCTTTTACAAGCTGTGTCATTCTGGTATGCGCTTCTTCAATGCCCATTCGGCGAAGCTGAGCCAGCATGTTATCATACGCGGCATCCACGTTTGACGGAGACCCAAGTACAATATTTGACAACGCGGTTTTTACATAGTCATCCGCCTGGGAAATAACCGCTTCAAGTTCAGGAGGCAATGCATACTGCCATGCCTGCCCGTGACGTGTTACGCCCAAAGATTCCGTCGATGGAAAAAGGTCTGTCCACATTGCCGCCCCGTAAGCTGCCAGTGTTTCTCTTTCAACAGCGTGATAATTCGCCGCGAGCGTTTCCGGACTGTCCCTTGTTATATAGTTGCCTGTCGAATCAATGTAGCCCCTGCCGTACATCGGGAACGGGTGCGCGTAAATACCTACGCCTGTTCTTCTGCCCCAGTTGGGATCGGAAAGTGAAGCCTGTCTTTCAGATTCAATCATTATGCGCTTGCCGTTTACTACATTGTAATTGGTGCCTTCAATGCCCCAGTTAATCAGAACCTGTGCTTCTTCCGACGCCATCCAGTCAAGGAATTCAAACGCTCTTTCCGGGTCTTTACAGGATGTAGTGATCGCAATACCCCAGCCGCCGGAGAATCCGGAATCCATTAAAGAAACAACTCTAACGTTTTCATTAAGTCCGATGGGAAGATATGCGAATGTTCTGTCAAGGCGGCCTTCGCCGATAAGCGCCTGTTTGGACTCACCATATCCCCAGTCAGGATACGCGATACCAAGAACTCTTCCGGACGCGATTTTCGCTCTCCATACATCTTCTGTTTGCGTAAATGATTCAGGATCAAGAATGCCTTCCGCGTTCATGCGGCTGAGCCATCTGTAATATTCCCTTGCCTGCGGATGGAAGAATTTGTAGTAAGCTTCCAGAGTAACAGGATCAACAAGCCATTGGCCGTCATCGGGATAGCCGAGAAGGAAGCAGGAAGGATTGGAAAGATCGATATACCACTGCCATGTGTCTATTAACAGTGAGAAACCTATTGTCCGCTGTCCGTTAATGGTCGGATATCTTTGAAGGTATGTTCTGATAGCGTTTTCATAATCCTGTAATGTCTGCAATTTGGGATATCCAAGCTCTTTTAGAACAGCGTGTTGAATCTGCATGGTTCCGTCAGTTGACCATACGCCGTTATGCACAGCATAGGTTCCTACATTGTAAATGTACGGATCATCAGTATTGTTGCGGAGTCTTCCGATCAAATCGCCGTACAATTTTTTAAGATTAGCGCCTTTTCTCTCAATCAGGTCATCAAGCCTGATTACCATTCCGGCGTCAATCAGCATATTAAGATTGCCTTTCGCGAAAATAATATCGGGAAGTTCGCCGGAAGCTATCATGAGTCCGACTACTTCATTATAATTGCCGCCGACAGGGCGATCTGTGACCAGAGTAACGCCGGTACGCCTTGTTATTTCCCTTGCAACAGGATCAGTAAAAGGCATGTCTTCTATCGCGTCCGCATTAAAGAACGTAAATGTAATAGGGCTTTTTGTTCCGGCTGTTGTACCTCCGGAAGCGCCGCCTCCCCTGTTACATCCCAAAATGAACAATGACATGACTATTGCCATGATTGCCCAAAATACCGTAAGTTTTTTCATCTTGCATCTCCTTATAAATATTTTTGCCTTTAAAAAACTTTTAAAGGTTAATTACTCTTTTACCGCTCCCAAAGTGATCCCAGAAACAAAATATTTTTGCAGGAAGGGATAAATCAGCAAAATGGGAACAGTCGCAATTACGGTTATTGCCATTTTTATGGCTTCGGGGCTTCGCCTTGCCGTGCGTAATTGCTGTGAATGAACATCCGCGGCGCTTCCTACAGCCTGAGCGCTGTCCAGAACTTTTATAAGTTCATACTGAAGGGTTGTTAGCTGATCATTACTGCGGGTGTAAATATAAGTATCAAACCAGCTGTTCCATTGGCCTACCGCGATAAATAAAGCGATTGTCGCAAGAACAGGTTTACAAAGCGGCAGTATTATCCTGAAAAAGATTGAAACATCATTGGCGCCGTCTATTTTTGCGGATTCCTGCAATGAATAAGGAATTGTATCCATAAATGCCCGGATTACTATAACATTAAACGCGTTTATCAGCCCGGGAAGGATATAAACCCAGAAATTATTAACAAGGCCCAAATTCCTTATTAACAGAAAATCCGGAATTATACCTCCGCTTACATACATTGTAATAACCAAAAATATTGTAAAACTCTTCCTAAAAACAAAGTCTTTCCTGCTGAGAACAAAAGCAAACATCGCGCAGCACAAAACGCCGCTGACCGCTCCGATTACAGTCCGCAGCACAGAATTGCGGAAAGCAGTGGGCAGATTGCTGCCCGCTTCCAAAAGACCGATATAATTCTGCAATGTGGGCGCGCGCGGAAGCACATGAATGCCGCCTTTTACGGTATCAATCGGATCATTATAAGATTTGGCGGTTACATTCAGGAAAGGATACAGCGTAATTATGATAACAATTATCATAAAAAAAAGAATAATAATATCCATAAAATTCTTTTTATATATAGCCGCCACTTTCTCTCCTTATTAGAACAGCCTTCCTGTACCGGATCTCTTCGCCAAATAATTGGCAAGGAAAAGCAAAATTATACTAATCACTGACTTAAATATACCGATGGCAGTACCAAACGAATACCTGAACATTGTAAGGCCGTACCTGTACGCGAAATAATCCAGCGTGAGCGCTTTGGGAAAAGTAACAGCGTTCTGAAGCATGAACTGTCTTTCAAAACCGATGTTAATAATATTTCCAATGCTCAAAATAAGAAGAATTACGATAGTGCCCTGAATCCCAGGCAGCGTAACATACCAAATTTTCTGAAAACGGTTAACGCCGTCAATTTCCGCCGCTTCATAAATCTGGGAATCAATTCCCGCCATTGCCGCAAGGTAAATAATCGCGTTCCAGCCCATTTCCTTCCATATATCAGATAATACTACTACCCACCAGAAATACTCAGGTTTTATCATTACATTGGTAGGATCTTTAATCAAACCAAGCTCAAGAAGGATTTCATTAATTGGGCCTGAGATAGCGAGCATTTGGGTAACAATATTTGCGACAACAACCCATGAAACAAAGTGCGGAAGATATGAGACAGTCTGCGTAAACCTTTTAAACGGAAGATAGCGCAGTTCGTTCAAAAGAACGGCGAAAGTGATGGCCATGAATGTGCCTAAAACCAGCATCATAAGGCTCATGGCTAGCGTATTTTGCATGGCGGAAGGAAAGAGATTGTGTTTGAAAAAATCCGCGAAATTTTTAAATCCGACAAACGCGGAACCAAACCAGCCCAAATGCAGTTTATAGTCCTGAAAAGCCGTGATCCATCCAAAGAGGGGAATATACCTGAAAATTGCGAGCCAAATAATGAAAGGAATTGATAAAAGCAGCAAATAACGTTGATCGATTAGCCGTTTTAAAAATAAACTCGATCTTATTTTTGGCTGCATATAAATATGCTATATCAATAAAAAAAACCTGTCAACAAAAATAGGCTCTTGCAAAACTTTCAAACCGAAGGTTTGCGTTTTGTAAGAGCTTCCTATAAATATCACAGTTTTGAAGAGCGTTAGCCCGAAAAACTGCTTTTCAAAACCTAAAAAAGGCTATTTAATGTAAACCAGAAACAGCCCTTGTGTGATATCGTTTTCTTTATATCTTACCATAATGCCGTTATTATATCATTTTTTACTTTTTACACAAGCTTTTTAGATATGTTATGTGTCATTTGTATAAATTCGACAGCCTCGTTAGACAGCGTAAAATCTTTTTAAATTTTACTCTTTTTCGACATATACCCATATCATAGTTGAAGGAGAAGTAGTATAAAAAAACGTAATTAAATTTCCAACAGAATCTAATGCTTCTTTTACTTGGTTATATTCAACACCTCCAAGCCCATGTTGATTAGCAAAAGATTGCAATTCAGATTCGGTTACACCAGAATTTGATTCAACAAATGTTCCTCCAAATCCTCGTAATATATTTCTGAACCCTTGTATTTCTGAGAATGAATAATTATTCCCAGCAGGAACTGAACCAACAAATGTATCATATTGGGACATTGTAATAGAATAAGCCTCATAATAATACGTTTTCGTATTATACGTTTTCTTTGGTTCATCATCACACCCAACAACCATTAATCCAAATACCAGCACTATTACCAGTCTTCCCAAATAAAGTCTTTTTTCTGTCATACATTCCTCCATAATTTTTACAGTACTCCAATATTCTAAATCTTTATAAACTAAAATACTGGTATTACCTAGTATTATATTTAATAGTATTGCCTGTTGGATAATTTGTCAAGCCAATACCATAATAAATAATTCAAGGTATAAGGATTAAATATATAGTGGATGAATCAGGCTTACGGAACATTTTTGGCCGTAATATAAAACGATATCGTCAACGTAAGGGCTGGACTCAAGCAAAATTAGCGGAAAAAATGGGGATTTCAACTAATTATTTATCTGATATAGAGACAAAAAGAGGCTGGATTTCACCTTTATCCTTAGTAAATTTGGCAAATGCCTTAGAAATTGAAGTTTTTGAATTATTTCAACCTGAAAAACAAGTCCCAGAAGATATATTAATTACGGTGAATAAGTGCCTTGATGATTTCTCAACATCTTTGAGAGTTTCTTTTGATAAAGCACTTTTGGATTCAATACGAAAAACACTAAAAACCTATAAACACCTATAGAAATTCATTAATATAGATTAAAAAATATACAATTATTAATTTTTCATTTAAAATTTATAGATTTTATGTCGCAGCGCGTTTGTATACGACATTCCGCCTGCGGCGGAACATCGTATACAAACAGTTTAGAACGGCCTGTCCGAAAGATACTTATACTCTTTCCAAACACGCTCAGCTTGCTTCTTCGCTTTCGCAAGCAACATATCGGCGCGCGCCGGGTCTGCGGCTTTAAGGCTCTTGAAGCGGACTTCCTTGTACATGAAGTCTTCAATCGCTGTGGTCGCCTCTTTGGAATCAAGCTGGAAGGGGTTCTTTCCCTGATCCTTAAGGCGCGGGTCGTAACGGTAAAGCGGCCATAGTCCGCTTGTTACTGCGGCTTTGCCCTGCTCAAGGCCTTTACTCATATCAATACCGTGATTAATACAGTGCGCGTACGCGATGATTAAAGACGGGCCGTTGTACGATTCTGCTTCGCGGAATGCCCTGATCGCTTTATTCATATCAGCGCCGAGTGAAATTTTCGCTACATAAACATAACCGTAACTCATCGCGATTGCGCCAAGGTCTTTTTTAACAATATCTTTTCCGGCGTAGGCGAATTTCGCGATTGCGCCGACAGGAGTTGATTTTGACATCTGACCGCCGGTGTTGGAATAAACTTCTGTGTCAAGGCAGAGCAGGTTGACATTTTTTCCGGAAGCGAGAACATGATCCAGTCCTCCGAAACCGATATCATACGCCCAGCCGTCGCCGCCGAATCCCCATACCGATCTCTTTACAAAATGATCAGCTAACGAGAGCAGCATTTTCGCGGTCGGCTTTGAGTCGCCTTTAAGGGCGGCTTTCAACTCGTCTACATTTTTACGCTGTTCATTGATAGCGGCATCGTCAGCCTGCGTATTTGCAAGCAGTTTATCGATGATCGCAACGGCGATACCTTCGCCTTTTGCTTTGACAGCCATCTCGCGGACATGAACGGCAAGCTTGTCGCTTGTAAGCCTGAAGCCAAGCGCGAACTCTGCGGCGTCTTCAAAGAGCGAGTTTGACCACACGGGACCTCTTCCTTCGGCGTTTTTACAATAAGGCGTTGTCGGCAGGTTTCCGCCGTAAATTGATGAACAACCCGTTGCGTTTGCAATCAGCGCTCTGTCGCCGAAAAGCTGCGACATAAGTTTAACATACGGAGTCTCACCGCAGCCGCCGCAGGCGCCTGAGAATTCAAATAACGGGCGTTTGTACGCAAGAGCTTTGGGACTGTTCAATTCACCCGCCGCCGGCGTTTCAGGAAGGCTGAGGAAGTAATTCCAAACAGCGGCCTGCTCGTCATGGAATACAGGATCGTCGGCGTATGATTTCTTGGAAAGGGCACACGGTTTACTTGCGTCTTTTGACATCGGACAGATATTTATACAAAGCCCGCAAACGCCTGAATCCATACAGTCTTCGCAGGAAATAACAAGCGCCGCCTTTTGGCCGTCTACCGGCTTGGGTTTAACTGCCGCGGTCTTTAAGCCTTTGGGCGCTTTGGCGGCGTCCGCGTCGCTTACGTTTTTCATTCGGACACATCCATGGGGGCAAACAACAGTACAGTTACCGCACTGGATACAAACATCGGGATTCCATACCGGGACAAGCTCCGCGACCGACCGTTTTTCATACTGGGTTGTAGCTGTCGGGAATGTTCCGTCTTCAGGGATTTTACTGACAGACAGAGTATCGCCAGCCTGAAATGAAGCTGTTCCAAGAGTTTCCTTAATCCACGGATCATTCGCGGTGGCAAAAGGCACTTTCATGTGGTTATTGCCTTCGGTTTTTGAAGGATAATCCACGGTTTCAACTGCGCCCAAAGCCGCGTCAACAGTTTTGTAATTCTTTTCTACAACATCCTTGCCTTTTTTACCGTAGGAATGTTCAATGTGTTCCTTCATGAGTTTTACAGCTTCGGCTTCCTGCAGTACGCCTGAAATTTTAAAATAGGCGGCCTGCATGACCGTATTAATGCGGTTTCCCATTCCGGTGTTACGCGCAATTTCAGCCGCGTCAATAACATAGAACTTCAGTTTTTTATCAATTATTTTCTGTTGGACTTCGACAGGAAGCTCTTTCCACACATCAGCCTTTTTGAACGGGCTGTTAAGGAGGAATGTTCCGCCTGGTTTAATGCTGGAAAGCATGTTGTACATTTCCATGTAGGAAAATTTATGGCAGGCAAGGAAATCCGCAGAGTTGATAAGGTACGGACGCCTGATTTTATTTTTACCGAAGCGAAGGTGGGAAACTGTAAAGCCGCCGGATTTTTTTGAGTCATAGGAGAAATACGCCTGACAGTTAAGTTCAGGTCTTGCTTCGCTGATGATTTTAATTGAGTTCTTATTGGCGCCGACAGTTCCGTCAGAACCAAGGCCGTAGAACAGCGCTTCGTTCATGCCTTCTTCGGCGATGAAGAAGCCTGGATCATAATCAAGGCTCTTGCCAAGAACATCGTCTTTTATACCGACGATAAAGTTTGCGATCTTCTTGCCTGAAAGGTTATCGTATACAGCTTTTACCATGGAAGGAGTAAACTCTTTTGAACCAAGGCCGTAGCGTCCGCCCAGAATTAACGGATTGGGACTGAACTCGCCTGAAGCCTGCATTTCCGCGATTGCGGTGCGGACATCTTCATAAAGCGGCTCCCCAAGCGAGCCGGGCTCTTTTGTGCGATCCAGAACCGCGATTGATTTTACGGTTGAGGGCAATGCCTTTACAAATAATTTCGCGTCAAACGGACGGAAGAGGCGCACTTTAACCAAACCGGTTTTTTCGCCTTTACTGTTAAGATAATCAATCGTCTCTTCGACAGTGTCCGCGCCTGAACCCATAATGATGATAACCTTATCTGCGTCTTTCGCGCCGTAATAATCAAATATGTGATATGAGCGTCCCAGTAATTTCGCGAACTTATCCATTTCTGCCTGAACAATAGCCGCGGTTTTTTGGTAATATTTATTAACGCCTTCCCTGCCCTGGAAATAAGTGTCGGGGTTTTGCGCTGTTCCGCGAATAGTCGGTTTTTCAGGAGTAAGGCCCCTCTTGCGGTGTTCCGCGACAAGGTCGTCATCGATCATCTGGCGCATGTCATCGTAAGAAATTTCCTCTACCTTCTGAAGCTCGTGGCTTGTACGGAAACCGTCAAAGAAGTGAAGGAACGGTATCCTTGAGCGCAATGTGCTCGCGTGCGCGATAAGAGCCAGATCCATTACTTCCTGAACGCTGTTGGAAGAAAGCATTGCCCAGCCTGTCTGGCGGCAGGCCATTACATCCTGATGGTCTCCGAAAATGGAAAGGCTTGATGTCGCAAGCGCGCGGGCTGAAATATGGAAAACAGTGGATGTAAGTTCACCGGCGATTTTATACATGTTGGGAATCATGAGCAATAAGCCCTGGGAAGCGGTAAATGTAACAGACATCGCGCCTGTTGTAAGCGCTCCGTGAACCGCCGCCGCCGCGCCCGCTTCGGACTGCAATTCTATAACATCGGGAACCGCGCCCCAGATATTTTTACGTCCCTGCGCGGAAAACTCATCGGAGAGCTCTCCCATGGGGCTTGAAGGGGTAATCGGATAAATCGCGATTACTTCGCTGAGCGCGTGGGCAACATGAGCCGCCGCGTTATTACCGTCAATCATTGCAATGTTTTTACCTGCCATATTATTCCTCTGCTTTTTGGTAGATGGTTTGGAGAAGACCCACAGAACATGAAATTTCCCAAACAATGCGAAAATTTTAACACGGGTATAGGTATAACACAAGTATTTTCTATCGTCTCCAGGTAATTTTAAGTTAAAGGAGATGAAAACAAATATCTAAAGCCGAAGAACGATTTATAAATGGAAAAACAAGTCAGTAAGGCTACTTTATGGTATGTAATACATGATAATATAAAGCCGATAAAAATACTGTGCCGTTAATTATTGGGAACACTTAAAAATAGCATGATAAAAAACTTTCTGCCGGTTCATAAAAGAAAGCCGCTGATAATTACAATTGTTATATTCATATTAATTATTACAGCGATAATTCTTTTTTTTACAATTCCCCGAAAAAGCCCGAATATTGTAATTGACAGTTCAGGAGTAATTCCGTATCTGAAAGACGGCGATATAATTCTGCGTCATGGTGACGGAGCTTTATCTTCTCCGTTCAGCGAAATTTCATTAACCGATAAGAGATTTTCACACCTGGGTATTGTAAGGATACGGAACGGGAACATCTCGGTAATCAATGCAGTTGGATCCATCTTAAATAAAGAAAAAGGCGTTGAAGAAAACTCTCTGGAGCAGTTTTTACAGGCAGCGTTAAATATTGGAGTATTCAGGGTAAAATCAATTGACGGAACACTAATTTCCGATAAAGCTTTGGAATACCTGAACCGTCCGTTTGATTGGGGCTTTAACCTTTTTGACGACAGTAAAATATATTGTTCAGAATTGCTGTACGTTGTTATAAAATCAATCGCTCCGGACATGGAATTAGCTGTTTTGTATATCGATACAATTAATATGAATGTTTTTCCGCTGGACTCCGTTTCCGCTTCGGATTACTTTGATGAGATACTATACATTGAGCTGCTGAAAAAACTGTAACCCTCTGTGAGAGAGGGTTACAGTAAGAATTTTATTTTCTTGTTAATTCAAAAGGAATATCGCTGTCTGGAGCAGTTCCTGTAAGCTTATTCCCGCTTGATGTGAGAATCATTGTACCTTCTTCATCAACTGCTATTACAGTTTTTCCTGACACAGCATAAGTGCCTGTAGAATCTGGAGTATTACTTACAGTTCCGTCTTTATCTACATCGTATGTTAAACACTTATTGTCACTGGTAAATTCGACTTCTGCGAGTATTACCGGATCAGTTACACCAAACATCGAAAGCATTGCTTTGGTTTCTTGTACAGTCATACCATTTTCAGCTGCCATTTCCTTTGCTAAATTATCAAGGCTTGTTTTCATCTGCCATCTTCCGGTAACATCTACATCTGCGCCGCCGCCCTTGATCAAATCATGACCTCCGCCAGTCATCGATACTGTGTTTCCTGATTCATCATAAATAACACCGGCGGTTGTTGTTACGGTATTACCGGTAATATTTATTGAGATATCAGGCTTATCGTAATTAGATAGTATGATATTTCCGCCGCCGCCGTTTTGTGCAATTCCTTCAATGATTTTTACAATTCCGCTAAATAAAATTATTTTTAATATGTAGCTGCCTGCTGTGACGTTTGCTCTTGTTGCGCCGTCATCGGTAATAGTCAGCGCATAAATATTGTTATCGTCAACCCAATTGTACGTTGACTGCGAAGGGCCGGTAGGGCCGTTGCCGCCGCAGGTTGAGAAAGTGAATACAATTGCCGTAATAAAAGCGATTGTCCCGAAAAGTCTCTTTGTCTTTTTCATTTGATACTCCTAAAAAGATTTATAAAAAAGGCCTCTGTAATAAAGCATTAAGTTCGTTACAGGAGGCGTTTCTCCGCAGGAAGAAAGTAATTTCTTTGTAAATAATTGAGAAAAAAACTGATGTATAGTTGACAAGAATCTTATTGTTACAATGGTATTGTTGGCTGTTGGCTGTTGGCTGTTGGCTGTTGGCTGTTGGCTGTTGGCTGTTGGCTGTTGGCTGTTGGCTGTTGGCTGTTGGCTGTTGGCTGTTGGCTGTTGGCTGTTGGCTGTTGGCTGTGCTGCTCATGAGGTTAATTATACAACAATTATAGTGAAATATTCAAGAAAAAAAGTATCCTGACGCCAGTAATACTAAATTTGACAATGGAAATTCTAGAATTTAGCCATGAATACAAACCATACGAACTTGGTGTTTACACTTACCTCAATATAAGCTATTATCTCAAAATGAAGTATAAAAATTATTTATTAATTATTATTTTAATAATTGCGGCGGTTTTTGGAGCCTGCAAGAAGGAAACACCAGAAAATCCTTTTTCCGGAATAGAAAACATGAATAAAGACGCGTCTTATGCCATGGGTATGAGCATCGGCGCGGATTTATTAAACAACATGATCACAAGCGGTGTTTATCCGGAACTGGAAGATTTCATAAAAGGCATAAGCGACATAATGAACGGTAAAGAAACGCGGATAACAAATGATAAAGCAATTGAGCTGATAGAAGCGGCATTTAATTCCATATCGAGCGCAAGAAATGCTGTTGCTGAGCAGGCTGAAACAGCGTTTTTGGCGGAAAACGCAAAAAGATCCGGAATAAATATTACATCCAGCGGTTTACAATACGAAATCATTATTGAAGGAACAGGGCCAAGACCGGCCGCTGAAGACAGCGTACTTGTGCATTATGAAGGAGCTTTTATAGACGGTTCAGTTTTTGACAGTTCCATAGAATACGGACAGCCGATTGTATTATCACTGAGCGATGTTATTCCGGGCTGGAGCGAAGGAATACAATATATGAATACAGGCAGCCAGTATATTTTATACATTCCTTCCGCGCTTGGTTACGGCTCTGGCGGTTATTCAAATCCGTGGACAGGAGAAGTAATAATACCGCCCTATTCTACATTGATTTTTGTTGTTGAACTTTTGGAAATAAACCCTGAAACAGGAGAATGACAATGAAGAAACTGATACTCATTTTTTGCATGTTTTCATGCGCGGCGGCATTAAACGCGAAGGCTATTCAGGAAGACTACAGAAAAGCGGAAGAAAAAGCGCGCATTAGCTACGCTCTTGGAATGTGGATCGGCGCAAATTATGACCTGAGCGATCTGGGTCTGGAATTCGATTATACAGCATTGACCGAAGGCGTCAGGGCGGTAATGGAAAAAGACATGGAACCTCAGTTCAGCCAGCAGGAAGCGATGGAAATCATTGAAACCGCCCTGTATGACGCGATGGAAAAAATAGCGGAGGAAAACCGCGCCGTTGAAGAAGAGTATCTTTTTAAAAACAGCCAGCGTCCCGGCATACATGTTACGCAAAGCGGTCTCCAGTATGAAATTCTCGAAGATACTGAAGGTGAAAAACCGGAGAATTTTTCCATGGTCAGAGTACATTACACCGGGACTTTAACAAACGGCACATTGTTTGACGAATCATACGAAGAGGATGGAGCGTATATCCCGTTGGATATGGTTATACCCGGCTGGACAGAAGGTGTAATGCTGATGAGCGTGGGAAGTAAATACCGTTTTTATATACCTTCAAACCTTGCTTACGGGAGAGACGGTATTCAAGGGTATGTACCGGCCTTTTCAACATTAATCTTTGATGTGGAATTACTCGAAATAATTAATGATGATTATTATGATCCATATTCTTACTGGGAATAATAATCCTGAAAACTGATCCCTTGCCCGCATGACTTTCCGCTTCGGCATTTCCGTTGTGAAGAAGCGCGATATGCCGAACGATGGAAAGCCCAAGCCCTGTACCGCCTTTTTCACGGCGGTCAACGCGGTAGAATCTTTCAAAAATACGTTCCAGATGCTCAGAAGGAATCCCAATACCTTTATCGCGCACTTCGAATATTAAATCTGATTCGCCGCTCATGAACGCGTTGACCCAAATTTTGGATTTAGCAGGAGAATATTTAATTCCGTTGTCAATCAGATTAATCAATGCCTGAATAATTAAAGAACCGTAAAGCACGGCGCTAAAATCTTCATTGCATTTGACAATTATTTCAATTTTCTTTTTCCTTGCCTGCGGTTCCACGGATGATACCGCTTCGTTAATCAGCGCGGCGATTTGACAGTCTTCCATATCACGAGTATCAGCGTTTTCAAGGCTGCTGAGCATTAACAAGTCATTGGTAAGATTTTCCATTACTATTGCATTCTTGTGAATAATATCAACAAAGTGAATATTTTCCTTAAGCATTTTTTCCGCGTCCAGCAAGGTTTCAGAAAATCCCTTGATAAGCTGGATTGGCGTGCGCAGTTCATGCGATACATTCGCGACAAAATCTTTGCGTATTTTTTCCAGTTTAACAAGGCGCGTGATCTCCTGCAGCACAAGAACGGCTCCGCCGCTGTCATTATCAGCATTATTGTCCCTGACAAGAGGAGAAGCGTAAACCTGAAAATGTTTAGTGCCCGATAATCCGGCGTGAAACGTCAGTTCAGTTTCAAAAGGAACGCCGGAAGAAACCGCTTTCTTCGCGATATCAGTTAGTTCCGTGGATCGCGTCGCTTCCAGCAATGTCAGCGTATTTTCTTTTAAAACGGGAATATCATTGTTATCCGCAAGATAAAAAATCTCTTTTGCTTTCGGATTTACAAGATGCAGTTTTAAAGAGTTGTCCATTGCGAAAACAGCTTCGGACATTCCGTTCAGAATGGCTTCCAGCCGGCTGCCTTCTGATTTTGCCTGTTCAAAGCGAAGGTTAAGCTCCTGTGTCATCGCGCGCAGAGTTTTTTCAAGACTCAGGAATTCAGGCGAAACAGGCTCGCTGGTTTCAAGGCCGGAAAGAAGCGGCGCGCTCGGCCGAACAATGTTTACAAGCCGCCCGAACGATGCTGAAAGAGAGCGCGAATACGCAATAATCGCCCAAAAAGCGGCAAGCAGAAACAGGCAAAAAAAGACAGTAAACGGAATTAAAACGGGAGAAATCCGCGCCCAAAATCCAGGAATTGAAATTGAAAGCCTGAATACTCCGATTGTACTGCCGCCGTTAAAAACAGGAAGCGAATAGTATATACGTTTCATTCCTGTACTAATTGATTCGCGCCTTGAGCTTCCTTCTTTGCCTTCAAGCGCGGCAATAACTTCTTCGCGGTCAATATGATTTACAAGCCTGTCAGAAACATGTGAATCCCATAAAACAAAACCGGAGGGAGCAATCAAAGTAAGCCGGTAAACATCATCCGCGCCCAGCGGCAGAAAATTAAAATCCTGATTTTCTTCGTTATGTGAAAATATCGCGTTAAGGCGATCGTTTCCGGCTGCCGCCATTAATGTTTTAGCCGTGTTTTCAAGGCTTTTCATATTTATTTCATAATAGAAAGAGTTCATAAAAATCAAAACAGACGCGGCGAATATTAGAGTAAAGCCAAGAACTGCGGCGCTTAATGTTATCATGCTTTTTCTAAAAATTGTCACAATGATCTCCTGTTTTAATCTCTCTGATCAAATGCTTTAAACCGATAGCCGACTCCGCGGATTGTTTCTATCATGTCTCCGGCACTGCCCAGTTTTTTGCGAAGACCGAGTATCTGCACATCAACGGAACGATCCGTTACAGGATAATCAGGACCGTGGATAGCTGCTATTATCCTGTTACGCGAAAATACAATTTCAGGATTGGACATAAAAAGTTTTAAAAGCTCAAATTCAGTTGCGAAAAGATCCAGCTCCCTGCCGCCAAGCGCTGCAATATGACGATCAGCGTCAAGCTTAAGTCCGCCCTGCTGCCAAACATTTACTGAAGATGACAGGCTGTCTTCTTCCTGCCGGCGGACAGCGGCGCGGATTCGCGCAATTAAAACTTTTGGGCTGTACGGCTTTACGACATAGTCATCCGCGCCAAGCTCAAGCCCTGTAACAATATCAGTTTCTTCGCCTTTTGCCGTTGTCATTATCACCGGCACATTTTTACATTGATCAATTTCCTTTATTTTTTTAAGCGCTTTCAGGCCGTCCATGCCAGGCAGCATGATATCAAGCAGTATACAATTTACCCTTTCTGTTTTTAATATTTTCAATCCCTCTTCGCCGGATTTTGCCTGAAAAATTTTCCAGCCTTCTTTTGACATTGTATGGGAAAGCAGTTCCTGAATGGCAGGATCATCTTCGATAACAAGAACAGAGGACCTACTCATTTAATTCCTCATGCTTGCCTTCGGCCATATAGATGACAGCTTCGCAGATATTTGTTATGTGATCTCCCAGCCTTTCAAGCTGACCGGATGTATTAAGTATCTGAACCGCGGTTTTTACAAGAGCCGGATTTTTTTTCATCACCTTTAAAATATTTTCCGTTAACAGTTTATGTTCGCTGTCAATCATGTTGTCCATAAGAGCTGCTTCCCGCGCCGCCTGTGAATTCTGCGTCATATAGGCGGAAATCGCCGCGCGGATCATAAGCTGGCCTGTATGCGCCATTTTTTCAAGATGCTCCTGCGCCGAAAAGGGAGATTCCCCTTTCTTTGAAAGTTTTTTCGCGGCTTTGGCAAGATGCACGGCGTGATCGCCTATTCTTTCGATACTGCCTGTAAGTTTAAAAATTGTTACCATCTCGCGGAGATCCCGCGCGACAGGCTGCTGGGTAGCGATTAAAATCGCGGCGTCATCTTCGATTTTATATTGAAGCGCGTCAACTTCGGCGTCATCGGCGCGCACCTGCGCGGCAAGTTTTGAATCACGCGTTCTTAGCGCCGTAAGCGCCTTGCCGATGTTTTCCTCAACCCTGATCGCTACAGCCAGAATATCCTGGCGCAGGCGGTTCAGTTCTTCCGAAAAAAATTTTCTTGACTGCATATAAAAACCTCCCTTAACCGAATCTTCCGGAAATATAATCTTCTGTCCGTTTATCGCGCGGGTTTGTAAACACTTCCCTTGTATCATTATATTCTATCAATTCACCAAGCAGAAAAAAAGCCGTTCTGCTGCTGACACGGGACGCCTGGTGCATCGCGTGCGTTACAAGGATAATGGTATAATCCTTTTTCAGCTCCACGATAAGTTCTTCAATGCGGCCTGTCGCGATTGGATCAAGGGCGCTTGTCGGCTCATCCATTAAAATTATTTCAGGCTCCATCGCGATGCTCCTTGCGATACAGAGCCGCTGCTGCTGTCCGCCTGAAAGCGCCTGCGCGGGCCTTTTCAATCTGTCTTTTACTTCATTCCATAGCGCGGCTTTCTTAAGCGATGTTTCAACAATATCAGCAAGCGCTCTTTTATCTTTCACTCCCTGCATCCGCTTTCCGTACGCGACATTGTCAAATACCGTCATGTTAAAAGGGTTCGGTTTTTGGAATACCATCCCGACACGGCTGCGAAGCTCTGTCACATCAATATCATTGTAAATGTCTTTTCCATCCATAAGCGCTTGTCCCGTTATGCGGCATGATGGAATAAGATCGTTCATACGGTTTAATATTCTGATAAATGTCGATTTACCGCAGCCGGAAGGCCCGATAAGAGCTGTAACATCTCCCCTGTTAATTGTAAAGTTAATATTTATAAGCGCCTGAAAATCACCGTAAAAAAGATCGAGATTCTTAACGTCAATTTTGTAATTGTTCATATCAAATTTCTCCCGGTTTTTTCCTGAAGTCAGTTGTAAGAATTTTTGCCGCTGTATTTATAATAACAACAAGAATCACAAGCACAGACGCCGTCGCGAAAGCGATGCCGAAATCTTCCGGCCGCACGGCTTCATTGGTAAGGTAAAAAAGATGGATTGTCAGAGTTCTTCCGGATTCAAAAATACTCCGTGGCATATTTTTTGTAAGTCCGACCGTAAGCAAAACAGGAGCGGACTCGCCGATAACGCGGCCTATGGCGAGAATTACAGAAGTTAAAATTCCCGGAAGAGCGGAGGGCAGCACAACATGGACAATTGTCTGGAACTTTGTTGCGCCTAACGCAAGGGAACCTTCCCTGAATGAATCCGGAATTGATTTAAGCGATTCTTCGGTAGTTCTGATAATAACAGGCAGAATCATTATGCTCAATGTTAAAGAGCCCGCGATGATTGACTGGCCGAAGTTCAGCGTACGGCAGAATAAAAGAAGCCCGAAAAGACCGTAAATAATTGACGGGATTCCGGCAAGCGTTTCAATCGCAAGACGGAGAATCCTGATAAAAAACGAATTTCCCGAATATTCATTCAGAAAAATAGCGGCAGCAAGCCCTGCGGGAAGGGCTGCGGCAATTGAAACAAGCACTACATAAAGAGTTGTTACGATCATCGGCAAAATTCCTGTTTCAGCGCTTGTTAGAAATGTCCAGTTAAGAAACCCGGCCTGCGATCTAAAGATATAAATTAAAACAAATAATAATGACAAAATAACGCCGCCCATCGCCAAAGCCATAATGCCGTAAAGTAATGCGTCAAGGAATTTTCTTCTTCCGATTGATATACAATTTCTCTTTATTCCTCTGCGGCTGTACGTAAAAAAAACGGGTAATTTAATTTTCATAAATCCTTCTCTACTTTTCGCCGGTACCATAATATCACGCTGTTTAAAATTAAAATGATCGCGAACAGCGTTACGCCAATTGAGAACAGCATCTCGCTGTGCCTGCCTGACGCGTAACCCATCTCCATCGCGATTGTGGAAGTCAGCGTCCTTACGCTCGTCAGCGGATTAAATGTCAGGTGAGGTGAATTTCCCGCGACCAGAATGACCGCCATTGTCTCGCCTACGGCGCGCGAAATACCGAGTATAACTCCCGCGATAACACCTGAGTTCGCGTGAGGAAGAACGACATTCCACGCTGTCTGCATCTTGCTTGCGCCTAACGCAAGGCTTGCTTCGCGTACGGAAAGCGGAACCGCCCGCAGGGAAGTTTCCGCGATTGTAATTACAGTCGGCAGGATCATCAGCGCAAGCACAACAACCGCGGATAAAAGCGTATTGCCTGACGGTATATTAAAAGAAGCGCGCACAAAGGGAACAATTACCATAAGACCGAAAAATCCGTAAACAACAGAAGGAATGCCCGCGAGCAGCTCAACTCCCGCGCGGACAACTGAGGCTGCCTTCGGTTTTAAAAATTCCGCCATAAAAAGGGCGCATAACAGAGCGATTGGCACTCCAAGCAGAATCGCGCCGAAACTCGCCATTAAAGTTCCCATTATCATCGGGAAAATACCGAAAATTTTATCCCTGTCAGGACTCCATTGAAGGCCGCCAAGAAATTTAGCAGGATTGTATGGAGGTTCAGGCAGAATAATGTGAAGGCGTTTTTGCATTGCGGCCAAGCTGCCGGTTTGAGTCCAGCTTACGGTATACACATAACTTTCAGGGTATGTAATATCCACTTCACTGTTATGCGCAAAGAAAAGAGCCTTCTTTGGATCTTTTTCGCTATAATCAATTTTAATTTCAAGCGTTTCTTCCGTGTCAGCTCCGGGAAAACTGACAGAAATTAAACCGGTATTTTTCGGAATATCAATAAAAGTATCATGATCAATATAAGTTATACCGTTTACGGTAATTTCATTAATCCTCTGAGCGACCAGCCGTACTCCCGGATAAGTGGAAGTAAAAAACGGCATACTGCCCTGAGTAAAAACAAACAGCAGAATAGCCCCCAATGCCAGAACGGAAAAGAGGGCTACAATGCTGACAAGATGTTTAAAAAAAACATCTAAAAGTTTTCGATTCATTAATAAAACAAGCCGGAACTATTTTACAGGTATCCAGCTTCTTGCCACAATAGCCTGACCCGCGGAACCGAGCATCCACTGAATAAAAGCGGAAGTTTCAGCGTGAACATTATTTCCTGTCAGTACGATAAAAGGACGCGCAACTTTATATGTGCCGTTCACAACGTTAGCTGAAGAAGCGCTGACTCCTCCTACGGAGAGCGCTTTAACTGTATTATCAAGCGAGCCGAGTGAAATATAACCAATCGCGTTTGGATTCTGGGCGATGCCTGCTTTAATCGCGCCAGTGCTTGTAGATTCATTCGCTCCGGCTACAAGCCTGCCTGAAAAGCCGATAATTTCTTCAAAAGCGCCTCTGGTGCCTGAACCGGCTTCGCGGCTTACAACCGCGATTGGAGAGCTGCCGCCTCCTACCTGACTCCAATTGGTTATATCGCCTGTGTATATACCGCGTATTTGCTCAACAGAAAGATTTGTTACAGGATTGCCGCTGTTCACAATAACGGCAATTCCGTCAATGGCTATAATTTCAGCTTTTAACCCTCTGCCCTGTTCCGCGGGAGTAAGATCACGGCTTGACATTCCAATCTGGTAGGTAACTCCCGTATTTGTGATTCCGTCACCCGAACCTGTTCCGTTAATGTTTACTTTGATGTTTGGCTTTACCTTAGCGTACTCCTCCGCGAACATTTCCATCAAAGGTGTAACAGAAGTTGAGCCGCCAACCTCGATTGTGTATGGCGAAGATGAGGATGAAGCGGTTTCATTTCTGCCGCCTGCAAACGCTCCCGTTAAAATAAACGCCGTCATCAATACCGCAATAATTTTAGTTTTCATAATTTACTCCTTAAGTAAAAGAATTACAAATAATGTAATTTTGATGTGTTAAGGGAAAATGAAGGATTTGTTAAAGTTTGGTTAAAAAGGAGAAAACATTACAGCTCTCAGCTGCTGGCGCTCCTGTAATGCTTTAAACCAAACTCACCGCCTTTTATTTCCAGATCAAAATTATCAACAACGGTTTTATTAACAAATTTTCTGTTATAATGTTTTATAAAGGAGTAATTTATGACAATTAAAAACACACCGCGAAAAAACGGATTTTTTCTGAAAATAGTCCGCAAATTTTTCGAACACCGGGCATTGTGGCTTTTCTTTCTTTACGACGAAGCTCTTAAAGCTGGAATCAAACCGGAAAATTTTGCGCCTAACGCAATACGCCGCTGTGGAATTTACCACGGCATGAAAGCACTTACAGGGAAAGATGTAGCGGTGCATACGCCCAAAATAACAGACAGCGCTGAAAAAATTGAGGGAGGAAGCTGCCGCCTTTTAAAGAAAAACCTTTTTACATCAACCGGCAAAGCGGTTTTTGAAATGAAGTATTTAAAACTGGATGATGATTCATTTGACGTTGATTTTCACTACTGCCCTCTTGTTACAGCATGGCAAAAACAGGGCTGTTCTGATGAAGAAATAGATAAACTCTGCGATTGGGCAATGGAAGGAGACAGAGGTATTGCCGATGTTTTCGGCTGTAAACTGGAACTAGAAAAAACAATTGCTAAAGGCGATGGAGTCTGCCAAATCAGGTTTAAACGAAACTCATAAAAGCTTTAATTAAATACTCATTAAGAAGTGCGCCGCGGGTTCCCATGCCCTGTCGCCGTAACCTCCGGCTTGAATCCACGCGGAGGGAATATTCCTGTCCTGTAAATAGCGGTAAACAAGCATGTCCCGCTCAACGCATTGTTCAAGCGTTAGGCGCAACAGGCTGCTGGAAGAAAGTCCGTCATGTTCATATGGGTCGGCGCCGTCTACAACAAGGGCAAAATCAGGAGTTCTCCCGCTAATTATTTCCAGCTCACGGATACCATCCGCAAGCCGGGAAGAATATTCATCTTCCTCACCTGAGTTGATGCCAATGTCCACATCGGAGGGAAGTAAAGGCGCGCGTCCTTCTTTAGCGGAAGCAAGGCTTTCATCATCAAGAGGCCAGCCCTTTGCCATGTGAATCGACAAGGTTAAAATGCACGGTTTATCGTTATCTGATACAGACTGCGCAGATTCTTCTGCAGGTGTTTTTAATTCACCGCGCTTTCGGGCAAAATGAATCAACTCGGCGGTTCCGTCTCCCTTGTGCGCGTCCATGTCGATGATCCAGATAAGAGGCGCTAATTTTTCTGATGCGATCTTTGCCGCGGCCGCTGTTACATCATTTAACAGGCAAAAACCTGAAGGCGCGTCATACCTTGCGTGATGCATACCGCCTCCCAGATAATAGCAAAATCCGCTCTTTTTTGGCGTGTCCCGAAAAGCGTTATCTGTCAACGCGAGAAGGCATGCAAGATAAGTGCCGCCCGCCTGGGTGAGCAAAACCTCAAAAAGATCAGATAACGGTCTTGCCGCTCGTTCCGGTTCATAACGGTTGGGCTTTCCCTGCGCGTCGATAAGTTCAAACGCGTCAAGAATAGCGGCGTTAAGCCCTTCTGTGTAAAGCTGTTCTGTAAATGTTTTACTGTGAACGCGTTCAAGGTCTTCCCTGTTTAATAAATATTTATTCTGATCCAGGCGTACAATCGAATTCAGCGGAGGTTTCGGCAATTTGCCGGGCAATTTTTCAGAGTTTAATTCCAAATAAGATTGAGCTGATAAAAAATCAAATACCTTGAATTTATCAGGCGTATTTTTAATTAAAAAGTCTAACACCTGTTTTCCGCGGTCTCTTGATATGGGAAGCATGATGCCGTAGTCACGGAAATTTGCGATAACGGAAGGATCGCAGAGTATCATGTAACAGCTCCGAAAAACTCAAGCAGTTCACCGGGTTTATCAATTATCCTCGCCGCTCCTGCCTCTTCCAGTTTTTCACGCGAACGAAAACCCCAGCTGACACCTAACGGAAAACATCCGGCGTTACGCGCTGTTTCAATATCAACCTCGGAATCTCCGGCGAAAATTGCATCCTGAGGAAGACAGTCAATTTCAGCTAAAAGTTCCCATGTCATCTCCGGTTCAGGCTTCGGCTTCATACCGGGACGCATGCCGTAAACAGCGTCAAAGTAAATATATGGGAAAAAATTTTTCACTACCTGACGCAGCACACTATCCGGTTTATTGCTCAGAACTGCAAGAGATAATTTTTTTGTGTGCGGTAATTTTATATCTGATAATTTAGAAAGCATTTCAGCAATACCGGGATAAGGTTTTGTCAGGCTTTTATTTTCTTCCTCCATAAAATGCGCAGCACAGTCCGCCAATGTTTTAATATTACTGTCAGTGCGCGCCTCCTGCGGCAGCGAAAGTTCGGCGAGTTTGTAAATACCCCAGCCTACCATGTCGCGGTATTGTATTTGAGGTATCAAAGGATAACCGTGCAGAACAAGCGCTTTGTTCATCGCGCAGGCGATATCGCCTAACGTATCAAGAAGAGTTCCGTCACAATCAAAAATAACGCATTTATATTTCATTTTATATATCCGGAAATAACGCGCGCAGCTCCTGATTCATCTTGTCAAGATCAAAAATATCAGGCACAAAGTCCGATCCCAGTTCGCGCTGGGCCGATTGCTTTTCGGAATTTCTTCCCAGTTCAAGAGAGCTTAAAAGCCTTCTGAAATGACGCGGGCCGTCTACATGTTCGGGAGGAGCCGCTCCGTCGCCTGTGATAAAACGGGTAGTTTCGTTTTTCGCGGGCTGATACGAGGACATAATAATAATTTTAACATTCCATTTTGATCCGTATTCGTAAACAAGTTCCTTTTTGCCGCGGAAATCAATGTCACCTAACTTAATTTTATCATGCAGATATTCCTTTCCGCCTTCCGGTGTTTCGCAGTAAAAACGAAAACGAAGTTCTCCCTTCCAGTTCATTCCGGTTTTAATAAGCTGATGAAGCTCCTCCATGGTACATTCATGCGAGACAATCGCGCGCCTCCAGACTTCAAGCCCTGTGATGCTAATCTGAATCATCCGCCAAATTTGTTCCTTAAAATCCGTGGATGATTTTCCTCCGTGAATCAATGTAAGATTGCTCCTTCTGAAATTATCCATTGCCGTATTAATAAGCTCTTTAATATCGGTGTAGGTATCGATCATGCTGTCCAGTGAATTATCCATTGCGGTAATATCAGAAGGCGAAGGAGATTCATCAAAAGCAAGATCCTCAAGAAGAACGGCGGCATGTCCCTGAATCTGCGACAGCACAATGAATGTATGGCGCGGCAGCCACACGGATTCAATTTCTCCCTTTTGCAGCCTTGTTGAAAGATCGATAACCGCGGTGTGCAGCTCGGCGACCCGCTGACGGATAGGCCCGATGCCTTGATCGGTAAAAAGCGAATAACTTTTGGAAAAGTCTTCCATGTTTTCGGAAATATAATCAGCCAGAATATCCCATTCAGCTTCATCAAGATGAATAACAGGCGGAACAAGCCTGTCTATCACATAATCAATATCTTTTTCATTGCGAAAAAACGCATCTCTGATATAGGAAAGAATTACAAATTCAGAAATTGGAATATTTTTTTTATATAGTATATCTTCTATAAACGTGCGATCGGGCGGAACAGAATAATTTTGCAGATGTTTATTATCGGGAATATCCTTGCCTGCGAACCAAAACCGCGTTTCAAGGCCGTATGATACAATATCAATGCGGTTTGTTTTTTCAAATAAAAATTCTTCAAGTGAATACGCGGGAATCTCCCTCATTCGTTTACCGCCGAACCAATACGCAAACGCAATCTGTTCTTCCATACTGGCTCCGGGCCCAAGAATCGCGAAACTGTCTTCAAAGCCGCTCTCCGCGGTTTCAATCCATTTATCCATTTCCGCGCGCGGCCATTTATCCTTGGGTGCTTTTTCAAGCTCAAAATAACATTCTTTCCAGTTAAGCACGCGCGCGATAAAACGTTCTCCCGGAACAAAAGAGCTCTCCCTGTATATGACGCGCATATCAAGAGTGTGAATTGAAACCTCAGGAGGATCTTCATACGGATCGGCGTTAAAGGATTCTTCATTTTGAGGATTATCCCTTGCGATGTACTGAGGAGCAAACTCTTCGCCGTAAACGCAATAATACGGATAAAGGTCTTCAGGCGGCGCTTCTGTAGTGGTTACCGGAACCGGTTTGCCTTTCCAGAAAAATTTATACCGGTGAGGCAGAGTCAGAGGATTCGCGAAAGGAATACACCGGTGCCCTGGAATCAAAATACCGTTCAGCAGTTCAAGCCGGGAAGGAGTAATTACAAACACAGCAGGCTCAAAGCATGTTTTACGGGAAACCCACCGCTGGTCATCCTGTTTAAAAGCGATTTTCCTTGCGTCAAGGTACGCGCCGATTTCCGAAGCCAGTTTCTTGTTCGGCTTCTGCCCCGACGCCTGCACATAGACGGTAATATCGTCCAAAGTGAATGGTTCATTTGAGTTTTCAAGGAATTCGTATATTGCTTCTTCCTGTTCTAAATCCATGGCTTATGATAGCAGAAATGTATATGTAAAGAAAGTTCTGTAACGGCGGGTGTATAGAGCATATTTGTCTCGACTGTTTAACAGTAATTGTGTTAGAATGAGGGAAATGAATATTTGACAAAACAGGAGGAAGAAAGATGAATATTAACAAATTTGTAGACAAGAAGTATGAATCCATGTCTCTTAAGGAGCTTGTAAGCGCGCCGGTTGACGCGATTCAGGGGATCAGTGAAGGAGACGCGAAATTGCTTAAAGAAGCGTTTAAAGTGAAAACCATTGCCGACCTTGCGAAGTTAAAATATGTTAAATGGGCACAGGCAATTTGCGTACTTGCCGAAGGTGAAGAGTAGAATCCTTGTCCGTTTATGAATATAAATAAATTTCTTGATAAAAAACATGAAAAGATGTCATTTAAGGAGCTTAGAGAAGCTCCTTTTAACGCGCTTTCCGGTGTAAGCGAAAATGACGCAAGGCTGGTCAATGAAGCCTTCGGTAAAAAGGAGCTTTCAAAATTTGTAAAAATCGCCCAGGCTATTGTTACGCTTGCCGAGGCGGAAGAGTAAAGATCAATTTTATCGATAAACCATGAAAACCATCCGGACCGGGAGATCGTAATCGGTTATTGACAAAAGCTCCAGATTTCCATTTACCATGCGCCATTTATTGGTATTCTGCACATAGGTAAAGAAATCATGTTCACTGAGATTTTCCGTTTCAAAAAGAGCGGCCATTCTTGTTGAGCGTAAAGGCATTATATCAAGAGTCTGTCCTTCACCCATTATATACGGCGCGGAAAAACGGTTTGGCGCTCCTGTTCCGCTGATGTTTTTTCCATCAAATTTAAAAATGAATAAATCATTTTGTACAGCCGGCTGGTAAGCTCTTCTGTATTGAGTATCATTTCCGTCAATGTAAACTTCTATCAGATTCCATTGAATGTTGATTACACTTGCGGTATTTACAGTTTCCATATTTCCTCTTTCGCCGCTCACGTCATTAACAGCTTCGGAATTTTCGCTGTTTCTCCCTGTGCTGGCGCAGCTTAAAATAAAAAATGTTATAATTAACAATATAGCAAATCTTTTCATTTTTGCCTCCTGATAGAAAAAATTTATTTGTTACATATAAAAATATAGCAATAAATGTTAATAATTTCATGTGTTTTTTTCTGTATTTTAAGAAGTTATTAATATTTTTTTTATTTACCATTTGCAATTTTTAGAAAAAACCACAGAGACCGCAGAATTTTTGGGAAAAAACTAATATTTTTCATTTTCGGTCATGCGTTTTAATACTTTTGAACCCATATAAGGTAAAGCAACTTTTGAGTTGTTTTTTGGGGGAAGAAGTTGAAAAATGAAAAATCTTCAGGAAAATTAAACTGGCATCCTGCCTTTCTTCAGGCGATTCAGCATGAACTCTATGATTATCTGGATTTCCTTGAGTTCAAGTATGAATACCAGCTTACCACTGAACCTCTGCGAATTGATCTGCTTGTTATCAAAAAGCCTAAAGATCTTATAATCGAGAAAAACATTGGAAAAATATTCAGATCAGAAAATATTATTGAATACAAAAGCCCTGATGATTATCTATCCATAAAGGATTTCTTAAAAGTATACGCATATGCAAACCTTTATGCCGCCATAACCCCTGATGTTGATTTTTTAGATATAACTCTTACGTTTATAGAAAGCAGATATCCTCGAAAATTATTAAAGTACCTTACAGAAATACGGCATTACAAGATTGAAGAGACATCAAGCGGGATCTACAATGTAAAAGGTGATTATTTACCCATTCAGATAATAGAGTCAAAGAAATTATCAGATAGAGAGAACTTATGGTTGAAATCATTGAAATATTACTTGGAAATAAGTAACGCTGATGCTATAATAAAAGAAAGCGAAAATCGTACAGAAAAATTATCATTAAGCGCATATATTAGTATATTACTGGATACCAATCCTGATATTTTTAAGGAGTTGCAGAATATGGCGGTGAGGACCAAAAGAAGAACATTCGAAGAAGTATTTACAGAAGCCGGAATCATTCCTGAATGGATGGAGCGCGGATTCAAGAAAGGCATTGTACAGGGTCGTGAGGAAGGACTTGAACAGGCAAGTATTCAAATCGCGAAAAACTTGCTTGCAGAAGGTTCTACGCATGAGTTTATTCATAAGATTACTGGCCTTAGCTTAGAAACTGTAAAAAAACTGGAAGATAAATAGCCGTTTGCAAAACTCGGTTAGTGCGAACCTTTGCTGCGGCAAAATTACCAAATAACAAAATTAATACGTTATTTACTACAAAAACCCACCCCACCCAAACAAAAAAACCCGGCGCCTTCCGGCACCGGGTTACAGTTTACAGTCAACTAAATCAGATTAGTTCAACTCGTACTAGAGTGTCCACTTAAATTTGGTGGTGAACTTGTTTGTGTCAAGTACAGGAATACTAGCCCTAGCAGGATAATCTTGATTATTATTCCTGGTTATGTCAGATGAACCAAGGTTATACTCAAAATTGATTGAACCGTTGTTCCATACCTGCCAGTTAAGTGAAGGATTAATACTGAAATTGACCAGCATATGATTTCCGCCTGCAGGATAAGTATCAGGCCCAAACCAGAAGTCCAAACCTAATTCGCCCCAAATGGATAATGTAAGCTCAGGCGCTTTTTGCCCTGATGGTGCGCCGACAAGTACAAAAT
>JAIRQF010000023.1 GCA_031256635.1 Treponema sp. | reverse complement strand
CTGTCTGTCCAGGCTTTGAATGTGGAGAGCGCAGCGGTATAGGCGCGGCGCGTGTGTTGGCTTTTCGTGTATTCCAAAAAAGTCCCTGATTGCTCATTCCAGCTTAACCCTGCCATGTCCACTTGTTTTTTAAGCTCTGCGGCCAGTTCCTGCGTCATTACGATTTTTGCGATCTGTTCAAGCTGTTCATTATTCAGATCCGCCAGTGTCGGCGCAGTTGTTTTTATCCTCATTGCCATTTCCGCGACATTCGCCGCCGGTGTTTCCGTTATTCTTTTCGCTATGGCTGTCATGATGTCCCCGCTTTCTTTTTTTGTTTTCATATCCTCATTTATCGGATATTTTTACTATACTGATAAGACAATGTTATCAGTAGTTATTGAGAATGTCAATAAAAAATGCTTGTATTGCGCTGTAGCTTGCTCGTGGTGCGTTCTTTTCCATGTATAGCAGTTTTTCATGTACGGGGCTTTTTACGCCTCTCTACGGGCTTATATCGCAGTGTTTTTGTCGCAGCAGGTATTATAAAAATCTTGTCATTTTGTCATTGCGTCATTTCGCAAAAATAAAGTAATATATGTCATTCATAAAAAATGAAAGTGACAAAAAGTGACATTTTTCAGACGTGCGCACGCTCCCCGTTATAAAAATACTTACAGAAAAATAATTTAAATAATCAATCAACCCGCTTGACAATATGTATGTTATAACCTACAATATAAATATGAAAGCATTACTACATAGAGACGCAGAAAAATATTTGAACCGCTTGGATACTGTTGATAAAAAGCGTATAAAGGACGCAATAAAAGATTTGGAAAAAGAACCACCTGAAGGTGATATAAGACCGTATGAAGGCAGTAAGGATATTTTAAGATTAAGAGTGAGTAACTTTAGGGCTTTATTTAAATATGAGGAAGATCATATTCTTGTTACACATATAGAACCTAGAGGACAAGCTTACACAAAGAAAACTAAATCAAAGAGAGGAAAAAAATGACAGCAGCAGTATTAAGAAAAGAACTACAGGGTTATATTGCTAAAATGCCGGAACGCAGACTAAAAATATTAAAACCGCTCTTATCAGAAATGTCAGAACCACTTTACACAGTAGAAAAAGCGAGTCCTGCAGAAGCCAAGAGAGCAGAAAAACGCATTAAGGAATTTCATAACGATCCGTCCAGCTTCGTGCCTCTTAAATAAAGGTATTACATGAAAAAAAAATCATTCGCAAAATGGGATCCGTCAGAAGTCATCGAAGCCAAAGAAGATGTTATTGCTTTTCTTGAGGAGGCTCTTGAGGAGAATGATCCTGAATTTCTTTTAAAGACAATCGGATATATAGCACGTTCAAAAGGAATGACACAAATTGCAAGAGAACTAAACTTAAACAGGGAAGGACTCTATACTGCTTTATCACCACAAGGAAATCCGTCTTTCATAACAATTGCGCGAGTACTAGATAATCTTGGCTATCAATTAAGCGTAAGACAAAAAATACCAGCATAAATTAATGCCGTGACAAACTAATTGATCATCTTGCCGATGTCAGCATCATGATCGCCATGTTTTCCGTTCCGGCTCATACCTCGTTATCGAAGCGGCGGGTCTGCGAAGCGTAACAGTGAACCGAAGGTTCGAGTGAAGCGTAGCTGTCCCGCCGTGCCTTGCGGTGTGGATAAACTTTTCATGTTGTTTATCTACCCTCTTCAGGGACTTCACTTTATAGCATTGTGGCATGAAGGGAAAAAACGCCGTCGCCGTAAACCGTTCCGATCAACGATTCACTTTTCAGCGCGGGTCTGTGTAACGCAGCGTAGCGGAGTGAAACAGTCCCGCTTGCTTCACGGTGCCGGTAAACGCTTCATTACGGATTATTGGGATAAACGTGCATTTTGCATAATTGCGTAGGTTGGCGGCGTTTTAATGCCGCTAACCGTCAATTATGCGAAGTGCGGATAAGGAGTAACCTTGTCATTTTCCTTTTTTCAATGAATACTGAATTTATGAAACGGGCAATATCAATAATACTTTTAATATTCCTCATGATAGCCCCGGAGGTGTTCGGGCAAGAATTTACTTTCAGGGGGCATCGCTGGGGTGCATCAGTTGAGGACATAATAGCCATAGAAGGAACGCCAAGTAGTAATAATCATGGACGCTTGATTTATAATAATATTTTTATAGCCGGTTACAATGCGATATTGGTTTTTAATTGTTTTCCAACTCTTATAGACGGGGAATATAATATATACGTTTCCAATATAAATAAAATGGCAGTTTATAATGACCTGCTTGTTAGACTAAAAATATTATACGGTAACCCGGCATCTGTACCTAGTGATGCTCCGGCAGGGATAATTGGTCAAATAGAATTCGTAACCTGTTGGATTATATCAAGAACGGTAATTCGTATTGAGATGATAAATTGGGGAAGTGAAACACAAATACGCATATCTTATATTTCGCCTCAATCAGGTTTAAATGATTTTTGGGAATTTTAATTACCTCTCATCAATTAAACGAATCTGTATGTCATGATCCCTTTCTTGTATTCTCGCGAGATTTTCTAAAACATTGATAAGATTCCTTAGCGGCTCTTGTAATGATGATGCTTCGTTTCTACTTACATCGTTCAAAATGCCTATTGCATCGTGCATTTGAACGGTAAAATTTTCAAACGCGATCCCTAATGGTCTTTCAAGCCGCTCGGCGGACGCTGCGTTTAGATCGACCCTTTCAAGAGCGGTTCCTACTTGCCCTATCATTATTTTACCAAGATCATCATCGGGCTTTGAATCGTAATATCTCAATATTCGATCCCATTGTCTATCAAGTCCTGTCATTCCTGACATCATATAACCGGCGTAATTTTCCCCGCCCTGAAAAAGCTGTAACGCGCCTCTTGGGCCGCCGCCCATTGATGTGGGGATAGTAGCCGCCATTGACGGCGTTGTAATGCTCGATGTGGTATTTGCTTCCGGTCTTACTCCGGGATCGCCGCATAATTTCATACGGATTAACTCAACATCGTCTGCCTGTGCGCGTAACATTCCAATTTCTGTATCATCAAATTTTACCTTGCCGATGTTCACAAGGTTTGCGTTCATTTTGTTTAATTCAGTCTGAAGCATTGAAGAATCGGATTGATAGCGCGGGTTCTCTTGCATTGCTTTTATTTGGCTTGCCATGTCCTCCGGGTCATATCCGGCGTTCCATGATCTTGTTTCACTATTCCAGCCGCGCTCCATCATTCCGTACACTTGCGCCGCGCCGGTGTAATTAAGGCCGTACATATTTCTGAATCGCTCGATTGATCCGGCTACGTTACCCCCTTCCAATTGTTTTACAGCGTTGAATTGCCCTCCCAAAATATCGCCTGATATGCCTCTTTCAAGAATCTGCATAATATCAGCGTAAGTACCTGTATAAACGCCGCCGCCGATAGCGTTATAATCGCGCATATTCAAAAGACTTTTATGAATATAGCCGTCTCTCCCGTTGTGGCTTATTCTTGCAAATTCGCCTTCGATGCCCAAAATATCAACATTGGATCCGGCGGTTATAGTACCCATGACATTATCCCCCATGGCCGCCGATGATCTAAAATTGGCATTGCCCGTAACGCCTACGCCGCCGCCGCCTGCAAGCCTATTAAACGCCGATCTGCGGGTACTTTCATCATTGCCTAAAATATCTTTAACAACACCAAAACTTATTACGTCCTCAACTGTCTCCAGTCTGGTAGCGTTTGAAAGCGCGTTATTCATCTGGCTTAAACGGTTCGCGCCCTGCTGTCCCTGCCATAACGCGGATCCGCCTGATAGTTTATATAGCATAGCCATGTTACCCGCTATTTGTTCGGAGCTTTTAACAAAACCTTTTGCGATTCCCTCTTCCATGATGCGCTGCATTGAATTTAAGAATTCGGAAAACTGCCCCTTCCCCATATTCGATGCCATCAAGCCGCCGTATGCTGTAGCGTTGGCGTTTGTTTCCCCTGCGTAACGATAGGCTATACCTGCCTGTTTCTGTAGCGCGGAAAGATCAGCCCCGGAAAATCGCGCCCATAAAGCCTGTGTTTGCAGCATATTCATGGCTTTTGTTTCGCTCATATTGCCGTAGGCCCCGGACTCTTTTAGCGCGGAAATAAAATCCTGTGTTGATAACCCTGTCCCCGCTGTCGCGGCTGCGGCGCGGTCATACATCTGTAAACCATGGCGGTTATTTTCTGCAAATGATTTCTGGTTTATCGCGCCGCCGTAAAGCTGGTTGAGTGAATCAATAAGCGGCAAGGCGTTTTTATATTGCGAAGAAAACGCTAAATCCGCCTCAAGTTTTTTCGCGCCGATGCCGCCGATAAATTGCCCGATCTGGCTGCCGATACCCATGGTTAATGCGCCCAATAACGGGCCGCCTAAAAATCCCAATGCGCCTATTGCCGTTCCTATGCCCTGACCTGCTATTTCGCCGTTTGCTCTTATTTGTGAAACCGTTGCACCGGTATAATCTCCGCTCGCTCTTTGTTTGGCCGCTGTCAATGCGGAATCCATTGATTTTATAATGCCCTGCGTTATCTGATTTAATGCCTGTTGGAACATGATCCATGTCGCGCCCTGCATAAAGCCGCCGCTTTGCATTTCCTGAACAATCCGCATATTCGCCGCCGCTTGCTGGCTTTGAGATTGCGTGGCTTGCCGCATAATTTGCCCTTTGGCAGATGTGGCGCTATCTATCGCCTGGGTAAGCTGCGCGACTTGCCGCCAATCACCGGCTTGTGTCGCTTTCACAATTTCTTGATGTAAACTGCTTACGGTTTTGGTTAAAGCGTCTACCTGCGTTTTAGCCTGTGAGGTGTCAACGCTAAACCTGATACCGATATTACTCTGCGCCATATAAATCCATCCCCGCTATTTCCTCATCGGAATATCCCAATTTTCTCATAGTGTCCGCGCTCGGCCTTGATGTTATTTCTTGCCGTTGTTTCGTGAAACCATGCAATACAGATTCTTCCGTGAAGGTGTTTGCAAAATTAAAGATTATCCCCAGCAGATTTGGATCCGCCTCTTTTAGAGGAACCGCCAACTCCCGAAAATAAACCGTTGCCCATAGTGGAAGGAACAGCCCCGGAAATTTCTTCAGTAGTTCCGGTGTCGGTAGTTCTCTCAATTCCGCTAATTTTTGCCTGA
>JAIRQF010000121.1 GCA_031256635.1 Treponema sp. | reverse complement strand
CCGCAGTTTTCTGTTGTTGTTTCCAATCCTCCGTATTCTGTGAGTAATTGCAAAGATGATTTAGAATATATCGGTTCTCAGAACGATTTTGAACTTTATAAATCACTTACTGATAAAAGTAAAGAAATCGAATGTTTATTTGTAGAACGTACCAAACAATTATTAAAGGAAAATGGGGTTGCCGGCATCATTTTACCAAGCTCTATTTTAAGCAACGAAGGAATTTATACAAAAACCAGAGAAATTATTTTACAATATTTTGATATTGTCGCCATTACGCAGCTAGGCAGTAATACTTTTATGGCAACAGGAACAAATACGGTTGTCCTGTTTTTACGGCGAAAAAGCGATTCGCATATAATTCAACTCAAGGAAACAATAGAATCTGTTTTTGACAGTTTGAAAGATTGTACTTTAAATGGTATTGAAAATGCTGTTTCTTTGTATCTTAAATATGTATGGCATGGCATCTCTTTATCCGATTATAAGAGTTTTATTCAAAAGAAACCCAATGAAAAAATTAAAAATCACGCTCTTTATAAGGAATATCATCCTAAGGAAAATAAATTGGAAGATTTCACAAACGGTAAAACTTCCGCTTTAGCCATTGAAAACGCGGAAAAACAACTAAAAAAAATAAATGATGCTTTTTGGTCTCGAATAATTAATCTGGAAAAAGAAAAGTTTTTATACTTTGTACTTACCTATCAACAATCAGTTGTATTAATAGAAATTGGTGAAAAAGACGATGAAAAACGCTTTTTGGGATATGAGTTTTCAGAACGTCGCGGGAACGAAGGAATTCATCCTATACAGCGGAATAAAACAATTGACGAATGCACAAGCCTATTTGATGAAAATTTTTTTGATAATCCTGAAAAAGCGAGTACATATATTTATAAGGCGTTTAATGGGTATAATGATTTCCCGATACATGAAAGTTTAAAAAATAATATTTCTTATGTTAATTTAGTTGATATGCTCAATTTTGATCGGGCAAATTTTGAGAAAAATATTTCTCTTGCGGTTAAAAAAAAAGTAAAAATTGAGAGTAAGTGGAAAAATGAAAAATTAAGTGTTATTGCAAAAGTTATCAAAGGAGTAACATATTCAAAAGGTTATCAGGTTAGCAGAGAAACAAGCAAAATAATTTTAACTGCTGATAATATCACACTTGATGGTAATTTTGAAATTAAGAAAAAGATTTTTCTTCAAGAGAGTTTTAATATAGCAAGTGAAAAAAAACTTTCTGCAAATGATATATTCATTTGTTTTTCGAGTGGAAGCAAAGAACATTTAGGTAAAGTCGCATTTATAAAAGAAGATACAGATTTTTTCGCTGGCGGCTTTATGGGGATTATCCGTACAAATAACAATGTTATTTCTAAGTACATTTTTCAATTATTAAATACAGTTTTAAGACAAATTGTAAGAGATACTAGAAGCGGTTCAAATATTAATAATCTGTCAAGTGTTATCAATGAAATCCAAATCCCAATTCCGCCACTCGAAGTACAACAAAAAATAGTTGCAGAAATTGAGCAGTTAGAAAAGCAAGAAGTAGATTTGAAAGAGAAGATTGAAAATGGAAAGGAACAAATAGAATTGATTTTCTCAGACAGCATTAACAAAGCAAATATTGTTTATAGATTATCTGATAACGATACTTTTGATATTTCCATCGGTAAGCGTGTAATTGGAGCAGATTTACTTGAAAAAGGAACTATTCCTGTTTATAGCGCCAATGTATTTGAACCTTTTGGATACATAGACAAAAATCTTCTTTCCAATTTTGATGTTCCATCTGTTTTATGGGGAATTGACGGCGATTGGCAAGTTAATTATATACCTGCAAATAAACCGTTTTATCCAACAGACCATTGCGGTGTTATAAGATTGAAATCAAATGAAATAACACTCAAATATCTGGCTTGGATATTGAATAAGGAAGGTGGTAATCAAAAATTCTCAAGAACAATCAGAGCTTCAATAGACAGAATAGCAGGATTAAAGATTAAAGTTCCCCCACTTTCTGAACAACAAAAAATTGTTTGTAAAGTAGAAAAAACAGAAGCATATATACAGAATATGCAAAAAGAATTAGAGCAGTTGTCAACTCAAAAAGAGTTGGTACTAAAAAAATATTTGTAATACGACCAACTGCGTGTTTTAATCCATTATGAACGCCTATTGTTTAGGTGATTCATCACGTAAATCTTTATTACATAAAGATTTACGATATTACCGGCATTGGGACTTGAACCCAAACACACTCGCGTGCGGTAGATTTTGAGTCTACTGCGTCTGCCATTCCGCCATGCCGGCTATTAATTCAACTATATCTTAAAATTAGCTTACTCGGCAAGACCGGAAGATTTCGTGGTCTTGCAATGTACTGCCAGTTTGGTTTAATTTATGAATTAAATCATTCCCCAATTATTTTAATCAATAGCCGTTTCTTCCGCTGCCCGTCAAATTCTCCGTAGAAAATCTGTTCCCAGAGGCCAAAGTGGAGTTTTCCATTTGTTATGGCGACAACTACTTCGCGCCCCATTATTTGCCGCTTAAGATGGGCATCGGCATTTATTTCACCAGTGTTGTGGCGGTAGGATGAAACCGGCTCATGAGGCGCAAGTTTCTCCAACCACACATCAAAGTCGTGGTGCAATCCCGATTCATCATCATTGATAAAAACGCTGGCTGTGATGTGCATAGCGTTTACAAGGCAGATCCCTTCTTGAATACCTGACTCATTTAATAAGGATTCAACTTCACCTGTAATATTAATGAATTCGCGCGGCTTTTTAGTATTTACCCATAATTCTTTTGTAATTGATTTCATGATTTATTATACCTGATATTTCGTATTGAAACATCTGATTGACAACACACTTTAAACAGGTCAAAATGATAGAATATTATATCCTAAGGAGTCATCTGTGAGCCATTCTACAGATAAAATCAGAAATATCGCTATAGCAGGTCATGGTCAGACCGGAAAATCAACCCTTTTTGAACATCTGCTGTTTACCGGAGGCGTAATTCCGAAGGCGGAAACCATTGAGTCGGGGAAAACCGCCAGCGATTACAGCCCTGAAGAGATAGAACGAAAAATATCAATACACGCAGCGATGGGTCATGTTGAAAAAAACGGGACTAAAATTAATATTTTTGATACTCCGGGATCGTCGGACTTTGCCGGCGCGGTTATTTTGAGTTTTCGGGCGGCGGAATTCGCGCTTCTTATGGTAGACGGAAAATCTGGCGTTCAGATTGAAACTGTCAAACTGTGGCGCAGCCTGGACCAAAGCGGGAAGCCAAGAGGCGTTTTTATCACCAAGCTGGACAATGATCAGGCTGACTTTAACAGGACGCTTAGCGACATTAAGGAAAAATTTAAGGTTGATCCTGTGCCTATAACTATACCAATGGGAAGCGGCAGCGGTTTCAAAGGCGTTATTGATGTCCTTCATGAAAAGGCATATATGATGCAAAACGACGCTGTTGAGAAAGAAGAACCTGTTCCTGATGAGTTCAAGAATGCCGTTGCCGCGGCGCGTGAAAAATTGATGGAAGCTGCCGCTTCGGATGATGACAACCTGATGGAAAAATATCTTGAGAACGGTTCTCTGTCTGTAGAAGAAATGAAAGCCGGCCTTGTTCAGGCATTGGCAGATAATAAATATGTCCCGGCCTTTGCGGGCTCTCCTTTAAATAATTCCGGGCTTTTGCCATTGCTTGATTTTATTACAGACGCCGCGCCAAATCCGCGCACCGCAAAAGACGCGACCGTGGACAGCGAAGGCAAGGAAACTCCGGCCGCCATCGATCCTGACAAACCAATGTCGGCGCTTGTTATAAGAACAAATTATGATCAATTTTCAGGCAAGCTGTCGTGGCTGAAAGTTCTTACAGGAAAACTTACGGCGGACAGCGAATCAATCAATATTTCAGAAAATAAAAAAGAAAGAATCAGTAAACTTTATACTTGCCAGGGTAAAAAACTTGAGGAAGTCAGGGAACTTTGCGCGGGCGATGTCGGAATCATAACCAAGGCCGCGACTTTAAAAACCAATGATACGCTTGCCGCGTCTGACGGGCACTGCTTTTCGCCGCTGCGTCTGCCTGAGCCTGTTCATTCTGTCGCTGTAAACGCGCTCGCGAAAAAAGACGAAGACAAACTCGGTGAGTTCCTTGTTCGCGCCGCCGAAGAAGATAAGACTTTCCGTTTCCATTACAACGGTGAAACAAAAGAATCGGTTATTTCCGGCATGGGTGAACTTCAAATCAATATCATTCTGGATAAAATCAAGGCAAACCAAAAAATTGATGTTGAAACACGCGTTCCAAAAATCGCCTACCGCGAAACAATAACAAAAAAGGCGGGCGCCGAATATACGCATAAAAAGCAAACAGGCGGCCACGGCCAGTATGGTAAAGTAGTACTGGAAATCGCGCCTCTTGCCCGCGGCGAGGGATATCAGTTTATTAACGCGATTTTTGGCGGAGCTATTCCCAAGAATTACATTCCCGGCGTAGAAAAGGGCATTGTAGAAGGAATGGGATACGGTTCAATGGCGAGTTATCCGGTCGTTGACGTTGAAGTAAAAGTTGTTGACGGCAAATACCATCCTGTAGATTCCAATGAGCTTTCGTTCAAGCTCGCCGCGCGCAACGCGTTCCGCGAAGCAATGAAGCAGGCAAACCCGACTTTGCTCGAACCTATTATGAATCTGATTGTCTTTATCGAAGAAAAATTCTTGGGAGACGTAATGAGCGACCTTTCCGGAAAACGCGGCAAAATTCTTGGGCAGGATTCCGCAGGCGGCATCGCGGAAGTACGCGCTGAAGTCCCAATGGCGGAACTTCTTCGTTACTCGATAGACCTCCGTTCCATTACATCGGGAACAGGTTCGTTTAACGTTGACTTCAGTCATTACGCGCCAATCTCAGGCCGCATCGCCGATGAAGTTATCAAGGCGCGTGCTGAGTTCAAGGTGCAGGAAGCGGATGAATAAAAATCCGGCGGATGAAATACTCTGAAACGGCAATATCCGAAAAGAGAGAATACCTTACACAGCAGCTAATCACCTATATAGGGAATAAACGCGCGCTGCTTGATTTTATTGGCGAAGGCGTTAAGAAAGTACAAAACAAACTGCAAAAGAACAAACTTAAAATATTTGATGTATTCAGCGGTTCGGGTATTGCCGCAAGATATTTTAAACAATTTTCTGAAATTTTAATTATAAACGATTTGGAAAAATACTCAAAAATCATTAATGAATGCTATTTGTCCAATGAAAGCGAAATTGATATCGTTCTGTTACGTGAATATTATAATAAAATAATATCAAGAACAAACGAAGGGTTGAAAAAAGGCATTATATCAGAATTATATGCTCCCAAAGACGATAATAACATAAAATGCGGCGATCGTGTTTTTTACACGCGCAGGAACGCGATGTATATTGATACTGTAAGACAGCTTGTGGAAGAAATACCGCAAAGCGGCAGAAAATTCTTTCTGGCGCCGCTTTTATCAGAAGCTTCGGTACATGCAAATACATCGGGAGTTTTTAAAGGTTTTTATAAAAATAAAGAAACGGGTATGGGGCAATTCGGCGGCAACAATGAAGACGCGCTTTCCAGAATCACAGGCGATATAACGTTGCCGTTTCCGGTATTCAGCAATTTTAACTGCGATACCGTTATCTGCAACGATGACTCGAATTATGCAATACAAACAATGCCTGAAGTTGATTTGGCATATCTTGATCCGCCGTATAATCAGCATCCTTACGGTTCAAATTATTTTATGTTAAATTTGATAACAGATTATAAATATCCCGGAAAAATCAGCAAAGTATCGGGCATTCCTGAAGACTGGCGAAGGTCTGTGTATAATAAAAAAAACCATGCTTTAAACGCGTTAACATATCTTGTTAAAAACATTAAATCTAAATTTGTTTTAATTTCATTTAATTCCGAAGGTTTTATCAAGGTACAACAAATGAAGGAGATGCTGGAAAATATCGGAAAACTGGATATGCTTGATATGGAATATAATACATTCAGAGGAAGCAGAAATTTAAAAAGCAGGGATATTCATGTTAAAGAATATCTGTATTTACTGGAGAAGTAATCGTAAAAATTGATTATTTGCACAGTGAATCAGCTCTTGACATAAATTCATTAGAAAGCCGTTTTTCCCATTTAATCGAAAAGCTGACAGGCAGGAGCGACTCTTTAAATTCATTTAACAGCGTCTGAATCCCGCGTATATTGGGATTCCTTGTTACGTTGGCGGCGTTTCCGTTTACCTTCGCGATTATTGCCTGGGAATCAGTGGTAAGAATATAATTGCCGGGATGATCTTTTGCGTATTGTACCGCGCGCAGAATTCCTTCGGATTCAGTGTCGTCGTTGCTGGTGGATGCGGAAATTCCGTATTTTCCCGTTTCTTCATGAATTATTTTATTATCCTTAACAACAACAAACGCCCATTTTTCAAGCCCGCCGTCAGTGTAAATGTAAATATATTTTGATGTCATATTATCTTTCTTTTTTTCATTTAATGTTAGTCTGAGTTTTATATTTATAAGTCCAAGCTGCCGGTTTAATTAATCTGTTCAATCGCCGGTATCCAAAAGCTTCTTAATTCCTTGTAATCAATTTTGCTAAAAAGCGGTTCCAGATCGGCATTTTCCTTTACTGCTTCAAAGAGAAAGGTGGAGAAGGTTTTATTTTTTTCCAGAACATAAACAGCGAAGCGTTTTTTTGCTTCCTTATGATCTTCACATTCGTTTTTACACTCCTGATAATAACCGGCTGCTGTTTTGCATAACGCTTTAACCGCGTTTCTGAAGTTTATCCATTCCGCGGTTATTTCGTCAGTTCTTGCGCGGATTTCCGGCCATGCCACAATTGCGTCATCAATGCTTCCCTGTTTAATTGCGGAGAAAAGCCGTTCATCAGAAAAATGATCTTCGCCCTTCAGGTAAAAAAGGCTTCTGTAATGATCTGTTTTAATTTTTATGCGGTTGAAATGCATATCCTGAACTACGAACCCTTCGCGGTCATCGGTATCAACTGCCTGGTAAAATGAGATGATGGCGTCAATACTTTTCAGGGGAAGTATCTGAGGCGTTGAGAAAGACAGGCTAAATTTATCAGCGGCCCATTCGGGAGTATGTTCCTGTCCCTCAGGATCACGGCAGCCCAAAAGGAATAATTTTGTTTCTTTGTATGGGACGATTATTCTGTTGTAGGGAGAAACAAGCTCAAACATGAATGTCCAGCCTTTCGGCAGGCGTTTGATTTCTTCCCTGTGTCCGCGAAGAGCGTAATCGCGAAGTCCCGCAAAGGTGTATGGCGGCGGAAGATTCTCGTCGTTTTCCGCGGGAACAAATTCCGGCACTTCAATGTTTATATCAAAGCTGCCGTTTGTTGTCCAAAGATCGTTTCCGTCATCTTCTTTAAGAAGCTTAAGAAGCGAACCGTCGAGTTTATCGCGGACATATAATTTATTATTCCAGTCAATCGGGTCAGCGCCGTTTTCACCGTAATTCATAAATTTATAGAAGGGTAAAAGGTACGGCTTTACTGTTCCGTCTTCGCGGACATCATATACAGAACCGCGGCAGCACCGGACTATTGGGTTTGTAAAGTCAGATTCAAACTGGCTGTATCTGAACATTACAAGATTCGCCCGCATGGGATGCCGCTTTACTTTTACGGCATAGGGAGTTTTGGATAGTTCCTCTTCAAAATTGTTCAGGTTCTTTTTGAGGAAATTGGTTAAATATTCCCAGCTATCATATTGACCCATACATTAAATATAACGTTTTTCTGTGATTTTAAGCAAGTTATTTACGATTATTTACGCTTGTGTACTGTAACTGCGGCTGAACGCATTTGTAGGCTGGGCGGATGATTCTGCCGCCGGCGATTATTTCTTCCAGACGGTGGGCGCACCATCCGGCTATTCTGCTGACAGCGAATATCGGGGTATTCAGGTCTTCAGGGATATCCAGCATTTTATAGACAAAACCCGAATAAAAATCGACATTTGTGCAAATATCCTTATCGGAACCTTTGACTCTTTTAAAGACCGATGGGACAAGCTGTTCAATCAGGCAGTGAAGATTGAATTCCTTGAGCATTCCTTTCTCTTCCGCGAGCGCTTTTGCCTTGTCACGTAATAAAATCGCGCGCGGATCTGTGATTGTGTAAACGGCGTGGCCCTGTCCGTAAATCAACTTTGAGCCGTCGTAAGCCTGACCTTTCAGGATTTTTTCAAGATATTCGGTAATTTCTTTTTCGCTTTCCCAATTTTTCACATTCTTTTTTATATCATCCATCATTTCGATTACTTTCGCGTTCGCTCCGCCGTGCTTATATCCCTTAAGCGATCCGATGCCGGCGGCTATGGAAGAGAATGTATCCGTATCGGAAGAAGAAACAACATGCACTGTAAATGTTGAATTATTTCCTCCTCCGTGTTCTGCGTGAAGAACAAGCGCGAGATCCAAAAGCTGCGCTTCATAATCAGTGTACTTTTTATCCGGCCTTATAAGGGAGAGAAGTATTTCCGCGCATGATAATGACGGATCAATATGATGGATGATCAGGCTGTCGCCGTCAAAGTGATGTTTCTTTGACATGTAGGAATACGCGGCGATACTTGGAAAACGCGCGATTAACTCAACGCATTGGCGAAGTATGTTTTCCGGCGACTGGTTTTCCGGATCTTCGTCATATGGGTACAACGCGAGAATTGAGGAGGCCAGTTTATTCATTATGTTGCGCGAAGGCGCGCGCATGATTACATCTTCTACAAAGTGATTTGGAAGAGCGCGGTTTTCGCCGATTAGTAAATTAAAATCATTTAATTGTTCCTGAGTCGGAAGTTTGCCGAAGAGAAGAAGGTAAATTGTTTCTTCAAAACAGAA
>JAIRQF010000066.1 GCA_031256635.1 Treponema sp. | reverse complement strand
ATTGCGATGTTTCTTATGATTTCCCGTGTATGAGCAGAGACTTAATTGAAAATTCAATCGGTAAAAAACCGGATGGCCTTGAAATAGGAGCAATCGTTCTTCATCATACGCTTGGTTTTGTTCCCGATTCCGCGTCAATTACGGAACTTGGAATTCCGGTTATAGAGGATATTTCTCATAGTTACGGATTCTGGATAAAAGTTAAAAAAGATAAGGAAGAACAATCCGCCGTGACAGAAGATAAACATTCAAAGAAAAATGATGATTCTTCCGGTTCTCCGTTTCCCATTACCAATTCCCTGTATTATATTTTGGGACTGGAAGAGCGGGATATGCTTACATCAGGAGGCGGCGCGCTTCTTTTCGCGATGAACAGAAAAGACGCTTTGGCGCTGCGGAACTACGCTGGGATTGCGAATGAATACTGTCTTCCGGATATTAACGCCGCGTTGGCTGTTGTTCAGTTCAAGGAAATACAGCGCAATATCGAAAGAAGAAGAGATATCGCGGAAATTTTCATTAAAGCTGTTCTTTCGCTTGCCGCAAGAACACGGCACAAACGTTTTATATCAATGAATGACAATGAATACTGCAATTATTCATTTTCTCTTGTTCTTGAAACAGGGCTTAAAGAAGTGATTACTTACGCAAAAAAGAAAGAGATAGAAATTGAAAATGCTTTTGAAAATACAATAGCGGGAGCCTCTCTTTGCCCTGATTGTCCTGTAAGCAGTTCTCTGGTACTAAGGACTGTAAATTTCCCGTTGTATCCGCGTCTTAAATCCGCGGATGTGGAGCGTATATCACGCCTCATTATGACGCTTCCTTAGGGGTGTTTATGAAAAGCGCGGTTTTATTTGTCAATCACCATAAAAAATATGCCGCAGATTTGGCTGTTCAAATAAAAGCAGAACTTGAAAATCGCAAAATAGATGTTGATGTTATTTCCACTGACGGGGAGCCTTCCGCACAAAAGCGGGATATCGCTTTTTCTCTGGGCGGAGATGGAACTGTGCTTTTTGCCGCCCGCTGTCTTTCTCCTTTAGGAGTGCCGATTCTGCCTGTTAACCTTGGGACATTGGGTTTTATCGCCGAAGTGGAAAAAGAAGACTGGCTGAATGTTTTTTTAAAGTGGGATAAAGGAGAACTCCCGGTTTCCTCAAGGTGCATGTTTAATGTTACAGTTCTGCGGAATTCCGCCGTAATATCGGAAAAAACATGCCTTAATGACGCTGTTGTAAGCGCAAGCGGAATCGCAAAACTTATTAAACTGGATGTCTGTATTGAAAATGATCAGTCCAGGGCTAAATCCGATAAACAATTTACAATGGAGGCAGGAATCGCTCTTGGTTCATTCCGCTGCGACGGGTTGATTATTTCTACGCCGACAGGATCAACGGCTTATTCAATGGCGGCGGGAGGACCGATACTTGATCCTGAAATGGAAGCTGTAATTATTAATCCGATCTGTCCGTTTGCGCTGTCCAACAGGCCCTTTGTTCTTCCTTCGCGGCAGAAACTTTTAATATCGGTTGCGAAAGAACAGCGTTCGGGCGTTCTTTTAACTGTTGACGGGCAGGACACTTTGGTTCTGGAATACGGCGACAAGGTTATAATACAACAGTCCGATCATCCTGCTTTACTGATACTGGCAGGCAAGCATACTTACTATTCAGCGCTGCGGAACAAACTTTTCTGGTCTCCGTCTTTGCCGGAAAGAGACTATCCATAGATGCTTCGTTTTATGTTCGATTATAACGCGCGGCAGGCCGCCATGTTGAGGTTATATGCTTGAGGAACTTTCAATCAGAAATTACGCGCTGATTGATTCCATAACGCTTTCCTTCCGTCCCGGATTTAATGTTTTAACAGGAGAAACAGGCGCGGGAAAATCCATTATTGTCGGCTCTTTAAGTTTTTTAATGGGCGGTAAGGCAGAGATTGATGTCATCCGCTCAGGCTGCGATGAAGCGTCTGTTTCCGCGGTTATTTCAATAGATAAAAACACTCAGGCTTTACAGTGGTTAAAAGCGCGTGATATTGAGTGTGAAGAAACCCAGGACTTTGCTGCCGCGGATTCTGATTATACCGTTATCGTGCGGAGAAATATAAAAACATCAGGAAGAAGTTCTGTTTTTATTCAGAATGTCCCCGTAACAAGGCAGGATTTGGCTGAGTTTACGGGAATGTTATTTGACATTCACGGACAGCACAATCATGAATCGCTTTTGCGAAAAGACAGCCACCGCCGTTTCCTTGACAGTTTCGCAGGGCTTGAAAATGAGGCGCGCTCCTTTTGCGCGTATTTTATTGAGCTGACAGAAAAGCGAAAAAATCTTGAAAGCTCCTTAAAAAGCGACCGTGAAAGGGAAGAAAGGCTGGAACTCCTTAATTTCGCTGTGGATGAAATTACAAAAGCAAAAATTCACGCAGGGGAGATTCGCGAGCTTGAAAATGAAGCGCAGAAACTTTCCGATTTTGAAAAACTTATCGGCTTAATTAATACGGCAGCCGTTTCTTTTATTGACGGTGAGTCTTCAACAAACCAGCACTCTGTTTTAAGTCTTGCGCGTAAAACAAAAAACGCTCTTGACAGCGCGTCTGCCGTAGATTCATCGCTTGGTGAAATTACACGGCGGTTTGAAAACCTTTTTTATGAAGCACAGGATATCGCCGGAGATTTCCGCTCCTACAGGGACAATCTGTCTTTTGATCCGGGAAGGCTTGAAGAGGTAAATGAAAGGCTGTCCCTTTTATATAAACTTAAAAAGAAATATGTTAAGAATACCGGCGCTCAGGGGAATGATGAAGATGCAATCCTTTTATATATGTCAAACGCTCAAACGGAAATTGAAGCTCTAAGCGGAGCCGAAGAAAACAGGGAAAAATTAAAAAAGGATATCGGCACTCTGGAAAAGACAATTGTCGCGAAAGCAAAGACCTTAAGGGAAAGAAGAACAGAGGCGTCTGAAAAATTAAGCCAATCGATTACAGGGATTTTAAAACATCTTGGAATGCCGAACGCGTGTTTTAAAGCGGCAATTATTCCCAGGCAGAATGACGGGCAGATCTCTTACGGGCCGTACGGTTCTGAAGATACCGAATTCCTTATTTCCGCCAACACAGGAGAGCCGCTTAAAGACCTGTCAAAAATAGCTTCAGGAGGCGAGCTTTCAAGGGTGATGCTGGCAATAAAGACAGCGCTTCTTTCTAAAAATATTTCGGGTGGACAATCAAAAAACAACGGTAATCTTTTTTCCGCACAGGAGCAAAACGAAAATGATGTTCAAACGCTTATTTTTGATGAGATCGACGCTGGAATCGGCGGAGAGGTTGCCCTGAAAGTAGGTGAATATTTAACGGAAATCGGAAAGTTAAAGCAAATTTTTTGCGTAACACATCTTGCGAGCATTGCCGTAAGAGCCGATAATCATTTTAAGGTGGAAAAAAGGACCGAAGGCGGCAGAACCTACACAGGCATCGGGCCTTTAAGCGCGCAAGGACGCAGGACAGAAATTGCCAGAATGCTGGCAGGAGATTCAGGAAGCGCCGCGCTCGCCCACGCTGACGATTTGATAAAAAAATACAGTAAACGGAGCGGCTGATGGCGAAAGTTACCGATCATGATCGGCATATGTACTATGAGAAGGTAAAAGTATATGTGGCTAAAACCAGAGCGTTGCTTGACGAAGAAAAAAGACTTCTTGTGGAAGCAAAAAAAAATAACTCGAACTCTCCATTGCTGAAACTGACTCTGGCGGATGAAATGCTGAATCTCTCTTCGTTTTATATCGCGATAAACGGCATTTCCCAGTCCGTCTTAAAAAATAAAAATGAAGAAGCCCTGAATGACGCAAGAAAATCCCTTTATAAAGCGGTAATTTATCTTGAAGAGGTGGTCAGCAATTCCGTAGACGCGCCTTTCTCCGATTACGAAGACAAACTGGCCGCTATAGAATCTTTTGATCCCAATCAGCGCTATAAATTAATCTGTAAAATGGGGCTTGCGATAGATTTAATGGAACTGGCCTACGGAGATAATTCAAAATGGAGATGGACATTTGTTGATATAGAAGGCCGTTTCGCGGCAGCCGCTAAAAATATAGTTGATTTAAAAAATGTTTACGCGAATATGGACCTTGAGTCGGAGTTTTATGAGTCTACCGTTTATCATCTGCGTCTTATAAAAAGAATACTGGTGCAGGCGGCGGATCGTTACCGTGAAAAATACGAGCTTTCCACAAGCCAGACTCTTGATTTTAAAACAGGAATTAATTTCCTGTCCGCGTTAAGACGCTTGCATATTGTGCTTGCCGAAAATGAGGAATCGCAGGAAATAAAAAAGAAACTGAGTATCTGGACGCAGAAACTGGAAACTGATCTTAGAAAACAGGAAGAAGCCAAAAAAAGAAAATAGAATTGTCCTGAGACTTCGGTTTCTGAACAAGTCCAATTAGTACTTTTATTTATTGCGGCTTTTATAGTATTATTTAACTGCTTAATGAAAAAATCTCAAATATCCCTTAAGGAATTTAAAGCTCTTCTTCCGTATCTTGCAAGGTACCGTACGCAGTATATCGTCGGAATTATCTGCCTTATTATTGTGGACGCAGCCCAGATTGCGATCCCGCAGTTTCTCCGTGTGGCGATTGACATGATTTCCTCAGGAGGCTTTGAATTAAAACAAATTATTATACTTGCCCTGTGGATGATCGGTATTATGGCGCTTGTGTCATCCGGGCGTTTTTTATGGCGTTTTTTTATACACGGCTCTTCAAGGCGCATAGAAGCCCAATTGCGGGAAGATCTTTTCAGCCATTTAACAAAATTGTCCTGGGATTTTTACCAGAAGAATAAAATTGGCGACCTTATGGCCCGCTCAATTAACGATCTTCACGCTGTGCGCATGTCCATCGGTATGGGCCTTGTGGCGCTCTTTGATTTTGTTTTTATGGCAGGCGCGATTTTAATCATCATTTTTATACAGGACGCAAATTCCGCACTTTATTCGATTATTCCCCTGCCGCTTGTTACGGCATTAATTCTGATTTTCGGCAGCATGGTTGGCAAAAAATTCCGCACAGCTCAGGAAGCGTATTCCAAAATGAGCGAAAGGACTCAGGAAACGTTCGCAGGCATTAATGTAGTAAAGTCATTTGTAAAGGAATGGTGGTTTATTAAAAAATTCGCCGATTCAAACGATGATTACAAGGAAGCTAATATGGCCCTTGTGCGTCTTTTCGGTTTTTTCTTCCCGTTTATTTCGCTCATTTCCGGGCTTACGATCCTGATTATGATTGCAATCGGAGGAGTCAGGGTAATAAACGGAGACATGACGCCGGGAAGCCTTGTCGCGATGTTCCGCTACCTGAGCATGTTAATCTGGCCGCTTCTTGGCGCGGGATTCATGGTAAACATGATTCAGCGCGGAGCCGTCAGCCTTGGCAGGATTAATGAAATAATGAATACTGAACCTTCAATAAAAAATGAGGAATTGGGAATTAAAAATGAAGATTTTAATGTCAGGCTGGATAATTTATCAAACAGCAATAATTCTCATTCCTCATTCCTGACTTCTCATTATCCGGCAATTGAAATAATTGACATGAGCTTTTCGTATGAAGAAAAAAATGTATTGGAAAAAATTAACCTGACAATTAACCGCGGACAGTGGTTAGGTGTCATGGGAAAAACAGGAGCGGGAAAATCAACATTGATAAAAACTTTTATGAGGCTCCTTGATCCTCCGCCTGGCAGCGTGCGCGTTTTCGGCCTTGATGTGCGTGATTGGCCGCTGGAGGAACTGCGCAGACTCTTTGCGGTAAGTCCCCAGGACAGCTACCTTTTTTCTGACACTATAGCTAAAAACATTATTTACGGAATGACGGAAGATAATACTTCTTTTTCTGAGGATTCCAGGAATAATTTAATAAAAGCGATTGAACTTGCGTCACTGGGTAAAGACCTTGATAATTTCCAGCTTGGTAAAGATACACTGGTAGGGGAACGGGGTCTTACTCTCTCAGGAGGACAAAAACAAAGGACCGCTGTCGCAAGAGCGTTTATTATGGACAGCGAATTTCTGGTTCTTGATGATTCATTTTCCGCCGTTGATAATGAAACCGAAGTAAAAATACTTAACGCGCTTTGGAATGAAAGGAAGGGAAGGACAACAATTATTATTTCGCATCGTGTTTCTACGTTAAAATACGCGGATAACATTCTGGTTCTGGATAAGGGAAAGATTCTTGAGTACGGAAGCCCTTCTCAGTTAATTGGTGCCGGAGGTTTTTACAGCCGGATGGCGGCATTCCAGAGCCTTGAATCATCGGATTTTAAAAACGGATTGGAGAGAGCAAATGGCTGACAGTTATTTTGATACCGATGACATAACAAAAGAATATGACAGCCGCATAGTAAGACGCATTCTTTCGTATCTGAAACCGTATAAACATCTGGCTATTATGACCATCGCCGCTCTTGTTGTTTCCACTCTGGGGGAGCTTGCTCTTCCTGTTTTGCTGCAGAGGATTATTGATGACGGGATACTTGTGAAAAATGTTTCCTTTCTTGCGCAGGGCTGCGTCTTTTATTTGATTCTTCTTGTTTTTGTTTTTGCTTTTACATTTGCCCAGACATGGACGGCTAACTTGATGACTCAGCGCGTTTTAAAGGATATCCGCATCGCCCTTTTTACAAAAACCATCCGTCAGTCCACAGGCTTTCTGTCGCGTCATCCTGTGGGAAGAATTGTTACGCGGTTAACAAGCGATGTTCAGACAATGGACGAATTTTTTACGACAGTGCTTGTCGCGTTCATGAAGGATATCGCTGTTATGGCAGGAACACTTGTCACTCTTTTTATTTTATCGCCGAAATTGGCGCTTGTCGTTCTTCTTACCCTTCCTCCTGTGCTTATTATAACTTTCATAAGCAGGGTAAAAGCACGGGACGCTTTCAGAAGGCAGAGGACAGCCTCTTCCAAAGTTTACGCGTATCTTGCAGAAAGGCTTTCCGGGATGCAGGTTGTGCAACTGTTCAGGCAGGAGAAAAAAAGTTTAAGGGAGTTCAGGGAAAGCAACCAGGAACTTCTTGGCGCGAATCTCGGCGAGATGTATGTGTTCGCGACTTTCAGACCGGCAGTTGAATGGCTTTCGACGTTTACAATGGCCGTTGTTATTGTCGCAGGAAGCGGCTTAACGCTGTCCCTCTCTCTTTCCCTTGGCGCGTTGATTGCTTTTATCAATCTTGTTCAGATGTTTTACCAGCCTGTAACCGATATTGCGGAAAAATACACTATGCTTCAGTCCGCGATGGCAGGCGGGGAGAAAATTTTTAAATTAATGGATACGGAAGAACATATTGCGGATAACGGGAATATCAGGACAGAAGGATTGGTTCAGGGCAGCGTGGAATTTAATGATGTTAACTTCGCCTATAAACAGGGAGAGAATGTTTTAAAATCCCTTTCATTTTTCGTAAAGCCCGGAGAAATGGCGGCCATTGTAGGATACACTGGAGCCGGAAAGACAACAATCATCAATATTCTTACCCGTCTTTGGGATATTGAAACAGGCGATATAAAACTTGACGGTCATTCGATAAAGGATATCCTGCTTGAAGACTTGCGCGCTTCCATTATGCCCGTCACTCAGGATGTAACTTTATTTTCAGGGACTATAGAAGAGAATATCAGCCTCGGCCTTGATTTGACAGGTGATGAGATAATGGAAGCGGCAAAGACTGTACACGCTCATGAGTTTATCGCCGGTTTAACGGAAGGATACAAAACTGTTCTTTCCGAAAGGGCTTCCAATATTTCCACGGGACAGAGGCAGCTGATAAGTTTTGCGCGGGTTATTGCGCATAATCCACGCGTAGTAATTCTTGATGAGGCTACAAGTTCAATAGATACCGAAACAGAGCGGCTTATACAGCTTGGCATGAAAAAAGTAATGGCTGGAAGAACATCATTTGTAATAGCGCACAGACTTTCCACCATAAAAGACGCTGACCGTATTCTGGTGTTGTCAGGCGGACGTCTTGTAGAAGAAGGCAATCATGATGAGCTGATTGCGCATAAAGGAATCTACGCAGGGCTTTACAGGCTGCAATATGATGAAGAGAAAAAGATATAGCGCGCAGATTACTTTAACAGTTTCCGTACATTGGTAATTGTCCCTCCGCTGAGAGTTGAGACGTCATTTGTTATTATCATCGCGGTTTCATCAAGCTGCTGTATTTCTCCGATTATTCCCTCTTTACCTTTGCGGTTGGCGAAGATCATCAAAACTATTTTTTCTGAATTCATGCCCTGCGCCTGCATTGTTGTTACGGCATAACCTTTTTCACGCAGGCGGCTGACAAGAATTTCGTTTTCTTTCGCGATAATTGTTTGTATAAGCACCCGTCCCATTGCGATTTTGCTTTCCAAAAGCGAACCTATATAAATACCCAGTGAAAAACCAATACTGTAAACCACCCCTTTCATCGGCGCTTCTGCCAGTCCTGTTATTACACGGGAGGCCACCAATACCCAAATCAAAATTTCAGCAAACGATAGTATAGTCCCCTGTTTGCGGTATCCCCTGTTAATAAGGATGGATCGCAAGGTAGCGATCGCGACTTCAACTATTTTTGATATAAAAATAAGGAACAGCTCAAGCGGCGGCGCTGCTGTAAGAAAATTGATAAGAAACTCATTCATTCTGTCATATTATAGAATAATTAATTTTCAAACAAGCGATACGCAAACATGTTATCAAATTAAAAAACATGTTATTATCTGGACTTGAATGTATATAAGTATTAAAATATACATAGAAATGAAAAAATGGCTTTTTTCGGCATTTTTTTCTCTTTTTCTTGTTCTGGGCGCAGGTTTATCCGCTCAAAGCGCGCCCTATGTTACCCAAATAAAAGCTGAAGCCAGAAACAACCTGATACGCCTTACATGGACAGATTCCGCCGACGCAAAAGGGCCTGTATATATTTACAGATCCACGCGTCCTTTCAGCGGAATAATTCCGGCGAATATTAGGCCTGTAGCCGTAAGATACGGAGATCAATATTACATTGATGACACCGATGATATTGAAAACCTTTATTACTTTATCGCGGCAAGCGATATATCAGGACAAAGGTATGAAATAATTCTTCCGGGAATAAACAGCACAAGCCCGGTAGCTCAATTAAATAGTGATTATCTTTCATCCGCATCTTCTGTTTTAGCTTCAATTCAGACCGCGCCGGCGGAAGGAATTTATAATTTAATGGCAGCTCAGGATGGGGAAAGGATAATTATCACCTTTGACTCCTCGGGGGATTTTGGCAGAAACGCCATTCTTTACAGAAGCACCCATCCTGTAAGCCGGCCGCAGGATTTGCTTAACGCGGTTATTGTGCAACCGTCGGTCAGGTCTCCTTTTATCGATATGCCTGTTCCGGGATTCAATTTTTTTTACACGATAATTTATGAGGATGAAATATCAAGCGGCAATATGGGAATAAAACCGGGGATTAACGCGACTATTACAGCCGTGGCGGTTTTCAGCGATGAGAATCAGGAGCGTTCCATTCGTCCGATACCATTGCCGGTTATGACGCTGAACAGCGCGATGAGCGACAGTTTCTTTATAACGGAAATCCCGGGGCAGATTCCCCTGAGCAGTGAATCTGCGTTAATGCTTCGTGATACCAAAATGCCGCAAAAAGAACCGCTTGAATTAAAAAGACCGCGCGTATTCGCCGTTGACCTTGCAGCTCCGCAAGGAGGCGAGGAATCGGCGCTTTTTCAGATTGTAATGGAATATTTTTCTAAATATGACTGGGACAGCGCGCGGATAAGCCTTCAGTATTATTTATCTCTTCCAAGAAGCAGGGAAGTTGAAGCGCGCGCACGTTTCTATCTGGGTCAGACTCTTTATTACACCGGAAAATTCAGGGAAGCGTTAATGGAATTTCTCGCTTTCAGATCGCATAACGCAACTGAAGCGAACAGCTGGATTGAAGCGACTCTGGCCGCCATGGTTTATTAGACTTTTGAACAAAAGAACTTTCAGCTAACTCCTGTACTGCGCAAGGCATAGTTCGTAATAGCGTCCCTTTAACGCCATTAATTCCTCATGTGTTCCGCTTTCTGTTATTTCTCCGCCGCTTATAAACATAATGCGGGTGCAGTTTCGTATTGTAGAAAGACGGTGCGCAATTATAAAGGATGTGCGGCCTTTCATTAATGTCTGAATGCCTTCCTGCACAAGCTGTTCTGTCCCCGTATCAATACTGCTTGTCGCTTCGTCAAGGATTAAAATCTGCGGATTGGATATTAATGTGCGGGTAAAAGCCAGAAGCTGCCTCTCTCCGGAGGAAATACCGCTGCCGCGCTCTGTGATTTTGGTATTGTATCCGTCAGGGAGTTTTTCTATAAAACTGTTGGCGCCGATAAGCTGCGCCGCCGCGCGGATCTCTTCATCTGTCGCGTCAAGTTTCCCGTAACGGATGTTGTCCGCGATTGTGCCGGTAAACAGAAAATTGTCCTGCAGCATTATTCCCATCCGCCGCCTGAGCGAGGAGAGCGTCACTTTCATAATGTCCTGGCTGTCAATTAAAACTTCTCCTTCTTCGATATTGTAAAAACGCGAAAGCAGGTTAACGATAGTTGTTTTTCCGGCTCCTGTAGGTCCTACAATCGCGGTGCTCTGTCCCGGATGACTTTCGAAACTGATGTTTTTCAGCACCTTACGCGCGCCGTCATAACTGAAGCTTACATTCTTAAATTCAACATGTCCCCTTACAAAAGGAAATTCTACAGCGTTAGGAATGTCCTGAATTGTTACAGGTTCCGCTATTGTGTCAAAGATTCTGTCAAGGTATGCCATCGCCGTAATAAAGGTGTTATAAATGTTGGCAAGGTTTATTATGGGCTGCCAGAACCGCCACGCGTAATTTCCCATAACAAGCAGTACTCCGAAACTTGCCATCGGATTCATCCAAAAAACTCCCATGATGTATACAAATGAAAATACAATCTGGCTGATTGTTTCTGTTGAAAACCAAACAGTGTTGGAAATATAAATCGCCTTCATCCACGCTTTATTTCGCTGATCTGTCAGATTGTTCATAATATCCGCGTTTTTTTCCTGTCTATCAAAAGCCTGCGTAACTCTCACTCCGTCGATGGATTCCTGAACATAGGCGTTCAGATTCGCGTTTTTATTTGATACGCTTTGCCATGCTTTTCTTTGAGCGGGTTTTATTACCCAGACAAAAAGCGCGAACAGGGGAAGTCCCAGAATAGTGACTGTGGCAAGCTCATGGCTTACCTGATACATAAAAAAGATAATAAAGATAATATTTAAAACTTCTATAATGAAATTTATTATGCCGTTTGAAAGGGCGTCAGATACGCTGTTTACATACGGCACAACACGCACAAATATTTTACCGTGCGGGCGGCTGTCAAAAAAACTGAAGCTTAATTTCTGAAGGTGCGAAAATAGATCGTAGCGGATATCGTGAATTATTCCGGCTCCTGCCCTGGCTACAAGGATATTTCTGATTGCGCCTAACGCAATGCTTACGACAATCGAGGCTGTCAGGAACAGCGCCATGGTAAGCAGGAGGTTTACATCCTTGTTCGGGACGGCTTCATCAAGCGCCCTTTTTACAAACAGCGGGCCGGCAAGGGATGCAAGCGAGGCCATTATGCTGAAAAAGAGCGCAAGTTTAAGATGGCCTTGAGCTTTTATTAAATAGCCGACAACGCGCTTAATGTTAAAAAGACTTACTTTTTCATCAAGGTATTCGTCAACATCGTAGCGGTTGCGGTCTTTTGCTGTTGTTTGTTCGCTCTTTTTTCGCTGCGGCATTTTACTGTCCTCCCTGTTGTTCAAAATACTGAATTCCGCAGTCGAGCGCTTCCAAACCCGCATTGTATTGTAATTTCCAGATGTTATGGTAAAATCCTTTGGCCGATATCAGTTGTAAATGCGTACCTCTTTCAATTATCCGGCCTTTATCCATGACAAGAATAAGATCCGCGCCTCTGAAAGAAGAAATCCTCTGCGCGATGATTATTTTGGTACAGGGAAAATCAAGGTTTTTTAATTCGTTCTGTATATACTGTTCTGTTTCACTGTCAACCGCGGAGGTAGTATCATCAAGTATAAGGATGGCCGGTTTCATCGCCAGCGCCCGCGCAAGTGCGATTCTCTGTCTCTGACCTCCTGATATTCCAACCCCGCGCTCTCCGACAAGTGTTTCGTAGCCGTCGCTCATGCTTCTGATAAAATTATCCGCGTCAGATTGAACCGCTCTTTTAATAACGGATTCTTCATCAAGATCGCTGTTACCGTAAGCAATATTTCCCCTGACAGATTCTGAAAATAAAAATACATCCTGCATTGCAAGTCCTATCTGCCGCCTTAATGAAGATAATGTATAACGCCTTATATCTTCGCCGTCCAGAAGAATGGAGCCCCAGTCAGGTTCGTAAAAACGCTCCAAAATATTGATAATCGAAGTTTTTCCCGCGCCTGTGCTTCCAAGTATACCGATTGTCGAACCGGCTTCCGCCGTAAAGTTAATATCTTCAAGAATTGACACTCCGTTAATGGACAATTTAACATCGCGAAATTCGATTTTTCCGCAGGGCCTTTGCGAAAGTTCCAATGCTCCGGAAATGTCGCTGATTCCCCTGGGCGCTTCTGTTACTTCGCGGATCATTTTACCGGCTGTAGAGAAGCGTTCCAAATCCGCAAGGAGCGGGCCGAGCATCCACATTGGAGCTGAAAGCGCCCATGTTAATGATGAGAAAGCCATGTATTCGCCGGGGGTTATCAGATCCCTGATTAAGAAAATACCGCCGACGGCAAGCATTATTACCATTAAAGACTGGCTTGCGATTTCCAGAAGAGGATGATATTTCGCGACAATCAAAGCGTTTTCGCAGCTTGTATTACGGTAGTCGGAATTAAATTTTTCAAAGTGTTCTCTTTCATGCTCTTCGCGGGCGAACGCTTTTACAACGCGGTTACCGTCAATATTTTCCGTTACTGCGGTTCCCAGATCTGTTAATTTTTGCCGCAGAAGGCGAAAGCGCGGACGGATTCTTAAAACAAACCTGCGGCTTATATAAAGAATAAAAGGAGTCACCGCCACAAGGCACAGTGCAAGCTGCCAGTTTATAAACATGTAAAAAATAAAAGTTGAAATAAAAAGAACGATGGCGTCAACAATATTATAGGATATCCACGCTGCGGAATGACGGATCATTTCCAAATCCTGCGTCATTCTTGTCATAAGGTTCCCTGTCGGGAAGCGGCTTAAAAAACGAAAATCCTGCCATTGAACCATTTTGTACATTTCCTTGCGTATGTCGGTCATTACGCCGGTACTGGATTTTTCCATTAATATAATCATTAAATAGCGGAGTCCTAGCCGTCCCATCTGCACCGCCATCATCGTTGTTAGAAGCGGAATCAGAATGTCTGTATTGCCAAGAGTGACAACATCGTCAATTATTCTCTGTCCAAGCATCGGATTGATAACGCGTATTCCCGCCGTGATGCCGGTAAGGATTATACCGCAGACAAAAAGGGTCCTTTTCCCCTTCATGTAATTCCAGAGCCAGATAATTTGATCCATAATCGTTAAAACCCTTTGATTTTTTTTCCGAACAGCATATTTTGATAACAGCGAAGGCAGCCGGGGAACATACCGCCTTCGCTTTCATGAATGGTTTTTCTGAAAAGATTTGCCCGGTCTCCGTTTACAATTTCTTTTATCGGCTGATCTTTGATATTGCCCAAAATATAATCGGGATAATCGGCGCAGAAATGCACGTCTCCGTTATAGTTAACATTTACCTGACACCATGGAACGACGCAGTGATTACGGACCGGTGTTTCAAGTTCCGCGTAATATGTGTGGGTTTTTTCCGGGTTTAACGCGGGAACGGTTATTACAGGATGTCCGTAATTTTTATTTTGAATATTACGAAGGATACCGTGGAGTTTTTGTCCGTCAATTCCAAGATTATATCCTGTGTTATAAGCTTCAAGGCAGTCAATATCTGTGTCAAGTTTTTCTTTCATAAATCTTTTCTGGGAAGCGACAATGTTATCATTAGTGTATGTTCCAAGATTGTAAATATGCACGTCAAGGTTGTATTCCCTGCTTGCCTCGGCAAGCTCGTCAAGATACAGATAATTTTTGTTTGTAACGACTGTTACAATTCCAAGCATGGGATATTTTGCTTTCTGTTTCTTTTTCTCCCTGTCTATTGCCCTTAACCCTGAGATAACTTTGTCATATACGCCCTTTCCGCGTAGTTCGTCATTTACGTCCCGGAAAGCGTCAAGTGAAACAAAAATTGCGGACCACCTGTCGCGGACAATTTGTTCCGCGTGGCGTTCCATTAATGTGCCGTTAGTGTTAATGCTTGTGACAAGGCCCTTATCAACCATATATTTGCATAAAGGCATAAGATCGGGATATAAAAAAGGCTCTCCGCCCCATACATAGGTTGTAAGTTTTAATGGCGCTATATCATCGATAAATTTTTTCCATGTATCCAGCGGAAGCAGCTTTTTATTTTCTTCCGCCGCGCAGCTGTTCATTACGCCTTTTTCTCCGTACTGCCCGCACATAACACAGCGGAGATTACATGCGCCTGTCAGTTTAAAATATACAAGCCCGAGATTTTTAAAATGATTACAGCCGTAATTCTTTTTTGGGAAAAGATGAGCTCTGTCAATTTTATTGAAAGTATTCGCTACTTTTACCGCCAGACCGAGATTCTTCCCCAGCATAACAGGCACCAGCGAGGTATTTCTTTTCACTTCCTCTCCCAAACAACAATCCGGAGACTATGCCTGTCCTGCCGCTCCGAGTACATTCTGATTTTTATGCGCGTAGATTTTTTTCAGCTCATCCCTTGCCGGCCCCAGATATTTGCGCGGGTCAAACTCATCCGGTTTTTCAAAGAAGACTTTTCTTATTAACGCCGTCATTGCAAGACGCCCGTCTGAATCAATATTGATTTTACAAACAGCGCTTTTCGCGGCCTTGCGAAGCTGTTCTTCAGGGATTCCGACCGAGTCGCTTAATTTGCCGCCGTATTTTTCTATCATATGCACATATTCAATCGGGACAGAAGAAGAGCCGTGAAGAACGATAGGGAAACCGGGAATCTTTTTTTCTATTTCTTCCAAAATGTCGAAGCGGAGAGGAGGCGGGATAAGGATGCCGTTTGCGTCCCTTGTGCATTGCTCCGGTTTAAACTTCGCCCTGCCGTGGCTTGTACCGATTGAAATAGCAAGTGAATCAACCTTTGTTTTATTTACAAAATCGATAACTTCGCCCGGTGATGTATAATGGCTGTGTTCCGAAGAAACATCGTCTTCCACTCCCGCCAGAACTCCAAGCTCTCCTTCGACTGTTACATAATCTTTTTGTGAATGCGCGAACTCGCATACTTTTTTTGTTAGGGCGGCATTTTCGTCATAGGGAAGATGCGAGCCGTCGATCATTACAGATGAAAAACCGGTTTCGATACAATCCTTGCAGATTTCGAAAGTATCGCCGTGATCCAGATGCAGAACGATGGGGATGTCATATCCCAGTTCGTGAGCATACTCAACAGCGCCCTTGGCCATATTGCGCAGGATATTCTGATTCGCGTATTTACGCGCTCCTGATGAAACCTGTAAAATAACCGGGGATTTTGTTTCTACACAGGCCTGGACAATCGCCTGCATTTGTTCCATATTATTAAAATTATACGCCGGAATAGCGTATCCGCCTGTAACTGCTTTTTTAAAAAGGTCTTTAGTATTTACAAGACCCAATTCTTTATAACTGGTCATTTTTTTCTCCTATAAAGGTTTTTTACATAATATATAATTTTTTGTTTATTGGTCAATGGTAAAAATTCTCAATTAATATTATTGTTAATGTGCCCGGTATGAAAATCAATCGAAAAATTTTACTTATTAGAGGCTTTTCCAAAACTTCAGTTTTTGGAAAAGCTGCCTTAAATTTAACAGAAAAACCGACTTTTAAGCCGGTTTTTCAAAAGCTTTTTCCGAAACTAACCGAGTTTTGGAAAAGGCTCATTATCATAGCCATTATTTTTGCGCTGTTAATCCCCCTAATTATTTACCTGGCCCGCGCTCCTGTGCTTCTTGTTACAGAGCAGTCGTTTGTAAACCTTTACGGGCATGACAGATTAAAAAAAGAGATAAACCGGGCGTCGTTTTCTCTGTTTCGTCAGGTAAAAATCGTGGAAGTAGCAAATGACGCAGGGGATGATATTGTTCAATTTGCAGTTTCAGATATTTCCGTAAAGCCGTTTTGTGTGCTTTTTCCGCGCAGGTTTACGCGATCCGCTTATTTATACGGCGCGCAAAATCCTGATATTCGAATAATTATGCTGGAAGGCAGGTATCCAGGGGTTTCTTCTGTAAACAGCGGCAGGGAAAATTTTTATATTTTCAACACAGATATCGAATATGATTTTTATAATACTGGTTTAGCCGCGGCAATTTTTGCCGATAATATGAATGGGAACATAGCGGTTTTTATTGAACCGGAACAGTATTTAATATACGGTTCCATAGCCAGGGAAGCGTTTTTAAAAGGTGTGAATAATCAGGGCGGAAAGCCTGAAACATACTTTTATACCGGTTTTTCTGATTTACCCGAGACCGTTGAAATTTCCTGTGTAGTTATTGCCGGAGCAGGATTGGAATTCCTTGATAAAAAACAGGGTATTCCGGTGATTCTGTTCACTTGGCTGGATCCTTCTTTGGTGCCTGACGATGTTGTTCTGATAGTTGACGATTCACCGGCAGCCCAGGTAAAAAAAGCGGCAACTTTTTCTGCAGGGAGTATACAGTCAAAGTTTTATATTGTTAACAGGAGTAAAATTGAAGGTAAAGTCTTACAAAAGATTAAGAAAATCGGGAAAAATACTGAAATTTCCCCATAATAATTATTTGACAAACGCAAAGTAAGCAAATATAATTTATTATGAAGGCTTTATAAAGAGGAGTTAGGGATGAAGCATAGCAGTTTCAAAATTATTTGTCTTATAGTCTGGGCATGTATAACGGTCTTTTCAACATATGGTCAAACTTCAGCCGTCACATGGGAGTCAAGGATACTGGAAACTTTTAACGGGGACGATGACGCTCCGTATATCTGGAAAACTGATTCCAGCAGGTTCGTTTCCGCTATCAGAAATCCGGACGGCAGCGAAGTTAAGGATAGCAACGGCAACGTTTCAAGATACCCGCTGACAACATATGTTGACGCATGGCCTATCGCGGTTTTTGGGTACAACAGGGCTCCGGACAGCCCGGTTATTAAAAGCTTCGGATTAAACGGTCAATTTGATCGTCAGGGATATAACTGGATCGATATTTACCCGGTTTTGGCGGACGATCCGGATCAAAATCCTTATGAAATTCCGATTCCAGGTATTGTAAAAAATATTGATTTGTGGGTTTGGGGTTCGAACCTGCGGTACTATATAGAAGTATTTGTCAGAGATTACCGCGGTGTTGTTCATTCCATGAAACTGGGTGATATTTCGTATCCCGGCTGGAAAAATCTTGATGTAAATATTCCGAGTTCCATTATGCAGACAAGGCGTATATTGCCTTCTTACGCAGGTTTATCATTTGTAAAGTTCAGACTCTGGACGCAACCTGTAGAAAGAGTCAGTAATTTTTATGTTTATTTTAAACAGTTAAAAGTTTTAACTGATATGTATAACCCCCTTTATGACGGCAACGATTTGTCCGATCCGGCTTTTGTTGAAAGAATCTGGTCAGGCAATTAAGGAGTATTTAGATGAAAAAATTATTAATTATTGCGTTAATTCTTTGTATTGGCGCAATTGTTTATGCCCAGCAGGGTATAGTCGGCACACCGGACGCTATGAGTCTTGGAATTGATTCCGCCCAGCAAATGATTAAGGAAGTGTCTGTTGATAAGTTTGAGCATGACGGCTTCTGGAGATCTTCGATGTCTTCAGACGAAGGTTATGTTACATCCAGATTGTTTGCGGGTTCTCCGGCAGGGAAAACTCCTATTCCTGATGAAGAAGGCATGAATATCCCTGACCTTTACGTGTTTGGCACAAGAGTAGATTTTCTCCGCAGGGGACATAGTTCCTTTACGATTTATCCCACCCGCCCGATTCCAATCGAAGGAATTACCAAGACCGTTTCCGTATGGGTCGCAGGCCGTAATTTTAACCATACAATGTATCTGTTAATTCAGGATTTCTTCGGAAGAAATTACGAGTTTTATATGGGTAAACTTAATTTCATGGGATGGCAAAGACTGACTGTCGCGATTCCGCCTGCTCCGGAAGACGGATTAAGCGGTGTTGTACAGAGGAATTATCACTACCAGAATAATTTTGGCGTTAAAGTAATGGGTTTCCGTATTGATTGCGATCCAATGGAAGCTATAGGCAGTTATTATTTTTACGTTGATGATCTTCGGGCTGAAACAGATCTCTTTTCGGAACATCACCGTGACCCCGACGACATGGTCGACGGTTGGTAAAAAAAAGGAAAGCTGCTGATCTTCGATTGGCAGCTTTCTTATTTATACATGGTCTTAAACGGTAAAGGCGCCGCCGCGGGAATCGCGGTTGGCAGCATATTAATTTACAATGACAAAATTCAAATACCTTGCGAATCTTTTGTTCCCGCAGGCGGGGAACAGGCTCAACTGGATAAATATAATTTAATAAAAAAAGAAGCTCTGGAAGAACTTGAGTCCATAAGACTTTCCATTCAGAAGCTTGATCCCGCAAAAGCCGGTATATTTATAGCGCATAAGGAAATTGTTGAAGATATAGTTATTAATGAAGAAATCACCGCAAAAATATTAAAAGATCGCTGGGTGGCGGATTGGGCTGTCTATAGTGTTTATGATACTTTTATCAGCGTATTGCGGCAAACTCCAGATCCAATGATTTCAGAGCGCGCTGTCGATTTTGAGGACGTACGCGATTTACTTTTAAGATTATTATACGGGCAGAAAAAAATTAAACTTTCATCATTAAATGAACCTGTTATCATAGCCGCCGGCGATTTTAAACCTTCTGACGCGGCAAGCATGGATAAAGAAAAAGTTCTCGCGATTCTTTCGGAGCATGGAGGTCTGACATCCCATACCGCAATCATTGCCAAAAGTTATGGAATTCCGGCTGTTTTTGGCATAGAGGGGCTTTTAAAAACAATAAAGCAGGGACAGTCCGTTATTGTAGATGCAGGTGAAGGAATTGTAATTCTGGATCCTCCGTCTGATGCTAAAAAAAAATATGAAGAAAAATACTCGGCTTTTTGCCGCGACAGGGAAGACGCCGAGAAATACAGGACAGCGCCTGGATGCACTTCCTGCGGAGTAAAGATTGATATTGGCCTTAACATAGCCAATACTGATGATAAAGAACTGTCCGCGTCCGGATACACGGATTCTGTCGGTGTTTTTAGAACAGAGTTCATCTATATGGGACGCGCGGCTCTTCCTGCCGAAGATGAGCAGTTTTCAATTTACAAAAAGGTATTGGAATGTTTTAAAGAGCGTCCGGTAATTCTGCGTACCATGGATATCGGCGGAGACAAGAAATTATCCTGTATGGAGCTCCCTGATGAGGAAAATCCCTTTTTGGGAAACAGGGCATTGCGTTTTTGTTTTAAAAATCCTGACATATTTAAAACTCACATCCGCGCCTGTCTTCGCGCTTCCGTTTTCGGCCATCTTTGGCTCATGCTTCCGATGGTAACCTCGCTTGAAGACATTCGTAAAGCAAAGGAGCATATCGCTTGTGCCCGAAGCGAACTTGAAAAGGAAGGCAAGTCCTTTAAAGAAATTAAACTTGGCATCATGATAGAAATTCCCTCCGTCGCGATTATTGCAGATCTCGTCTGTGCCGAAGTTGATTTTGCGAGTATCGGATCAAATGATTTAATTCAGTATGTTTGCGCGGCGGACCGGATGAATGTTGAAGTTGAACCTTATTATCAAAGTTATCATCCTGCAATGTTCAGGCTATTTAAAAAAACAATAGACGCGTTTAATGACGCCGGTAAACCAGTTTCATTTTGCGGAGAGCTTGGAAGCGATCCAAAGGCAGTGCCTGCGTTAATCGGACTTGGAATGCGAAAGCTCAGCATGAACGCGGCCTGTGTCCCGGCGGTCAAACGCACGATTGCGTCCTTAACAATTAAAAAAGCAGAAGAGATAGCCGCCAATGTTCTCAGATTGCCTACCGCTATGGAAATTGAGAAGTATCTACAAGGCGCTTTATAAGATTTAATGTTTCATTTTCAAATTACATATACCCATGCACGGCTTTTTTTGCCGATCCTTTTTACTACTTTTATTTTGGTCAGTACATATAAGGCTTTTCTTGCTATATTTATTGTTATTTCCGCTTTTTGCGCAAGGGAAGAAACCGTAAATTCTTCCTTTTTTTTAAATGGAATGAAAATTAAATAATCCTTTGGCTTTGTAAATAAAAGACTTTCATGCCATGCAGCCATTTCCCTGTCTTGGATACTTATTCCCTTGCGCCGCCATGAGCCTTTACCGTCTTTAATGCGTTTTTCTGTTATATCAACAAAGGCAAGTTCAATGTTTAAACCTTTTATCAGCGGCAGTTCTGGAGCGTGAAGAAGGGCGTCAAATATGTCCCATTTGCTTCCGTGAACAGGACTTTTACGTTTATATAGCAGTTTTCCTTCAGGATTAAAAACTTCAATTCTTTTTGTAACAGCGACAGGATGTATTATACGCACCCTGCCATTAGCCGCAAAAACAGGCGCTTTTTTCCTTAAAGGAGCGAAACTGCCTGTCTGAACTTCAATATATTCGCCTTCTTTGCTCACGCCGTCAGCTACATATTCGCCGACTTCAACTTCGCTCTTTCCGCCTGTGCCGGTATATTGAAATTTCAACGTACGGTGCAAAGAACTCTCATTCTTTGTGCCGATGGATTTTTTAAACCTCTGCGCTTCAGCCAACAATGATTTTTTTGTCACCTTTCTATCTTGTATATTCAAGCAGCTCCTCTGCGCTCAGCAAATCCAGTAGATGATATGTAATTATCTCTCCTGTTTTTTCTTCGGTTTTAATGCCGGAAACCTTAAAGGCAATCATTTTATTTGTCGGCAGGGGAAGGGAGAGTACATTGCCGTTCATGTCTACAAGGGTATTAAAAGGCAGCCGTCCTTCGACCTCCTGAAAATCGCCTTCGGGGAAAACAATATAGTATTCGTTTATTAACATATTTTATTATAACTAACGAATGGGTAAATTTCACGCGGTTATTCCTACTACTACATGAATGTATAGATATATTTATATTTTTTTTTATTTTTTTTATAAAATATTATCAATAGTACTTGATCATAATAAATATTTTGGGATAAATGGGATTAAGTGGGATTAAGTAGGAAAAGGTGGGATGGAAGTATTATTAACTGGCAGGTTTAATGTTACTCTTGATGAAAAAGGCAGAATCAGCCTGCCGGCTCCTCTTCGCAGAATTCTGGAAGATTCCAGGCTGACACTCACTGAATGTGATTACGATAATTGCCTGTGGCTGTTTCCCACAAATGTCTATATGGAACAGTTAAAGCAATACAATATGAACACCAGCCTTTTATCCAAAAAAGACCGCGATTTCAGGCGCCGTATTTTTGATTCACATCCGGTGGAAATTGACAAGGCGGGACGCATTCCAATAATTCAGGAATACCGGGAATTTGCGGGGCTTGATAAAAATTGCATTGTTTTAGCGCAGGGAGATTATATTGAGATTTGGGATGAGGAACGTTTCCGTAAATGCCTTGCGGATTCAAGAGAAGACTTTTTGTCGGCTTCAGAAGAGCTTGGGACAAAATTAAAATCCAATGCCGGAGTAAACGCATAATGACAGAATACGCGCACACCCCCGTTTTGCTTGACGAAGTTTTTTCCCTTCTCGGTCCCAGAACAGGCAATGAATTAATGATTGACGCAAACACAGGAGAAGGCGGGCACAGTTATGCGATACTTTCAAAATATCCTGACGTAAAAATTATCGCAATAGACGCCGATGACAATATTCTTTCGGTTGCGAAAAAACGCCTTGAGCAGTTCGGCGATCGCCTCTATTTTTATTCCGGCTGGTCGCATGATTTTTTCGCCGATTATCCGTCGCAGTTTAAAAGACCCGATACAATTCTTTTTGATCTTGGCATTAGTTTTTATCATTTTATAAAAAGCGGCAGGGGTTTTTCATTCCGGAAGGATGAATACCTTGATATGCGCATTAATGATTCAAGCGGAGTTACGGCGGCGGATCTTCTTGCCCGTCTTCCCGAGCGCGAACTGGCTGATCTTTTATATAATAATGCCGAAGAAAAATATTCGCGAAAAATAGCGTCTCTTATCGTAAACGAGAGACAGAAATCCGCAATTACAACCACATCGGCTCTTGCCGAACTGGTTATAAAAGCCGTGCCGCCGTCTTACAGGCACGGTCCGATACATCCTGCAACCAGGACCTTTCAGGCCCTGCGTATTGCGGTAAACGGAGAGCTTTCTGGGCTCTCATCGCTCCTTGAGGCTGCGCTTGGGGTCCTTGAGCCGGGGGGACGGCTTGGGGTTATCAGTTTTCATTCGCTGGAAGACAGAATAGTTAAAAATTTCTTCCGGACCATGAATAAAAACTGCACCTGTCCGCAGGAAGCGCCTGTTTGCAGATGCAGCGGACGCCGTTCAGTAAATTTACTCACAAAAAAGGGAATTACGCCGACAAATGAAGAAATTGAACGAAACCCTCCTTCGGCAAGCGCAAGGCTTCGCGTAGCAGAGAAGGTTTTGGACGGAGATGTTGATGATTAAACGTTTTTTATTGTTTTACTTTCTGGTTTTCACCATTCCTCTTTTTCTCGGTCTTTTGGTCTGGCAGTCCAACAGGTATCAGAATCTTTCAAGGGAATTGACGCGCCTTGAACAAACCCAGGCAGAATGGATCGAAAGCAATAAAAGATTAATCGCGGGTATTGGGGAGTATTCATCTCCGCAAAGAATTGAAGATATAGCGCGTAACCAGCTCAATTTGCAAAAGATACCGCCTGAGTATTTGCTTCAGGTAAAAATAATGGGGGGAACGGAGCATGGTTACTAAAACTGATCATCCGGATCAGGCACAGCTTCTGAATAACGAACAAGCTCTCCCTTTAATGGGTGTTGACGAGTTGTCCCGCTCCCTTTGCGCGCGCCATGTATCTTTTTCACAGGGCGGCAATGGTTTTTATTCGGTTTCCGTTGATTCCAGAAAAGTAAAAGAAGGTTCTCTGTTTTTCGCGCTTTCAGGATCAATCAGCGACGGGCATAAATATGTAGACGCGGCTTTCGGCGCTGGCGCTACAGCCGCTGTGGTTGAATCATCCAAAACTGAATGTTTTAATCTTGTCTCTCTCGCCCAAAAAATGGAAAAGGATTTAATTATTGTAGAAAATACGCTCAAAAGTTTACAGGACAGCGCGAGAATCTATCTTGAAAAATTTCCTTCCCTTTTAAAAATTGGAATAACAGGATCATCGGGAAAAACAACAACAAAGGAAATTGCTGCGGCGATTATTTCCTGTGAAAAAAATGTAATAAAAAATGAGGGAAACCTTAATTCGGATACAGGGCTTCCTCTTTCTGTTTTTCAGGTACGCGCTTGTCATGAGGTTGGTATTTTTGAACTTGGAATGAACAGGAAGAATGAAATTCTGGAAATCGCGGAAGTTTTAAAACCAAACATTGCGCTTGTAACAAATATTGGATCCGCCCATATCGAATTTTTCGGCAGCAGAGAAAAAATTGTTAACGAGAAAAAATGTATTTTTAAATTTTTAAATAATAACGGAATTGCCCTTGTTCCGGCAAATGATAAATACGCGGATGAGCTTTCTCAGGGTATCGGCGCGAATGTAAAGTTTTACGGCGTTAATAATTTTAAGGAATTTGAAGGATCGCGCAGCCTGGGTCTTGAAGGTACTGAAATAATCTGGGCCGGAGAAAAAATTAAATTTAACCTGCCGGGAAAACACAATCTTGATGACGCAATAGCCGCTGTCGCAATAGCGAAAGAAATTCCTGTAAATAATAAATCCATTAAAAAAGGGCTTGAATCGGTTCGTTCTCTTTTCGGAAGGCTTGAGATACTTCATGGGCGTACCACGGTTATCCGCGATTGTTATAACGCAAGCCCTGAATCAACCGCCAAGAGTATTGAATTCTGCGATTCTCTTGAATGGCCCAAAAGAAAAATCTATATCATCGCGGATATGCTGGAACTGGGCGAAGAATCAATTAATGAACATAAAAAACTGGCTTCTATTTTGTCAGTATCGGAAGCGGAAATGATATTTCTTTTTGGAAATGAAACGACAGAGACCGCTTTGTATCTTGCGGATAAAAAAAGATCATTCTTTCATTCACGCGATATAGAAGAGCTTTCCGCCGCTGTTAATAATTATGTGTTGCATGGTGACCTTGTTCTTTTAAAGGGATCGCGGGGATGCGCGCTTGAAAGGCTCAGCGATATGCTTACAGGAGATAAAACCGCGGAGGTGCGCAATGTTTTATGAGCTGATAGAATTTTTATACGGATTTTTTACGCCGTTCCGCGTATTCGGCTATCTTACTTTCAGGGGCGCTTTTGCGGCGTTAACGACGCTTTTAATCTGTTTTATTTTTGGCGGAAGGATAATTGAATTTCTTCAAAGGCTGAAGATAGGGCAGTCTGTGCGGGAAGACGGCCCTGCGACGCATTTAAAGAAAACCGGCACTCCGACAATGGGCGGAATATTTATAATTTTGTCGGTTGTAATCGCTATAGGTTTATGGGGTAATTGGCAGAACACCGCAGTCCTTATAACCGTAGGCGCTTTTATCGCGTTCGGAGCAATCGGTTTCATTGATGATTTTTTAAAAGTAACACGGCATAATTCGGACGGACTTCCCGCATGGGCAAAACTTGCAAGCCAGTTTGTAATCGCTGTCGCTGTCGTTTTAATTATATATTTTACAGGCGGAGAGAATACAACGGCTCTTTTTATTCCGTTTTTTAAAGACCCGGTTCTGGATATGGGCTGGCTTTGGATACCGTTCGCGGTACTGCTTGTTGTCGGTGAATCAAACGCGGTTAACTTTTCAGACGGCCTTGACGGTCTTTTGGCGGGGTTACTGATAATAGTTTTTCTTACGCTTGCTGTTTTAACATACATTTCCGGGCGCATCGATTTTTCCGAATATCTTGGGATACCGTACATTCCGGAAGCGGGAGAACTTACCGTGTTCTGCCTAGCCGCGGCCGGCGCCTGTGTCGGTTTTCTTTGGTTTAACGCGCACCCCGCGGAAGTATTTATGGGTGATGTCGGAAGTTTATCACTGGGCGGAGTAATAGCGGTTATTTCACTAATAACAAAAAAAGAGATTTTGATTCTTGTTATCGGAGGTGTTTTTGT
>JAIRQF010000044.1 GCA_031256635.1 Treponema sp. | reverse complement strand
GATTTGTTTGTATCCGCTCTGCTTACCTGCGTAATCTCAAACCTGCTTATGTAAAAACCGTCAAGCGTTACGCGGCGTGTCGGGTATGAGTGATAGGCAGCAGGGCTTCCTGAAACGCCTGAGTCGCCCATGATAAAACTACCGCGTGAAACCCAAATCATGTCAGGCGCGGGAGGAGCCCATCTTGCATAGAGATTCAACACATTGGAAGAATTTGCTCCGGTTGAAATCATATTGTTAAAATCCCACGGCGCTGAGGCGAGATTTGCGTCTCTTACAGCCTGAGAATTAGCATTATTAATCGTGTCAATTTTTGTTTGGTTATCATTTTGTGGGTCATTGCTTGCATACCATCCGTAAAAAGACCACGCGCTATTTATTTGGCTTAAGGGTAAAGACGGCATAAACGGCTCTCTTGCCTTGCCGTCACCGACGAAATGCTGCGGAGGCGCCATTCCCGAATCATATGCATTACTTGGCGGACTTCCGTTCGGTTTTCCCAGATGAAAAACAACAGTAAAAGGTTTCGTGCTCCATTTAGCAACAAGAGTAAGATTTGACGTTACAGGCTTGTCAAAGTCATATTCCGCGCCGCTTACGGAGCCGACATGCCAGCCGTCAAAACCCATATTTGTATTTGGATGAGTCATGATAGGCGGCAGGAGCGCTCTTTCACCGTACGCTACAGTTTGCATAGCAGGAGCCGGCGATCCGCCGTTAGAATTGAAATTAACGTAGTAAAGGTTCGCAACCCACCTCGCGTGGAGAATAAAAGCGTCATTCTTTAAAAAACCATCTTCCAAGACATCAACTTCATTCAGCCTGCTTGTCGAAAAATCCCATAAAACGCCTGCTTCGGTATACCAGCCTGCAAACGTATGCCCCTCTCTGACAAGAGGACCCGGATCGATAATTTTACCGCCGCTTACGCCTCCAAGTCCTGCGAAAACAGTAAAGTTTACGCGTGTTACTTCCTGTCCATTGGGACGGGTTCCGCCGTTCACCTGTAAATGAACAGTACGTGAATATGTACTCCATCTGGCGTATAACGTAATGGTGGTGTTTGCAGGAGCTGTAACAATATCATTTTCAAAATTCCACTTTTTATTCATATTAATGCTGTTATGTTCTGCAAAGCTTTTAACGGCTATACCATCTTCTGTAAACCAGCCAATCAAGCCGTGAATTCCGTCAGTTGGCAGTACAGGAGGTTCTACAATTTTAATTCCAGGAACTATTTTTTGACTTGCAACAGTGATTGTTTCTCCCTGCTGGTTTTTCGGATATCCTGAAGCACCCCATGATAACTGATTATAATTTGTAACAAAGTTTACTGTAACATAATTTGGCGACCATCTTGCCGTAAGAGTTATAATTCCGTCTCTATCGACATCATCCTGTTCTTTAATAAGCCTTGTATCCATGTCCCAAACTCTTCCGCTCTCGTCAATCCAGCCGCCAAAACCCAGAATCGCATTAGGGTGCGTTACCGCGCGAATTCTTGGAACCTTGTCGCCATACAGAACTCTAAAAGGATACGGCTGAGGCGTTCCTCCGTTAGAATTAAAATAAACAACAGCGAAATTCGCTCCGCTTTTTTCAGTTACACCATCATCATCAAACCACCATTTTTCCATAATAGGGTTATAACATGTTATTAAAAAGAAACATAATAAAACAAAAAAGCTGATTATTAAACCTGTATATTTATTTTTCATATTTCACCTCACAGCCTTTCTGCCTGATAAATGATTAATTCGACGCGGCGGTTCAAGTTCCAGTGGGCGCGATCGGTAGCCAGTACTTTTCCCGCTCCGTACGCCACAACAATGAGCTGATCTTCCCTTACGCCTCTTTCGCGCAGAAGACGCGCTACTTCATGGGCGCGGTTGGAACTTAAGGCGAAGAGTATCTGAACTTCGTCGGGATCGCCTGTTACGGGATTTGCGTGGCCTTCAATATTGGCCCGGAAATCAGGGTTTTCAATCAGCATTTTGGCTACTTCATTTAAAACAAGATCGTTTAATGACCTTGCGTCCGCGTCAAGATTCACATTATATCTTGATATGTCGCCTGCGAATAAAATATATTCAACCTGCGCTATCATCAGCCTGTTTATAACATCGACATATTCAGTCCTTGTAATGTATTCCTGACGCACTGTTTCAATTTCCCGTAACACTTCAACTTCGCGCACCAGCTCCACTTCCCGGATTGTTTCCACTTCGCGGATAGTTTCGTGAACTGTTTCCGTAGTTGAGTAATGGAAGGTTTCCTTTGTTAGCGGAAATCTGTATCCGGCTGTTAGGGCCGCGCCGAACATGAAAGGAAAACCGCCCCTTACCGCAGGCTCAATCTGCCATCTTGAAGAAAGCGGGATTGTAACTCCAAGCGTAAGGTCTCCAAGTATTGATGATCTTGAATCCCTGACATCAAATCTGTCATAAGGCCCCTTTAACGCGCCAAGAAAACCGGCTCCGCCCTGTACAAAAACGTTCAGGGTTCTGCCGAAATTACCTGCGGGAAAACGTAAAAAATTCCAGCGAAGATAAACCTGCGCTTCAAGCGAGATAATTTTATCAGTGCTTACGCTGATACCGTTTTTGCTTCCAATCATCAGATTGAGCCAGGGAAGATCAAAACGCGGTTCCACAACAAGGCCGAAAGAAAAAGCGTCAACCAGAATGTTACTTGTATGTATGCCGCCGTTCAGCGACCAATATGTTAAATTCCTTGTACTTGATTCTGTCTGAGCAAACAGACCGTTTATCAGCAGGAAAAAAGTTAAAATAAAAAGTACTAACTTTCCAAAAACAATTTTAATTTTCATAAAAATTTACCTTAAAAATAATTACTTCTTATTAAATTATAGTATATAAATGAGAATTATCAAAAAATATTTTAACTTTTTTCTATATAACGAAGAATAACAATAAAAATATTAATTTATTATAAAAAATGTTAATTTTTTCGGCGTTCGCTGTCTCGACTGCGCGCGCTGCCTTGACTGCGAAGGTTCATGGCGAGATTTACTTCCGCAGCGCTTATATTAAGACGGCTGGCAATTTCTTCGGATGAAAGTCCTTCTTGCGCAAGATTATCAATAGAGCTCCTGATTTGCATTTTTGATACAGGTTTATCATCTTCTTTCTGCGCAGAAGAAGAATTATTTTCATCTAACGGAGGCGGCGCGCCATGATCCTGAGTCCGGATTTCAGGAACAGGCGGGGATACTTCCGCCTCCTGATTCTGGGTTAAAGCTGCGCGGATGCCTTTCCCAAGGCTTGTATAAAGTGTTTCGTTCCTGTTAAAACCTGACTGCCTGTTGATTTCGAGTAACGAAAGGTTTTCAAGTTCTCTTTCATGGGCTGCTATGCGTTTGTCGACATCGCTTAACAGGGTTTTAAGCCGGTTTATCCTGTCTTCAACAAGCTGCGCGTCCCTGTCCGTTATCCTGTCAATATCATTTTTCAGCATTTCCAGTTCAACTCTGCGATCATCGAGCCCCGTAAATGTCGTGCGTTTTTTGATAAACCAGCGCAGGTAAAAAAACATAACAAGGCAGAGCGCAAAGCAAATTATTGAAATAATGTTTAAAATATTCATTTTTAACTAAAGGCTGATATCAATTTTTCTGCCAAGGGAAGGATCGTTTAAAATAACGCGGTTATCATCATCTTCTTCTTCCCTTTCATCGCTCTTTCTTTTCCCGCCTTTTTGTCCTGAGTTCTGTTTCTGATTATTATCATTTATTTTTTCCGCGCCTTCGCCTGTATTCTGAGCTTCATTAACCTGATTTATCTGCTCATCTGCCTTACGCTGAATTTCCACGCCCTGCATTGACTGCGCTATCGCCTGCCCTTCCCTCTGCGAGTTGTAAAAGCGTCCGGCTTTGTCAACCTGTGAGAATAATGTCTGTAGATCAATTGGAGCTATAGCCATCCAGTCCCTTCTTCGCCAAATCATCAGGTTCTTCATACTTGGATACCCTGACAAGTCCGTTTTCGAGAATGAATGTTACTGCCTTGTATTCTGTGCGCACATCCTCCCTTACATCGCGTATTACAATTTTGACGCCTGGCCACACCTTTGTGGAAGCGGATACTTTTCCGCGAATCGTAATCTGGTTCATGTAATCCTGAATTTTCTGAATACCTTCAAGCGCTTTATTAAGATCGGTTGTTAAAATCTGCCGGCGTTCCATAAGCTCCTGCAGGTACGCTTCCTTGTCTTCAGGGAGGCTCTTTCGCTGTTTTTTTGTATTGATTAATGTCTGTATATCAAGTTTGAGGCTGTCAAGCTGATCTTCTGATGAATACCTTATCGTCTGAAGCCGCTCAAGTTCAACCTTGCTATGGGGATCAAAACCGACCTCGCAGATTGTTTCGGTTCCGCTTGTAGAATTTCCCAGAACTTTGGCGTTTATCTCTTCTCCGGCGCGCAGGCGTCCGCCCATGATATTTGCGCGCTTACCCATGCAAACAATGCTTTTAATCGCGTCAATATTTGAATTGATAATGCCGTCTGAAACAACAACCATGTTTCCCGCTTCTACATTCGCGTTTTCTATAAAGCGCGACCAAAGCGAGCGCCCTGCTCTTATCTTGCCGCCGCTTTTTCCGTTAATCCCCTGATAAATTATTATATCGCCTTCGGCGTCAAGTTCCGCTTTTGATACAGTTCCTTTTACTTCGATATTACCGGCCGCCTTTACGGAAAAACCGTCTTCAATATTTCCGGAGATTACAACCGTTCCAAGGAAAATAATATTTCCGGTTTTAAGATTAACATCTCCTTCGATGTTTAAAATCGGCTCAACATTAATTTTTCCTCCGGCGAGAATTACCTGCCCGTTGATATCGGAAACAATTGATTCACCGTCGTCTCCGACATGGACATTGATCCCGACAGGAAGGGGAATATCGTTTCCGGATCTTGAAGGAAGAATTTTCCCCGTAACAGTTTTACCGTCAACTCCGTCCTCCGGAGGAAACTTTTTGGCAAGAACCTGATTCTGAACTACGTTTTGAATAATGTTAAGCTCTTTAAAGTTTACACGGCCGTTCGTTCCTTCTTTTAACCGTATCTTTGTTTGATCAGTTTCAAAATTATATTGAATATACGCGTCTTTTCCATTAACAGGTCTTGCTCCTTCGGCGACTTCAACTTTTTCCCTGTATGCGGGTTTATCCGACTGTTTGACGAGAGACTCTTCATTTACGCCGAAATATACCCTATTCTGCACCATAAGGCTTTTATACGCGTCTACAGTCAAATCTGCGCCGCCTTCACCAGGAGGCGTAACGGTCACAAAGACTTTCATTTCGGCGTCATCGATCTCTACAGAAGCTGTGCTGTCATTCACCGCATTGTGTTTATATTCAGCTACTTTAATATATACTCCGTCAGCCTCGTTTATAATGCGTTCAACCATTTCATGATCAATATTTTCTACGTTCCTGTGATGAAGCTCCTGTGTTGCGTATGCTGAATAGATTCTTTTTCCCTTTCCTGTAGGGGGAATAACTTTCATGTAAACCCCGTCAGGCCAGAATTGAACAAAAGCGTCTCCGTCTTTATCCGGAATAGTTATAACATTTTCATCTGTTTCTTCAAGAAGCTCTTCATGCGCCTTTTTTTTCTTTTTGGTGGAAATGCGTTCATAAGCGCGAATTAACCAGTCTCTTTTCCCGGCGCCCATGAAACCTGCGGAGCCTCTTTCGAGAATTTCATATTCAAGACGGCGGATGGAAGTATCAAGAAGTGTCGCCGCTTCGTTGACTGCCGCTTCCAGCGTAGGGCCGGACGCGTCAACGGATCGAATTGCTCTGTCATTTTCCAGATGCTGTTTTACAATTTCCTGCAGCTGGACAAAGTCAATCACAGCGGGAACCTCCTAACAGCCTTCGGCCGTACACTTCGTTCCAGTCGGGTGCAGGAAGCTTCACTGCATGAGAGGTTCATACGATGCCTTTTCTAATATTCGTTAACTTTGATCTTAAATGCAGCACGGCTTTGGTATGAAGCTGCGAGACTCTTGATTCCGTTACCTGCAACACCTGCCCTATATCCTTTAACGTTAAATCTTCGTAATAGTAAAGAACAAGAATTTTCTTTTCCTTGTCCGGAAGTTCATTTATCGCTTCGACGATAACGCGTCTTATTTCTTCGTTTACAACCATTACATCGGGATTTAAACTTGAAGGAGACTCAATGCTGTCGCCGATACTGACTTTGTCATTATCATCGCCTGAGTACCATAAATCATTCAGGGAAATTATTGAAGTGCCGGAAATCTTCTGAATGACTTTCATGTATTCGCCTTCGTCAATACCCATGGCCCCTGCTATTTCCTGATCGGAAGCGGTTCTTCCAAGCTGCGCTTCCAGCGAGGAAATGGTCGCTTCTATTTCACGGGTTTTTTGCCTGACAGAACGCGGGACAAAGTCGATTAAACGAAGTTCGTCGAAAATCGCGCCTCTAATGCGCGTAACGGCATAGGTTTTAAATTTTACATTTTTATCGGGATCATATTTGTCAATCGCGTCAATAAGGCCGAAAACGCCGTAACCTACAAGATCGTCAAATTCAACATTGTTCGGCATTCCTACAGCGACTTTTCCGGCGACATATTTTACAAGGGGAGCGTATTGTTTAATGAAAGATTCCCGTATCGCAGGATCCCGGTTTTTCCGGTACTGCTGCCAGAGTTCCTCTTCTGTTTTTTCTGTGCTGGAAATATCGCCCTTTGGGCTCAACGCGGTTCCTGGCATTCCCATTCCTTTTTACTCTTTACTTAATAATGTACTAATACCTTTCGCTATATCCTTGGGGCTAAAATCACCCTCCAAAGGCTGAGCTTTATTACCCGTATTGCGCTCCTGTTCAACCGGGGAACTATCGTCCGTAAAATACTGCGCCATTGAAGGTGCCGACGGCGCAGAAGACATATCAAACGCGGGCGGAACGGAGGCCGCAGAAGGCGCTTGATAAACCGGAGCAGCATCCCCGGCGGATGAAAAAGCTCTTGCCATCATATCCAAATCCGGCAAACCTCCCAATCCTGAATCATCCCCAAAACTTGGGGAAAACTGCACGTCCTCAAATGCCCGTGTATCAGCTTTAGTGGTGAAGCTTTCAAAAACTGATGTTTCCTGAAACGGATCGCCCCCCTGTGTATCATTATAACCACTTTTACCCATTCGGTCTATAGCTGCCGCGCCTTCACCGCCTGAATTATTAAACCATTGATCAGAAGGTTTATTGTTTGTTTTTTGTTTATTGGCGGCCTTTCGCGGATTGAAAATACCTGATACTAAATCATCGATATTGCCCATACCGTCAGAATCGTCGGGAACCTTGTATAATTCAGGCACCGCATACTCTCCGGTGCTGTCCAGGGTTATATTTACATGAGAGCCCGGCTGTTCATTGTACTGCGCCGCGGAATCATCTTCCGCCGTCAGAATTTCCGGTAAAAAGTGGTTTATAACATAACGCAGGCCAAAGCCAATACCAAAAAACACCGCTGCGAAAATCAAACCTCTTAAAATGATATAGGATACTCTTACGCCGAAAAGCAAGCCAAGCAAAACATAAATTACCAGAGCGAAAACTGCCGTTGTCGCTCCCCACTTAATATTTGGCATTTTTTACTCTCCTCTTTAACTCATGCGGTGTTCGGCTCACCGAAAAGACGGCGCAGCATACCGCCAAAACCGCGTGTAGCGATAGTTTTATTACGACCCATGCGATCTACAATGTGCTGAACGCAGATGCTCGCCTTGCCCTTGGGATCCACCACCATAAAAGGTTTTTGGCGCAGAACAGCGTGAGGAACAGCGGCATCATCATAAATAAACCCAAGATAATCAACCTTCAGGTTTAAAAACTGACCGGCGATATTAATCATCCTGTCGGCGACTCCTTTTGCCTGCGCAGCTCCCTTAGCGCGGTTAACGACCAGTTTTAACCCCATATTAAGCGAATCATACTCTGTAGCTATTATTTTGATAATACCGTACGCGTCCGTAATCGCTGTAGGTTCCGGGGTTGTAATGATCACAGCGTCATCGGCGGCGGCGATAAAATCCAGAACATTACTGGAAACACCGGCGCTTGTGTCTATGATGATAATATCCGCGTTTGAAAGGCCTTCAAGTTCCATGATGAAATCGCGCCTGTCCTCTTCGCCCATGTTCGCTATCTGCGAAAAGCCCGAAGCGCCGGCTACTATGGAAATGCCATATTCTGTTTCTACAAGAATTTCCCGTATTGTTTTCTGTTTTTTAATTACATGGTAAAGGTTATATTTTGGGATCATGTTAAGCATGACATTAACGTTGGCAAGGCCAAGGTCCGCGTCCATTACAATTACTTTTTTTCCGAGCCTTGCGAAAGCGAGAGCCATATTAACGGAAAGATTTGTCTTTCCGACTCCGCCTTTTCCGGAAGTAACCGTAATAATACGGGCCTTGTCGGCAGGTTTAATGCCGTTCTTCACCGGCGCAGGAGCTTTAACCGGCGCGGTATTGTCATTTTTCCGTTTCATAATTTCACGTAATTTTTCAGCCTGGTCTTCCATACCATTACCTCCATTTGAATTGATCCGCTTCTCCCGAAGGAAACAACCTCTCCATTTTATCGCGGTTTACCTTAAACCCTTCCAGATTGATAAGAAAACGCACAACAGACGCTCTTCTTATATCTTCCGGCAAATTCTGCCCTATTGTTACAAAAGATACACTTTTTCTTTTTTCCGCAAGCGCGGAAATAATATTGCCTACCGATGTTGTTTCATCCATTTTTGAAAGTATCACGGATTTATAATTGAACGGTTCAAACTGCCTCATTGTATCCTCAATATCCTTTGTTTTTACAGAAGCCGCGATTACAAGATGAAACTCCGCGTTTCTGCCCGCTCCTTCCAATATCTCTTTCATCTCTCCTATTTTGGAAGAATCCTTCGGACTCTTTCCGATTGTGTCAACTAAAAACAAATCCGTGCTGTCGCTGTGTAACGCGATTTCCTTTCTTAATTCCTGTTTGCTGTCGGCATAAGCAACAGGAATCTGCATAATGTTTCCGGTCTTTTCCAGCTGTTCTTTCGCGCAGATACGGAAATCATCTATGGTTATCATTCTTACTTCGATAGCGGGTATTTCATCAGTGCCGATGCCGTAAATCGCCGCAAGTTTGGAAATTGTGGTTGTTTTGCCTACTCCCGTAGGGCCGATAAGAGCCATGATTCTGGGTTTTCGCATAACAGGATCATCTTTATAAATGCTGATGCTCTCCCCTATCCACTGAAGAAGATGATCCTGCACCAAATCAGGATTATCAAGCTGATCATAAACTATTTCCTTTCTGAGTCTTTCAAGCATCATGGTGATATAGTTTTCGGAAAAATCATTTAACTTTAAAAGTTCCCTTGCGTGAACAAACGCCTTATGATCGCCGTACTTAAGGCCGCCTGCCATATTTGTTTTATCAACTTTCTCTTTTAACTCATTAAGCGCGTCAAGAATCTGCCTGGCCTGATCGCTGCCTGTCTCATTATGCTGAATGGCTGATTGCTTTGCGGCGGCAAGCACCTTCATTTTTTCTTCTTCCAGCCTTTGACCGGAGATATCCGTGCGGGTTATATGCAATGATTCTCCGGCGTACTGCTTCTGAACATCAGATGCGTACCACGCGGAAGGCATGCCGGGAAGATATGCAGGAGACATTGATCTTTGCGCCGGCGAAAAATAAAATTCCACCTGAACACCCGGTTTGGAAAACAACCCAAGAAAACCGCCTAACCTTATTTCTTTCTGGCTTAGAATATGGAACGGCCTTTTATATTTTTCGGCAATTTTCTGCATGCAGTCGTTTTTGCTTTCACCCTGCTCAATAAAGATTTCCATATGACCTACATCTCCGCGCCGTTTGACGCATCATCAATCCTAATCATTCCCACGGCTTCGGGAATAATTTCCGGGACAATTTCCGGAACGGATAAAACCGCCAAATCCGGCAATTCACGATCTGTTGAATTCTTTATTAAGAACCGCGCCTGCTCTGAACAGAGAATTACGGGCATCCAGCCTTTTTCCTTGACAGCGGCTGCGGCCTTCGCGACCGCTTTAATCCACGCTTTCTGTGTCGGAGGATCAAGGGCGCAGACAATCCCCGAAGCGGTTTCATATTTGGCGTCGATGATTCTCTGTTCGACAGACGGATCGACAGTCAGCACGCGAAGGCGTCGGTCGTCATCGGCATACTGGTGGCATATCTGGCTTGCAAGCGCCTGACGCGCTTTTTCTGTAAGGAACCAGATATTCTTTGACACCGGAGCGTAATCGGCGATTGCTTCCAATACTGAGACCATGTTGCGTATAGACACTTTCTCGCGCAGAAGGCCGTGCAGTATTTTCTGAATTTCTGTTATGCGCAATCCCTTGCCTTCGCGCAGCACTTCTTCCACAACAGCCGGGTATTCCTTGCGAAGGGTATCAAGGATAGCCTGTGTATCCTGAAGTCCCAGAATATCAGCGGCATGGCGGCGGATAATTTCCGTTAAATGAGTCGCGATGATGGAAGGCGGATCTACTACAGTATAGCCAGCGCGCTCCGCGTCATCCCTCTTGTCATGCTCAATCCAGATGGCAGGAAGTCCGAAAGCGGGATCAACCGTTTTCTCTCCTTCCATCTCCTGAGTTACCATTCCGGGGTTTATGCACAGGAAGTATCCAAGCCGGATTTTACCCCTGCCTGAATCAACACCTTTTATTTTAAAACAATATTCCGAAGGCTCAAGTATCGAGTTGTCGATGATGCGCACCTTGGGAATTACAAGGCCAAGGTCGTATGCGGACTGCCTCCTTACTCCCTGAACCCGCTCCAGAAGTTCCGCGCCTTTTTCCTTTTCAACCAGCGGTACAAGCCCGTAGCCAAGTTCCAGCGAAAGAGGATCAAGGGGAACAACAGGAGAGAAATCAACAGGCTTTTCTTCTTTCTTGTCTCTTGTCTTTGTCATCATCTGGTTGAAATTTTCAACGCGTTTTTTAACACGCATTGTCCTGTACGCGTGATACGCCGTAACACCGGCCATTGGGAGAAGCACATACCAGGGGAAGCCCGGAAGCACTGAAAGGAAAACAAGCACGCCTGAGCAAATCCAGTAGACCAAAGGATCGCGTCCGAATATTTGATTAATAACCTGCTGGGAGAGAACGCCCGTCGCGGCGGCTCTTGTTACAACAATACCCATTGCGGTAGAAACCAAAAGCGCCGGAAGCTGCGTGACAAGACCGTCTCCTACCGCAAGACTGATGTAAGTGCTGAACACATCCGCTTCACCGTACATAACAGATCCGATAATGAATCCTCCGAGCATCTCGACAACTATAATAAACACTCCAATTTTGACGTTACCTGAAATAAATTTACTGGCACCGTCCATTGAACCGTAAAAATCGGATTCCTGCCGGATTTCCGCTTTTTGTTTTTTCGCCTCTTCTTCGGTTATCGACCCCTGGCTGTATTCGGTCTCGACAGCCATCATCTTTACCTGCATACTGTCCAAGGTAAAGCGCGCCGCAACTTCGGAAACGCGCGTGGCTCCCTTTGTGATTACAATTATCTGCACGGCGATAATAATGATGAAAATTATAAAGCCGACAACCAGTCCTTCAGTTCCCGATGAACCCACTACGAAGGTTGAGAACGCTCTAATCATCCTGCCGTCAAAGCGCGCTCCCTGAGTCAGAATAAGGCGCGTAGAAGAAACGTTAAGCGCAAGGCTGAATATTGTGGAGACAAGGAGCAATGTCGGGAAAAGACTGAACTCAGTCGGCTTTTGCGTATAAAGCACTATTAACAAAATTAAAAGGGAAAAAACAAGATTAACCGCCATTAACGCGTCAAGAAGTACAGTGGGCATCGGAAAAATAATAGCGACAACTATTGTTATTACCGCAACAGCCGGAAAACTGTCTTTGAAGAAACCCCATATGTTGTTTCCAGGTCCGCTTTGGGCTTCATCAGACATATACACCTCCTAAAAAACCTGTTCATTTAATCAGGTATACCTGATTAAATGAGATCAGGCAGCGTTTTCTCTGCGCGCTTCGTTAAGGCGCCAGACCTTGCTTAATATCGTAGCTACAGTATTAAAGTATGCTTCGGGAATAATGTCCCCGACATCTGTTTCACGGTACAGCGCCTGCGCAAGCGGTTTATTTTCCACAAGCGGCACCCCGTGTTCTTTTGCAATCTCTCTTATACTCACGGCCACAGTATCAGCGCCCATGGCTACAACGCGCGGGCCTTCCATTGTTCTTTCATACTGAAGCGCAACAGCAAGATGAGTCGGGTTTGTTATGACAACATCGGCCTTAGGCACCGCGGTGTGAATATTTTGCCTTAACATTTCACGGAAACGGCTCCTGATTCTTGCCTGTATCATCGGATCCGCCTCGTACATTTTACGCTCTTCTTTTATTTCATATTTTGTCATCTTGTGCCTCTCGCGGAAACGCCAGCGCTGAAAGTAATAATCAACTATTCCAAGCACAAGCAGAAGAACCGCGACAACAAGCAGCATCCTTACTGCGATTCCGGCAACCAAAACAAGCCCTGAATAAAGATCGGCTTTTTGCAGATTAAGTAATTGTTGAATATCAGAGCTGATAAAAAGATATGCGACAAATCCTATAATGGCTATTTTAGCCAATGATTTTAAAAGATTAAAAAGCCCTTCCGAAGAAAAAATTCGTTTAAAATACTGTCCGAACTTTGGAAGCGTCTTTGAAAAATTCGGTTCAAGAGGTTTTGTTGTAAAAAGCCATCCGCCGAGCTGTATCATATTGGAAAAAATTGCGGAAATAAAAGCGACGATCAGGATTGGAGCGGCGAGAACCACAAGGTATCTGAAAAATACCACCACAATCAGCGCGTCTTTTGTGGGATCCATTTCCAAAATCCGCAGAAAATAGAATCGAATCATTTCGGCGCAGGTGCGCAGCATTGAAGGAGCAAGAAAAATTAATAAAATTGCCGGCAGTAATAAGCCGATGGCTCCGACAAGCTCCTGGCTTTTTACTACCTGTCCTTCTTCACGCAGCCTTCTTAGTTTCTCATCAGTCGGCGGCTCTGTTTTCCCCGGAGCGTCTTCGTCGTTATCGTCGGCAAACCATTGAAGAGGTATGACTGGGAACCGGGAATTGTAAACAGGAGATTTTATTTCGTTATCCGTGCATATTTGCAGGTAACATATATTATCAAGTTGAACCTTGATTTTTTGATCCCTGATCCCTAATTCATAATCACTTATCTCTGATCCCGGATCCCATATTCCGGACAGCCGTTCCTTAATCATCAGTAACCCCCTCCTGTTATCTGCCGTCCTATCTGCGTATAGAGGGTTTGAATACTGGCGAATCCCGAATCGATTACGCGGGTAAACGCCTCGATCATAAAAGGAAGCGAAGCTAAAAGAAGAGCGAAGGCCGTCAAAATCGAAATCGGAAAACCTTCGGAAAGAATGTTAATTTGCGGCGCGGCTTTGGAAATCAATCCGGTTGTAAGGGACGTTAAAAACAATGTTCCCAGTATCGGAAGAGCGATAACCATCGCGTCCATAAAGAGGCGTGAAAGACCGGCGACAATCATTGTCACTACAGGCTCCCTTCCTTCTATCAGTGAAATAATATTAATTGTCTGCACAGACCTCCAGAAACCGCCGAGGAAAAGCTGATGAAAACCGCCCAATGTAACAAATATCACCATTGAAACAAGGTTAAAATATTGACCCATGAGCGGGTTTTCAATCTGGGCTACAGGATCAAAGGTTTCTGACGCTCCAAAGCCCATCTGCAGCGAGAAAAACTGGCCTGCTGTGGAAAAAGCGGCGAAAATCAATGTCATGTAAAAACCAATGATAATGCCGATTATCGCTTCCCCTGCTATAAGCAGGCCAAAGCGCAGACTGAATGTTTCATAACGAAGATCGCTTAACGTGCCGCCGGGTAGTGTGACAATACCGCCAGGTGAATTTGCTGCGAAATGGATTTCCGCCGTGGGAAGAACCGCGAAAGCCGCAAGCCCGGCAAGAGCCATTCTTGCGGCCATCGGAATTGACTCTGATGAAAGAAGAGGCGCGGTCTGTATCATCGCGAAAGCGCGGACGGCGATCAGCAGAAACACCGGCCCGAATGAGAGAATATTCTGTAATAACGCGCTTTCAACCATTTTTATAAAATCCTGTCTCTTTGCCAATAAATGGCGCAATCAAATCAACGCATCACTGATTGCTTCAATTGATTCATCAATTTTTCCTTTTGGGAAATGCCCAAAAAGAATAAAAGCAAACCGCGAAGGCGAAACATTCGCGCTTAAAAGCTCAGAAATAATGATTTTGTAACTCCTTTTTTCTTCGCTCTGCGCTTCATTCCTGTCAGCATTAATGATTTTTTTCATAATACCCTCCCTTAAAAAATTTATATAATCTTCTATACCGCGCTACGCAGTGCTAAATTCTGTCATCTGCACCGCATAACGCGGTGCATACTAGCGCCCCGGGCGCGCTGCTCGGACTAAAGTCCTCGCGCATTTCTCATCTCATTGACATTTACTTAGCGCCACGCGGTACTAAATTTTGTCATCTGCACTGCTTCGCAGTGCTTTTTCAACGCGCCATATCCTGAATCCTGTTGAATAACTCGGTTGTGTAATTTCCCAGGTACGTGAACATTAAGCCGCCGAATATTGCGAGCATAACAAGAATCACTACCATTTTAGGTACAAATGTGAGCGTTTGGTCCTGAATTGATGTAGCCGCCTGCAGTATCGCTATAATAAGTCCCACCGCTAACGCGGACAGCAAAAGGGGCGCAGCCATTATTAAAACCTGAAAAATACCTCCGCGTAAAAGTGTTACTATATCGCCTATACTCATACCTTCTCCTTACATAAATGAACGAACCAGCTGATTCGTTAAAAGCCCCCATCCGTCAACTAAAACAAAAAGTATTAACTTGAAAGGCATGGATATCATGATTGGAGGGAGCATAATCATGCCCATTGACATGAGAGCGCTCGCGACTACCATGTCGATAACTATAAAAGGTATAAAGAGCAGTATCCCGATTTTGAAAGCGACTGTAAGCTCATTCAGAATGAAGGCCGGAATTAGAACATAAGTAGGAACGTCAGCTAACGTATTCGGGCGGTCAAGCTCTCTCATGCTCATAAAAAGCCTGATATTGTCTTCCGCCGTTGTGCTGCCTGCCATCTGCCTGTACATAAAAAGCCTTAACGGAGCTTCAGCTTCCCTGTATGCGTTTTCTACAGAAAGCTCACCTGCAGAAAGAGGCTGAATAGCGTTAGTATAAATGCTTATAAATGTCGGCCACATGATAAAAACAGTCAGAAAAAGCGAAATCCCGAGAATTACCTGATTTGGCGGAACCTGCTGCAAAGAAAGAGCGCGTTTAATAAAATCAAGCACAATTGAAATGCGTAAAAAACTTGTCATTAAAATGATTATGCTTGGCGCAAGCGATAATACCGTTAAAAGGAGCAATAACTGCAATGAAAAAGCGACTTCCTGTCCGCCTTGAGGATTACGCACAGTCAAATCAATAAAAGGAATGATGGGCGGCCCTGAAGGATCGAGCATGTCCATAGTTCCTTCGACCGACATTTGCGGAAACCACTCCTGAGCGGTGGAAAAATCCTGCGCGCCTGCCATATTCGGCAGAAAAAACAAAAAAAGAATAAAAACCGCAGAGGAACATATTGATTTCTGAAAGCTGCCATGTGTTACCTTTTGGTTAATTTTTATTGATTTTATCATAGGCCTTTGAGCCTTTCGCGGCGTTTACGGATTTCATCTGCGCCGGGAGCGTTCGTTTTCGCGGAAACGCCCGCGCGGCGAAGAAGCGCCATGAAATCAGGGAAACGCCCCTGAGAGGTTTCGGCGGCCTTTCTTGAGTCTTCAAGAAGCATCGCGTTTATAATATCAGGATCATCAATTTCACCTATGGGAGTTACTCCGCCTTCGCATGATCCCAAAAGCCATGTTTTGCTTCCAACCGCCACAACATGCACATAACGATTGGAGCCAAGATGCGCGTTTGCGAGTATTTTGAGAAAGGGATCGTTATTTGGCGCCTGCTTTGAAGCGCGTTTGAAAAGAAAGACAACGCCGTAAATCGCGGCCGCCGCAAGAACAAGAACAAGTATCATTCTGACAATGGCCCATGTATCCACGCCCGAAGGAGCCGCTGAAGGCGCGGCTTCTTCTCCGAACAATAAACCCTGTTCCGCCGCCCTGAGCGGATCTTCCGCTTGACCGCCTGAAAGCGTGTCCTGTGCCGAGATTGTTTGTATCTGGATTAGAAACCCCGCCGCAAAAAAGAGCAAGGCAAATTTAGATAATTTCAGTTCTCCCCTCCCAAAGCAAACTGACTTCGTCTATAATATATTAATTTTTAAATATTTGATCAAGTAGGTTTTAAAAAAAAATTTAAATTATTTGTCAGTAATTCACCAATATGGCATATGCGGAAAGCCTTGGTGTGCTAGAATGGCAGAAATTTATACATGGCATTAGTGACGAGTCCGCTGCTTCGTTTAGGCTGCAAAACTAAATTCTTAATAAAATAATTTATCCTACATTGTGATAATTAGCGGACTTGGAAACATAATCATCGTCAAAACTGCCATAGGCGCAACCAAGGCTTTCCGCATATGCCATATTGGTGACTTGTTTACAAGGTTTTTAAACTATGCTTTTAATAGCAGCTGTTATGTTAGCAATATCCCAAAAAAGAGGTTTATATGAGAATTTTCTTCTATCTTTGCAAGCCTGACAGACTTTTGAACTATCCATAATGAAAGGCTTTGTTGGGGGTGAATCGTGAACAGACACTCTTATACTGGCATATTGGCAGGGTTATCATAGAAAACACGAAGTACGGCATAAAATTTATAGATAATCTTACTAGTGATATTAAACTTGAATTTCCGAATGTTAAAGGCTTTTCTGTGCGAAATTTAAAATATAAGCGTAAATTTGCCGAATTTGTTTCTGGCGAAGAAAAAGTGCAGACAGTGTCAGCACTTTTAACATGGTCTCATAATAGATACCTTTTTGATAAATAAAATGTTCTGGAAGAATATCTCTGGTATGCAACTCAAACTATCGAAAATGGCTGGTCTTTATCTTCGCTTAAATATTATGTTGGAACCAAAACTTATCAACTGCAAGCATTGGGCGAAAAGGCAGCAAATTATCAAACACAGCTTCCGAAACCTCAAAATGAACCTCCGCAGGGCAAGCCCTGCGGTATCTATTTAAACCTTCATGATTTACCCTAATATGAAAACAATTTAAGCTGTTTCCCTTCATGCAGCTTCTTGTAATGTTCTAAAT
>JAIRQF010000168.1 GCA_031256635.1 Treponema sp. | reverse complement strand
AAAATAATCCAATAAATGGAGGCAAATTATGCTGCAATTTGAGGATTATGTCTCAAATATTCCTGATATTACCTTTCAAAACTTCGCGCAAATGGTAGATCATCACTCAAAAAAGTATGCCGATAAGGATTTTACCCGCTACCGCACGGGAAAACAGAAGGAATTCTCCCGCTGGAGTTTTTCAAGGTTCGGTGAAGAGTGCCGCAGAATTGGACGCGGCCTTTATGCGGCAGGTCTTTCCAAAGGCGATCGTGTTGTCCTTTGGTCCGAGAACAGGCCAGAATGGATGTCTGTCTGGATGGGGACTATAATCGCGGGCATTTATATTGTACCGGTCGACTTTCTTGCGACAGAACAGGAATGTCTTAATATCATGAAAATTACCGGAGCAAAAGCTTTTTTCTATTCCGGAAGAAAGAAGGCTTTTGCTTCTTCTTTATCATCCAATGGCATAAAAATGGCTGTGTCTGTTTGCATCAGTCCTGAAGACGACAATACCGATGAAAAGGAAACCGAATATTATCTTTTTGGCAAAAACGCGGATAATCAAAAATTACCTCCTCCGGACAGTATACCGCCTGATTATCCTGCGTCCATTGTATTTACTTCGGGAACCACAGGTTTTGCGAAAGGAGTCACCCTTTCGCATAAAAACATTATCTCAAACGCAAGCGCGGCAATTCGTATGCTGGAACCGACTGATGCGGATGTGTTTATCGATGTTTTACCTCTTCATCATACTTATCCTACAACCTGCTCTTTTATTGCTCCCTACGCGACAGGTATTCCTACAGTTATAGTTGAGAAAATTGTCGGCAAAGTTGTAATTGACGATATAAAAGACGGTGGCGTTACATATCTCATTGGCGTTCCGCTCCTTTATGATAAAGTTATGACAGCGATTGAAGCCGGTTACAGGAAACTTTCGCCGGTAATCCGCGGCCCCCTGAACGCGCTTCGTAAAATCGCGTTAAAAAAAGCAAAAGACGGCAAGATAGAATTTGGAAAGAAAGTTTTTAAATTTATCCGCAAAAAAGCTGGACTTCATTCAATTAGATTGATGGTTGCAGGCGGAGGACCTTTAAACCCCGCTACAGCTGATTTTTTTGATTCCTTCGGTTTTAATATTGTTCAGGGTTACGGTATGAGCGAGAACGCTCCCCTTATCAGTGTAAACACTCCCCGTCATAAAAACAATGAATCGGTCGGGCTTCCGGTAAGTTATACCGATGTTAAAATACTCGATCCTACTGCGGAAGGCATCGGAGAAATTGCCTGTAAGTCGCCGTCTGTGATGCTTGGCTATTTTAACAATGACGAAGCCACAAAGGAAGTTATCACGCAAGACGGTTATCTTTTAACCGGAGACCTTGGCTACCGGGATGAAAAAGGTTTTCTTTTTATTAAAGGGCGGAAAAAGAACCTTATTGTAGGTTCCGGCGGAAAGAATGTTTACCCGGAAGAAGTCGAAGCGCATTTCAACAGCTCCCGGATGATCACCCAGGTGCTTGTCGTCGGAAAAAAAACACCCGGCGGCGAAATAATTTACGCTGTTATGGTTCCCAATTATGAAAACATCAAGGCAGATTATCCCGGCAGGGAAACTGATGACGCTTTTATCAACAGGTTGATTAAAAAAGAGGTTGAAGAAGCCAACCGGTCATTGCCGGTATATAAAAAGATAGGAGATTTCTGCCTTCGTAAAGAACCTTTTGAAATGAACGCTCAGCAGAAGATAAGACGCTTTCTCTATATATCCATGTATGCAGAGAGTTAAGAACTTGTAATTCTGTATTTTATATTTCCTGCCTGTTGGTAATTACTCTGCTTATCAAACCGTAGCTGACCGCTTCTGCGGCTGTCATCCAGTAATCTCGGTCTGTGTCTTTTTCAACCTGTGCGGCAGGATTTCCTGTCTCTCCGGCAATCAGGATATTAATTTTTTCCCGCAGTTTTTCAAGTTCTTTAGCGTGTATCTCAATGTCAGTTGCGACTCCTCTTATTCCGGAAAGAGGCTGGTGAATCAGATAATGGCTGTTCGGCAGCCCGATTCTCCTTTCTTTGGGAGAGGCAAGCTGTATAATCGCGGCGGCGCTTGCGACAAGGCCCATGCCGATTGTCCACACCTGAGGTTTTACAAAACGAATCATATCGAAAATCGCATAACCCGCGTCCGCGTCTCCCCCGGGAGAGTCTATAAATACACGGATTGGATCATCGTTCATATCTTCCAATAATAATAATTGGCGTATGGTTTTTTCCGCCAATTCCTTGTTTATTTCACCGGAAAGCAGTATTGTCCGTGTTTTTAACATTTTTGCCGCCAGCGGATCAAACCCCTGCGGTTTTTCTTTCTCCTGATTGTCTTCTTCTTCGTCTTCATCCATAAGTGGGTTCATTGGAAAGCCTCCGAGTATAATAATAAGGAATTTTCTTATTGATAGCAATAACAAATAACTTAAATATATTACACATACTCCCTCGCCGCCCTCTTACTGACATTACACGTAATCTCATAGGGAATGGTTCCGATTATTTCAGCTAATGCCGCCGCGTCGCGTTTGCTTTCAGTATAATCACCGAATATGACAGCTTCGTCCCATCGTTTTATATCCGGGAGCGTTTTCATATCGTCAGTACAAAGATTTACACAGCATTGATCCATTGTGATTAGCCCAACCAGGGGAAAAACCCTGCCGTTGATTAATACCTGCCACTTGTTGCTTGCAAGGCGCGGGAGTCCGTCGGCATATCCGGCTGAAAGAATGGCGATGAAGGTATCTTTTTGTGCAGTCCATGTTCTGCCGTAAGAAACAGATTCGCCTTTTTTCACTTTTTTTATCAATGTAATTGAGCATTTAAATTCCATTACCGGCTTTACTGTTACTGGTTTAAATTCTTTTAGATTATTATAATGATCGGAAGGAGACTTATTCTCTTTCGCTGTCTTATATCCGTAAAGCAAAATGCCAGGCCTTATCATATCCAGCCACGAATCAGGATGAAGGATAACCGCTCCTGAGTTGGCTGCATGTACGATTCCTGGATCGATTCCGGATGCGCGAATCGCGTCAACTGCGTTTTTAAAAAGCGATAACTGTTTTTTTGTGTATTCAATGTCCCGCTCTTCGGTTGAGTCAGAAACGGCCAGATGAGTGGCAGTTCCGGCTAATTTAAGACCTTTGCAGGAAGCAATATGGCCGGCAAGGGCAAGTGATTCTTCCGCATTGCAGCCCATCCGCATCATTCCTGTGTCTATTTTTAAGTGGACAGGAAATTTTACATTTGTCGCCGCGCTTCCCAAGACTTCCGCAAACCGCCGGTTTGCTGCTGTAACATGTTCGTTTAATGCGGACGCGAAATCAATGTCAGAGATAAAGGGGGTAAGATTTTCCTTGATAATTTCCGGGATTTCGTCAGGATGGGGCTGTGAAAATATCAAAATCGGAGTTTTTATTCCTCCTTTTCTGAGTTCTGCCGCTTCCGAAACATCAGCTGTGCCAAGATAATCCGCTCCGGTTTTAAGGCTTGCTTCGGCTATTTGAAGAGCGCCGTGACCATACGCGTTTGCTTTTACCGGTACGCAGATTAGTCTATCCTTTCCGACCCGCTCTTTTACGGCTTTTATATTTTCCCTAAAATTTTCAAGATTTATTATTACTCTTGTGCGCATTGTAGGATGTTAACAGAAAACCGGCTTTAAATAAAGTTGATTTTTTAATCATTTCATGCTATATTTATATTGGGTATGTGTGTCCAAAATCAGGGCAAATTATTTTTATTATCTTCGCTTGTCTTTCTTATGGCATTCTTTTTCGGAGGCTGTGAAGCCATCGATACTATTTTGCCGTCAGCCGGCAGCTATAGAATAAATGTAGAGATCAACAATACTTCACTTGATGATTGTTCATTTATCACATCAACAGATAAAATACGCCCCCTTTTTGAAAATTCTGTTTCAAAGGATCCTGATGTTACAGGACTTGTTGTATTTATCAAAGATTCAAGAGGAGAAATAACCGGTTCAAGGGTTACATACTCTCTTGATGACGATAAGATGGCCGGAACCGTCGATGATACTGTTATTCCCGTAGACAGCCTTGACGGTGTTCTTCCGGCTTTTCCCCTTCCTGATAATTTATCAACAGGGAGTTATACCATTGTTTCACAGGTTATGAGCGGAAAGGATGTTCTTCAAAGGACTGAAAAATTATTTTATTACCTTGGTATTACAGATTTTTCCTATGAAGGAATAAATGTTTATTTACCCGGTATTGCTGAAAGCCTGCAGCTTATACCAAGAGGAACTGTTATAATGTTGGAAGTCGATTTGGATTTTTCCGGCGATATTAATCCGTATGTAATATGGTATGAAGGCAGAAGGAAAATCCGCGAAGGGACTTTTGCTGATGGCGCCGGGCAGCTGCTTTGGAAAGCGCCGGATCAAAGCGGATTTTTTTCCTTAAGAGCCGAAGTATTTCCTGTTAAAAATCCTGAGAGACTGACAGGATACAGCAAAGATATCTCCTTGCTTGTTTCGTCCAAAACGATTGATATGCATTTTGCTTCACCGGATAATCCGCAGCTTGTAAGCTGGTATACTTTTGAAGGTAATTTAAATAATTCTAAAATTGCCGCGGGACAGGCTGCTTTAAATGCCGGAAGTACCGCAAAATGGATGGGAGCAAACGGAACCTATGGTCTTGTTACAGGACATAATTATGTTACCCTTCCAAAAGTTACAATTCCTGAAAATGAAATAAAAACATGGCAAGTTTTATTCCGGTTTAAACCTGTGGCCGACGGCGGAATTTTTCATGTTTCATTTGAATCTTCACGCCATACGCATATCTATTTAACCAGAGAAGATAGAAATTTAATTCTTACATTGACTTCAGCCCAGAAGACAGTTTCTCAAGTTTTTAGTTTACCGGAAGCAGACGAAAATTCACCCGATGAGTTCTTCCATATCGCAGGGGTCAGTTTCTCTGTTGCGCCGCATTTGTTATCCGCGCAGATTAATTATGCGGACGGCATAATTAGTGACGATCATCTGATTACGCCGGTATCAATTGAAGCGGAAATTGAAAACGGATTTCAGATCTTTTTGGGTTTCCTGAATGAGAATGTTTCGCCCAATAATTCACTTGCAGCTAACATCCCGGCATATACCGCAATTTGGGACGAGTTTGCCTTGTATTATATGCCGTCATTAGATAAATTATTCGCAGAAACCAAATCGCGGACAATGGAAGAACCGCATATAGCCGCCGTTACTCACTGATCTATTGTTATATGAAATTTTTTTTTCCGGCTGCTGTTTTATTTGTAATATTAATAAGTTTTTTTTCATGCGCAAGCCGCTCCGCCGGTGTATTCATTCCCATTCCAGATGAAAATTATTACGGTAATGACAATAATATTGGAATCGGAATCAGTGATATAACCGGAACAAAAGATGATTCGCCGACAGGTTATCTGCCCGCGTGGCTGTCTTTTTATATTATCGGAGGACTTGAAGCTGTAGAGAATCTATACCGCTTTAACGATAAATATGTTTTTGTCGCTGTCAATGAAAGCGATAATCTTGCCGCGCTGAACAGATGGGCGGAAAATTTTTCCGCGGCTCATGATCTTGCCGTGCTGGCGGCGGCAAGAGTTGAAAAGAGAATGATTTCCTCCGCATCCCTGTATCCTGATGATGAATACGGGTTGTTTTTTGAAAGAATGGTAAAAAGCGCGTATAACGGTGAATATCCTGGCGCGGCAAAGGAAGAGACTTACTGGATTAAAACAAAAACCAATAATTCCGGAGAACTGATTGGTAATGACCAGTCTGAAATAATTATGTACTTTATTTTATTAAGCATTGATAAAAAAACAATGCAGACGGTAATTGATGGTTTGGCTGCGCAAACCGCAGCATCGGTAACTTTAACCAGAAATCAATCAGCCGCTGTAAACCGCCTCCGCCAGACTTTTTTTAACGGTTTTTAAAAATGACGCGTAATGATTCAGATTACGGCGACGATGCTCCCATTGCGGCAATTGCGACCGCCGCTGGAAACAGCGCCCTCACTTTAATCCGCTGTTCAGGAAATGGTTCCATAAAATTAGCATCGTCTGTTTTTACCGCAAGCCTGAAGAATGTTCCTGATCAAAAAAATGCTTTTCATGATATACAAGGAAATACCGTTATACACGGCTGGATAGTCAAAATAAAATGCAGAGAAGGGAAAGAATATTTTGAAATAATTGATGAAGTTCTTGTTTCCGTATTCCGCGCGCCAAAAAGCTACACAGGCGAAGATAGTCTTGATATCTGCTGCCATGGAGGATCCTGTACAGGCGCTGCTGTAATGGCAGTTTTAAAAACCGCAGGTTTCCGCGAAGCGCTGCCGGGAGAATTTACCTTCCGCGCTTTTATGAACGGTAAAATTGATCTTACCAGGAGCGAGTCTGTAATGGAACTTGTCTGCGCGAAAACTGAAGAAGGCCGCCGTCACGCTGTTTCCCGTCTTTGCGGATCACTACAGAAAGAAATTAATGAAATTAAAAACATTCTTGTTTCAGTTCTCGCCGGAGCGGAAATATTTCTTGATTATTCTGAAGATGAAATCAGCGCGGAGGAGGATGAAGTTGCAGGCAAACTCCCGGATAAAGACAATGCTCTTGCGGCGCTTGACCGTCTTAAAAAACTTTCCGGTTCCTGGCGGATTGAACGAATTTATCAGGAAGGGATTACATGCGTAATCGCCGGGCGGCCAAACGCGGGTAAATCAAGCCTTTTTAACATGCTGCTAAAAGAGGATCGTTCCATTGTAACAGAAGTTCCCGGCACAACCCGCGACTGGATAGAAGCGTGGGTTTCCATTGAGGGAATCCCTGTCCGCCTTATTGACACAGCCGGTCTGCGTGAATCATCCGACTCTGTTGAAAAAATCGGAGTCATGCGCAGCCGGAAACTTTTACAGGAAGCGGATATTGTTTTATATCTTATTGACGGCGTGCAGGGCTTAACCAAAGAAGATAATGAGGAATTGGGAATGTTAAGCTGGGAATCAATAACAGGAAAAACATTATTATTATGGAACAAGTGTGATGCCGCCAAGCCGCCGCATTTTACGCCGGAGTATTTCACGCAGTTTAAAAATATTTCTCCGATTAGCGCAAAAACGGGAGAAGGTTTAACTGAACTTTATTCGGCGGTTACCTGCGTAATTTCCAAACAAACTATGGGTTTGTTAAATGAAACTGTTTCAGCCTCGGTCGGCACATTACGGCAGAAAAATCTTGTTGATGCCGCGTGTTACTCGCTTGCGCAGGCGCTTTCATTGGCTGACCTTGAAGAACCATTGGATTTAATCGCGCCTTTACTCAGAGACGCCGTTAACTCCCTTGGCGAAATAACAGGAGAAGTTTCTACAGCGGATATTCTGGAAGAAATGTTCAGTAAGTTCTGTGTCGGGAAATAACATTAATATTTTTTTTATTGAGTTTCTTCATATTAAAATAAACACAGTTGATTATTTATTTTCTCTTCATACGTGTGCATGTATTCAAATAGCGCGTCGTTATTGCAAACTATTTTGTTTTTGCCGCAGATTTCATAAAACACTCTCGTTAACATTTTATTATTTTCGCTTTTTATTTCATAATTGAAACCGTATTTTTTCTGATAGATTTTTTTCAGTCCCGGAAAATGTTCATCAAGTTTTAAATAAAAATATTCGCGGTTTCCTTCGCGCAGCGTAAGGCCGATGCCAAAAAAAATAATTCCGTAGACGCCGGCTTCGATACAATAATCCAGAAGGCCGCATAAATTTTCTTTGTTATCATTAATATATGGAAGAAACGGATCCAGCCATACGATTGTTTGTATTCCGTTTTCCCGCATGATTTTTAACACTTCGAAGCGTTTTTTTGTGCCGCATACTTCAGGCTCTATAATTTTGCAAAGGTCTTCATCATAAGTTGTCAATGTTGTTTGTACAATGCATTTGGCTTTTTTATTAATACTGACAAGTAAATCCAAATCCCGCAGAATTAAATCCGATTTTGTCTGAATCGCGATGCCGAACCCGTGCTTTTCAATAATTTCTAGACACGCGCGGATATTCGCAAGGTTTTCCGGAACCGGAATATAGGGGTCGCTCATCGCGCCTGTTCCAATCATGCATTTTTTTCTTTTTCTCTTTAACGCATCTTCAAGGAGCAAAGGCGCGTTGGATTTAATCTGCACATCTTCAAAGTCGTGTTCAATACGGTAACACTTGCTCCGCGAGTCGCAGTAAATACAGCCGTGCGTACATCCGCGGCTTATGTTCATTCCGCCCGAAGCGCTTAAAATACCTTTGACTTCCCCCAGATGCATATATAATTTAAAGTATAACATAAGGGAGTGATATTTGGATTACGATTGTATTGTCATAGGAGGAGGCCACGCAGGGATCGAAGCCTCCCTCGCTGTTTCCCGTCTCGGTTTTTCAACTTTACTCATCACGCAGAATCCCGACAGAATCGGAGCGCTCTCCTGTAATCCCGCAATCGGCGGTCTTTCCAAAGGCAACCTTGTAAGGGAAGTTGACGCGCTTGGCGGAGAAATGGCAAAGCTGATTGACGCGACAATGATTCAGTATCGTGTTCTTAACCGCTCGCGCGGGCCTGCGGTACAAGCGCCCCGCGCGCAGGCGGATAAACAGGCATATCAGACTGCGGCGAGATCCGTTCTTGAAAAGCAGAATAACCTGACAATTTTTATGGATACCGTTATTGATTTTATTATCGAAGAAGGCTCATGCTCCGGTATTGCGGGAGTTATCACAGCCAGAGGACATC
>JAIRQF010000152.1 GCA_031256635.1 Treponema sp. | reverse complement strand
CAGGCGGCAGTGACTTAACTTTTGGCTATTATAATAAAACGCCTATTTCCTATGTTCCAGGAAATTACTTTTCTGAAAATTATCAAAATATACTCAGATACTATCAATCGCAGGGCGTTGAAGTAAGCGATTTATGGATTGGTGCACAAATATGGCGTATGGCTTATGAAGGAGCGCTGATGCATACCGCTGTCATGGATATAATGAAAAGATCAAAATATTCAGTGCCGGACAGGGTAGTTGACCGTGAAGTCGCCATGCTGTCCCGGTTTCAGGAAAACGGACGTTTCTCTCAGGACTTATACCGGCAGACTTCCGAAGCTACGCGCCTTTCACTATGGAGGCAGGAGCAGGAAAGGCTTATCAAGCTGATGTTCTTTAACGATTTTTCTGATCTTTTAATTTCCAAAGGCGAAGCCAGGTTTATGGGTAATATGGCTTCCTCACCCAGAACTTATGAGATGGTTTCCTTTTATGTAGACGATTATCCTGACAGCGAATATCTTTCCTACGCGCGTGATAATGAAACCCTCTTTAATTCCATTCATTTATCAATAATCACAGTGACTTCCAATGAACGGGAAGCAAGAAGAATCCTCGCTTCTGTTAATGACGGAACGGTCACTTTTGAAGACGCCGCCAGAAATCAATCGCAGGATATTTACGCAAGCAACGGCGGTGATATGGGCACACGTTTCTTTTATGAACTTGAGCGGGAGATTCCCGTCGCCGTAAATCGTGACAGGGTCTACAATCTTCGCTCAGGCGAAATCAGCGATGTTATCCAGACTGTCGACGGATGGTCTTTCTTCAGAATTGAAAGCGGCGCCATCAAGCCTGACTTTAATGATGAGATTGTCATGGAAAGGGTGCGTTCATATATAAGGAATTTCCAAAGAGGCCGCATGGAAGACTGGGCCATTTCCCGTGCGAATTTGTTTATCTCTGATGCCCGCGATCTTGGTTTTGAGGATGCCGCTTCTTCATGGGGTCTTGAAAGGGATTTTTTCGGGCCTATTACCATGAATTTCGGAAATGTTGATCTTTTTACGTCTCTTGAATCCTTCGCTGTAAACGGTATAAGCTCGGAGGATTTCTCCTCTCTTTCTCGCAATGAAAATTTCTGGAGAACAATTGTTTCTGCGAGATTGAATTCTCCCTCAGAGCCGCTTGTTCAGGGAAGCAATGTATTGGTATTTTTACCTGCCGAGGAAACAGAAACCGATGAGACCTTCATTGAAGGCGTTGAAGCGATGTATTCATCATGGTGGCTGCGCTATGTAACTGAACAGTTAATACAGCAATATTTTGTAAACTCTGAAAAAACAGACGATCGTTTCTGGGATACTTATTTCCAATACATATGGTCATGGTAACATTCCGGTAATTTTACCAGTGCCGCAGGCTTTGATTAAAAACGGAAAAACGCTTGTTTCTGGAATTAACCCTGCTCTTCGCGCCGATAAATTAGTCGCTTCCTTTTCCATAAAAGACAGAACTCTCTACTTTTGTCCTTCGCCGGTTTACGGACACGGGCTTTCTTTGCTGTTATCCCGCCTGGAAAAAGAAGCTCCCGGTTCGGCGGTTCTTTGTATTGAATCAGATAATGAATTATATGATCTTACAAGGGCAAATATCGATCCATCTCTTTTAATTAATAAAAAATTGCGTATAACAAATATCCGCGAAGGAGATAAACTATTCAATCTTGTCCGCGATGTCTGGGGGGTAAGAGCATTCCGCCGTATCGAGGAAATCCGTTTAACAGGCGGCTGGCAGCTTTCGCCTGATTTATATAATTCGCTCTGCGATCATCTCCGCCGGGAAATTGCCACAGACTGGAGCAACGCGATGACTCTTGCGAAACTCGGCCGCCTGTACATACGAAACGCGCTCAGAAACCTCGCGGTTTTGCCGCAATTTCCATCCATCGCAAATCTGTCCTACGGCTGTAAGTCTGTACTTGTTCTCGGCGCAGGCCCATCCCTTGATGAAACACTTGATTCTTTATACCGCCAAGCGCTTTGTAATACGGAGAGCCGCTCTTTTAAAATTATTTGCGTGGATACCTGTCTTGGCGCGCTTAAGGACAGGAACATTGTTCCCGACCTTGTTGTAATTCTTGAAAGCCAGCATTGGAATTTGCGCGATTTTACAGGCTGCCGCGGATGGAATGTTCCCGCGGCGGCAGACCTTTCAGCTTTACCTTCTTCAATCAGCATGCTTGGTAAAGAAGGGTATCTTTTTATGACACCATGGACTTCTCTTCGCATTTTTAACAGGCTGAAAGAAAACGGATTTCTTCCCGCTGTAATTCAGCCATTGGGCTCTGTAGGACTTACCGCAGTAGAAATTGCAGGAAGCCTGACAAAAGGAAATATTATCTGCGCAGGACTTGATTTTTCCTTTACCGCCGATAAGTATCATTGTAAAGGCGCGCCGGGACACCGGACAAAACTGAACACGCAAAACCGTTTTAGGGGAATTTTAAATACTGCCGCATATAATGCGCATTCTTACGCGATCCTGTCAAAATCAGGTTTTCCTGTTTTCAGCAGCCCTGTTATGCGCAATTACCTGAATCTTTTTAGACAGGAGTTCGCAGGCGATTCCCGTTTGTACGAAATTGAAGGCTCAGGTCTGTCTCTTGGAGTAAAGACTCTTTCTGTAAGCGAAATGATTAAAATGTTAAAGACTGATATGGAAGACCTCCCGCGCACAGACGCAGGGAATAAAAAAGAATGTGATTTTAAAAATATCCCTTCTGATACTCTGCGTGTTAATTCCAGCCTGATGTCTTTTCTGGAAGCTGAACTTAAGCGGCTGCTTGAGCTGCGCCGCCTTTTAACAGGAGAAGCAGATGCGGATGAAAAACGGTTTAGCGTCCTTGTTGAAGAATGTGATTATCTCTGGGCGCATTTTCCTGATTACTCAGGCGGACGCGCTCCTGATATAACGGATATATCGTTCCTTAACCGCATTCGCGCGGAACTGGATCCGATGATAAAATTGATTGAACAGACAATGAAAAGACTTTAATTAAAAACTTCATTAGCCAATGGAATTGATTCCATCGCTCCTTTTCTGGAAACGGCGATGGCTGCTGCCTTGCACGCAGCTGCAAGCGATTGGGAGACAGACATATTTTTTTCACGCGCGGCAAGGAAAAATCCGATAAATGTATCGCCTGCGCCTGTTGTATCAATAACCGGCGCTTTTACAATTTCGCATGAGAACCTTTCTTTCCCGCAGCCGTAAAAAGCTCCGTCTTTACCCGCTGTAAGGATAATTTCTGTATTGGGAAAAATTTCCGTTAAACGATCAATCGCGGCGGGAGGGGAAGACAGCGGAGGAAGACCGGTAAGAGCTGCCCCTTCAATTTCATTTATAAACAGCCACTTTACTGAATCAAGAGGGAGAGTCAAAATTTTATCATTAAACGGAGACGGATTAAAACAAATTCTCATACCTTTTTTTTCCGCGGTTTTAATAATATGGTCAATATGAACGATTTCATTTTGTAAAACGATTATGTCTCCGCCTGTAAATCCCGCGATGGTTTTTTTAATTTCTTCGATTGTGATTTCTCCGTTTCCTCCGGAAAATAAAACAATTGAATTTTGTCCGTTCCTGTCAATTTGAATGATCGCCTGTCCTGCCGCGCCTTCATATTGAATGACAGAGTCTGTATTCACTCCGTATGATTCCAATAGCTCCAGTAAAAATAAACCGTCCTTTCCTGTTTTACCTGCCATGTATACCGGCAATCCGGCTTTCGCCAAAGCGGCTGCTTGATTCGCACCCTTTCCTCCGGCGCTCCTTGTAAATGAATCACTTGAAATGGTTTCGCCCGGTAACGCGATATGATCAACTGAAAATAATAAATCAATGTTAAGCGATCCGAAACTCAATACTTTCATGTTAAATCATGTTATAATGGTTAAATAAAAAATTTCAATGGTTTTATGGAGTATTGGCATGGAACAGAATGATAAACTTGATGGACTGCTTTCGCGCCTTCGTAAACCAGCAGGAAAAGTTGATGTAGTTTTGGATACCGATACATACAATGAGATTGATGATCAGTTCGCGCTCGCTTTTTTAATCAAATCCGATGAAAAATTATCTCTTAAGGGAATATACGCAGCTCCCTTTTTTAATAAAAATTCCATAAGTCCCGCTGACGGAATGGAAAAAAGTTACAATGAAATATTCAATGTTCTTTCATTAATGAAAAGAGGCGATCTTGGGCCGCTTGTAAAGAGAGGGTCGCAGCGGTATCTGCCAAATGAAAATGAGTATGTTGATTCCGAGGCAGCGCGCGATCTTGCGCATCTTGCGATGAATTATTCCCCCGATAGACCGTTATACGTCATTGGGATCGGCGCGGTTACAAATATAGCCTCGGCAATTTTATTAAATCCGCAAATCAAGGATCGTATTGTTATTGTCTGGCTGGGAGGCAACGCGCTTGACTGGATTGACAATGCCGAGTTTAATTGTTCGCAGGATGTTGCCGCAAGCCGGGTGATTTTCGGATGCGCCGCCGCGCTTGTTCAGCTTCCGTGCATGGGGGTAGTTTCCGCTTTTACAACAAGCGGTCCTGAACTTGAATACTGGCTTCGCGGCAGGAACGTGTTATGCGACTATCTTGCTGATGTTACAGCAAAGGCGGCTCTTGAAGATTCCGGTCTTTCAACATGGACGCGCGTTATATGGGATGTAACGGCTGTAGGCTGGCTTTTGGACGGAGACTTTATGCTGGACAGGCTTGAACACAGCCCAATCCCTCAATATGATCATCATTACAGCTTTGATCCGCGGCGTCATTTTTACCGTTATGTGTATCATATCAACAGGGATAATCTTTTCCGCGAATTGTTTGAAAAACTGGCGAAGTAATTGAGTTGTTCCAAAACCTGAAAGGTTTTGGAACAGCTTCAGTTAGTTTATTTGGATTTTAATTTCTGCAGGTCAAGAAAGATAAATTGATCATTTCCTACAGCGTCCCAGCATTCCCGCGAATAATCAGCAAACACATGATTCTTGTCAGGCGGAACAGAATAACCTATTTTGGAAGGAAAAATTGTATTTACATCCAAATCGTCAATTAAAAGCGCATGAATATCGCCGTAATTACTGTATTCGCAATGCTGGCTATAATTGGTATTGACAATCATGACAGTCTGCCTGTCCGCATTAACGCTGGTGTATTGAAGATTGAGAATTCGCCCGCAATCAATGACAGGTATTTCATACCCTCTTAGGTTAAACGTTTTTTCTGTTATTTCTGATTTAACGCCATAATATATTTCCTTTATATTCAAGGCATTTTCAACAAGCGAATTTCTGCCGATGGAATACTTAAAGAAAAAATCCGTTTTTCTTGTGGTTTTTACCGGAGTGGTAATTTCCTGAATAACAAACGGTCTTTGCCATAATTTATTACCTCCAAGATCATTCAGCTCAAGAGCGAGCCGCCTTAGATCCTCAACGCAGACAGCAAAACTTTTATTATTATTTCTATCATCAGCTTCACAGACATGAAGCATTTCTATCATTGCGTTAATTGACAAAAAACCTGTCATAAAGGCAAAATTTGCGACGCCGCTGAAATCGCCGTTATTATTGCCGTTAAACCTTGCTTTTGCTGAATATTCAAATAAATTATCAGCCAGTTTCCTTGCTTCCGAGGCGACAATGGCGTAGCCTTTTCCGTAATTACCCGCTCTTGCCGCTTCCTGAGCCAAACTCAGGGACAAAGCCCACGCTTTTTGCGCGTATTGTTCGCATAGCCAAATCTTTTTTTCGTTAGTCATCTTTATTTCCTCCATGTTTTGTTTTCCCGAAATAATAATCGGAAATGTTATAATTAAAATAATTTGTCAATACAGGCCTTAATTTTTCCAGCGCTCTGCGATGATGCGATAACACCGTATTCAGGTTAATGCCGTATTTTTCGCTGATTTCACGAAATGAAAAATTTTCGTAATAGCGTTCATTAATTATTACGCGTTCAATCTGCTTTAATGTCTGCAATGACTGAAAAATAAAAGCGGTATCTTCGGCATTTTCAATTTCTTCCGTAAAACTATCCTCATCAATCAAGGGCGCTGTTAAATCAAAACATATATTTATTTTCTTGTCATTATCGTTTCTGTGAAATACTTTATAGGCGGTTCGTATACACGCAACCGACATATATCCAAAATTATACTGCTCCCTGCCAAAACCGGCTGACTTTGTAATTTCAAGAAAAGTTTGATTTACTATTTCATCTGCCATGTCCAGAATATTGCGCCTTGTGCGGAATTTTTTCTTAAGATAAGAAATAAGATTCCTCCTTAAGCCATCAAGATCTTCCAACTTATCCTCCATTAACATTTTTGACAGCTGTATATTTTTATCGAACATGAAACATTGTTTCACGCATCTGTAATATAAAGGCGGTTTATATCTTTTTTTATTGCAAAAATGCTGGAATCTGTCTGTTTTCCCCGAGCGATGTGAAAATTTACTTTAGTTATTCATCGCGTGACTTAAGAACCGCAAGAAACGCGCTTTGGGGAAGTTCGACATCGCCGACCATTTTCATGCGTTTTTTGCCTTCTTTCTGCTTTTCCAGAAGTTTTCGTTTGCGCGTAACATCGCCGCCGTAGCATTTTGCAAGCACGTCTTTACGAAGTGCGTTGACAGTTTCGCGCGCGATTACCTGGCTTCCGATTGCTCCCTGAATGGGGATTTTAAACTGCTGGCGCGGGATTTCATCGCACAGGCGCTCGCATACTTTTCGCGCGCGGTCATACGCGCTTTCCTTAAAAACAAGCTGCGAAAGCGCGTCAACCGCTTTTCCGTTAAGGAGAATGTCAAGCTTTACAAGCTCTGTCGGTTTGTAGCCGGAAATATCGTAGTCAAATGACGCGTAACCGCGGCTGATGCTTTTTAAACGGTCGTAAAAATCGAATAACACTTCGGACAGGGGCATGTCGTATATCATTTCAACCCGTTTTTCATCAAGGTAGGTCATGTTTGTCTGAACACCCCGCTTTTCAAGGCAGAGAGTCATGACATTCCCGAGGTAATCGGACGGGGTTATGACGGAGGCGCGGATATAGGGTTCTTCTGCTTTTTCGATTCTTTCTTCGTCAGGGTAATCTACAGGGTTATCGATCATCAGCTCGCCTGATTTTGTGTGCACCTTGTATTTTACTGACGGCGCTGTAAAGATTACAGCTTGATCAAACTCGCGCTCCAGACGCTCCTGAATGACTTCAAGGTGCAAAAGGCCCAGAAAGCCGCAGCGAAAACCAAATCCTAAAGCGGCAGAAGAATCTTTTTCATAAATAAGGGAGGCGTCGTTAAGTTTAAGTTTTTCCATGCTTGTGCGCAGCTCTTCGTAGTCGTTTGAGTCCACAGGATAAATTGAAGAAAAGACAACCGGTTTTACTTCGCGGAAACCAGGCAGTGCCTGTACGCAGGGATTTTCCGCGCCTGTTACAGTGTCGCCGACATGAACATCGCTTACAGTTTTTATTCCCGCGATTATATAGCCGACATCACCTGCCGACAGTTCCGGTGTTTCAACTAACGCGAGCTTAAAGACGCCGGCTGTTTCAACCTCATAAACAGAATTATTCGACATAAAAGAAATTTTCATTCCTTTTTTTATTTTTCCGTCAAAAAGGCGAAGGTGAACCACAACTCCGCGGTAGGGATCGTAGCGGCAGTCAAAAATAAGTGCGCGTAACGGAGCATCAGTGCTGCCTTTTGGAGAGGGGATTCGGCTGACAATGGATTCAAAAAGACCGTCAATGCCCGTTCCCTGTCGCGCCGAAACCAAAACAGCGCTCTCAGCGTCAAGACCGAGATCTTTATCAATTTGTTTTTTTACGCGCGCAATGTCTGCGGCAGGCATGTCAATTTTATTTATAACAGGCACTATTTCAAGGTTGTGTTCAAGAGCGAGATACATGTTGGAAAGGGTTTGAGCCTGTACTCCCTGCGTCGCGTCAACAAGAAGGAGAGCGCCTTCGCAGGAGTTTATCGCGCGGCTTACTTCGTAACTGAAATCAACATGACCCGGAGTATCTACAAGGTTGAGGATATATTCGTTTCCGTCAGATGCGGTGTAGGGAATTGTAACAGCTTGGCTTTTTATGGTGATGCCGCGTTCCCTTTCAATATCCATATTATCCAGAATCTGATCCTTGAAGTTGCGATCATCCACAAGTTTGGCTTTTTGAATAAGCCTGTCGGCGAGCGTGGATTTGCCGTGATCGATGTGCGCAATAATGCAGAAATTACGAATAAATTGAGTCTGAGCCATTTAATTCATTGTAGCCCGATTGAAGGCTGTTATTCAAGGAGCCGTTAATATACAGTTGCATTGTTAGGCGCAATTAAAGACATGAGATCCATGGATGATACTAATAATAGGTTATCCTGTAATCTCCCCTGACAGAAAAGCCAAGCCCTGAATAAAGACTGCGGGCCGCGGTATTGGTTTTCTTGACAAAAAGAGTTACTCCCCTGCCTTCGCCGATAAGGGATGATATAAACTCAAATGCCATTCTGCGCGCAACTCCCTGACCGCGAAAATGCGGGTGTACATAAACGCCTCCTACCTGATAACGCGTAAAGGAAACCGCGCTTACATTGATTTTTCCGATAAAGCGTCCGTTAAGCTGCGCCGCGAGAACTTTTCCGTTGGCGATAATTTGCGCGGTATTAATTCTGCTTGCCGCGGGACTGAAAACAGAACCTTTGGGCAGGACTTCTTCTTTTTCATACGCGGCCTGAAGCGGCGCAATCGCGTCCAAATCGATCATGGCAGGAACGCGCAGTATAAGATTGGGAGGTCCTGAAGAAAATCCCTTTTTTTCAGGAGGTTTGTCAAGACTCATAAGATCGTAGTCAATTATGTCGGCTGATTTCCATCCGGTTTTTTTAATTTCTTCTTCAAGAATGACAACTTCATTTTTAAGACCCTGAAGCGAGTGAATCTTTTTTAACCGCAGAAAACCTTTTAAAAATTTCAGCTCCGGGATTTCTCTTATACCGCGTAACACGGGGATAACGGTGCTTCCTGAGTTTATAATGAGCGCCATAATTTCATTATTTTTTTTTCTAAGCAGCCATACAGGGTCTTTTGTGCCTCTGATAATATTTCCTGCTTTACTTTGGCGCAGAAGGAAACGGCCGCACGCGCTGACATAGTCTTTTTCAATATTAACTAAAAAATTTTCGGTAAGCGGAATGTCGGCGTTTTTCATTTTCCGCCAGGAAAAATCTGCTGCGGGTATTTGATAATCCTGCTGTTTTCCCTCACCATTCATACGGAAGAACACCCTGCGCGGGGATTCTGCCGATAATGGCGGAAAATCCCGCTGCAAATGATTCGGGAGCGTAGCTGTAAACGGCGACAGCTCCTGTTACCCATGGAACGCTTTCAATATAAACGGGGCTTAAAACTGAAAAAACTATAACTCTTTTATTTAACTGCTGCAAACTGCCGAGCATGCGCAAATCGGAGTTGTCCGAAAGGCAGAGTATTACGGTGTCTGCGTTACGCGCAGCTGAAACGATGTTCGCAGGATTGGTGGTCTGGTTATAACTGTATGATGACGCGCCGGGAAATGCCGCTCTTCCGTATGTAAAAAAATCTGTGAATCTGCCTGCCAATAGAACTCTGCCTGAGTTTTCGCTTGTCAGCGGAAAGAGAGAATCCGGGGGAACAGGTTTTACAAATGTTACGCTCCGGGCCGCGAGATTTAAAAAGAAGGCGGATCCTTCAGGATCGGGAAGCTCCGCTTCAACTCTGACAGGATCCGGAATGAAAGGTACGCTTTCAGGGCCGCGAAGGTATGTCAATTTTAATTCAAGTACTCTGCGCGCGGAAGCTCTTACTGTTTGGCGGAAATCTTCTTCATCCCTCATTGAGTTTACAAGATAGCTCCATATCTGATCATTTAAAACAGGAGTAGTAGAAAACATAATAATATCGTTACCTGCAATAATCGCCTGCTTTGCCGTGCGCGGAACAGTGCCAAGGTATGATGTAGCGCCTATCATCATTAAATCATCTGTTATTACAACTCCCTTAAAATTGATTCTTTGGCGCAGCACATCGCGGAGAAACCATGAAGAAAGGGAAGCCGGCGTTAATCCGCTTTCGAGTAAAGGGAAAGCAAGATGTCCGCTCATTACGGCGGGCAGCCCTTCTGCGACAAGCATGCGGTAGGGAACCAGTTCTCTGTTCCAAAGAGTATCGTAGTTGATTTCAATTCTGGGAAGAATTCCGTGAGAGTCAAGGGAAGTATCTCCGTGGCCGGGATAATGTTTCGCTGTCGGAATAACGCCCGCGGCAAGCTGCCCCCTTGCGAAAGCCGCGCCCAGAATGCCGGTACTGACAGGATCGCTTCCAAAAGCGCGCGGGCCGATTAACACAGAATCGCGGTTTGTAAACAGATCGACAGAAGGCGCGAAATTCATGTTGACTCCAAGAAGAGCCAGTTCCTTTCCGATGTAATAACCTGAAAGATAAGCGTCGCGCGGATAACCTGACGCGCCAATCGCCATATTTCCCGGAGTTTCGGATGTAGCTCCCTTTATATGGCGAATCCATCCGCCTTCCTGATCGGTTGCGACAAGAAGAGGTATATTATATTGTCTTTCAAGGCTTGCTCTCTGAAGCGTGCCTACGGTTCTTGCAAGCCTTTGCGTATCGGCTGTATTCCAGCCGAATATTTTTACGCCTCCTATGCCTCTTTGGCGGATCCATTCCATAATAAGAGGCGAAGGATCTTCTCCGACCCAGCCGAGCATTAAAAGCTGAGCGAGAGCCTGCTCGTCTGTCATCTCGCTTTCAATTGCGGCTGCAAGCTGCGCTGGAGGAATGTCATCGTGAAAACTTAGGGAGTAAACAGGAGAAATGACAATAATAAATATTAAAAAAATTTTTATTTTATTTTCTTTCATCAATATATCCTGCGGCGCTGTGAGCCGCCATTGCGCCGTCAGCTGCCGCTGTTACCACCTGACGGAACGCGCCGCTTCTTATGTCGCCGGCGGCGAATAAACCTGCTATGTTAGTTGACATTTTCTGATCTGTTATGATATAGCCGCTCTCATCCAGAGAAATATTCAAACCGGATGCCAGTTCTGACTGCGGAACAGTACCTGCGAAAATAAAGACAGCGTCTGTATCTTCTTCATTTACATCGCCTGATTTTGTATCAGCTAACAATACCGATTTTACTTTTATGTCCCCTTTAATTTCCTTAATAACGGTGTTAAGGCGCACTTTTATGTTTGGATTGTCATAAGTTCTTTGTATAAGAGCTTTTTGCGCGCGCAGGGTGTCTCTCCGGTGAACAAGAGTGATTTTATCTGTCAGGCGCGAAAGGCAGCGCGCTTCATCACAGGCGGCGTCTCCTCCCCCTGCGACAAATATTTTTTTACCCCTGTAAAAATTTCCGTCGCATGTAGCGCAGTATGAAATTCCCTTTCCTGTAAATTCCTTTTCTCCCGGAACATCCAAAAGACGCGGCTTTGATCCTGCCGCTATTATTACAGAAGGAGCTGTCAGTGTTTTTCCGTCCGCAAGACAGGCGGTAAACATATCTCCTTCTTTTTTTAATAATGACACAGAACTGTATAAAAAACCCGCTCCGAAATTTTCCGCCTGCCTGTGCAGATCCATCGCGAACTGGTAACCTGTTTTTAGCCCGGCGGTTACATTTCCCGATTCATCAAGCTGCTCAACATTACCGGGGTAATTTTCAAGTATATCAATTACCGCCAGCTGCCCGCCCGGAGAAAGCTGTTCGATAACGATCACTTTTAAATTTGCCCTTGCTCCGTACTGAGCGGCGGTAAGCCCTGCCGGGCCTGCGCCGATAATTAACAAATCAGCGGACATTACAGCTCCTTGGTCATTTTACTTTTATTACAGTTTGTTTTATAGTAAATTGTGAAGATAAAACAGTCAATCACGCTTTTTATAGTAATAATTTTTTTAATTCTTTTTCAAACTGAACTTTACGCTCAAAACAGGACTTCCTTTCCGCGCATTGCACCTGATCCAAAAGCGCTTGAATATTATAATCTTGGCGGACCGAACGGCGGCTATTCATGGATAGACCTTGCGGAAATAAGCCTTTGGGCATCCGGAACAGCCGGTAATAATTTGTCAGCCATTAACAGAATTACTTCGGCAGTAAACGCTTTAAATAATTCAGATGATTTTACTTTATCGGGAAAAGAAAGAGCGGAATATATTCTTAACTATATGCACAGAAATATTTTACGGACATACTCACTTTATCAAACAAGAATTGATAACATCTTTACGCAGGGAAGTTTTAACTGCGTTTCCTCAGCGGTTCTTTATATGATTTTATGCGAGTCGGCCGGAATAAGCACAAGCGGAGTTATTACAAGAGAACACGCCTTTGTTATGGTTCATATTGACGGGCAGGATATTGATGTTGAGACTACAAACCGTTACGGGTTTGATCCCGGCAACAGAAGGGAATTCCACGATCAGTTCGGAAGAGTGACAGGTTTTACATATGTTCCCGCGCAGAATTACCGCGACCGACAGAGCATCAGTAAAATTGAAATGATATCCCTGATTTTGAATAACAGAATTGCGGATTTGGAAAGAAGAAACAATTTCGCCGACGCTGTCCCGCTTGCCCTTGACAGGGCCGCTCTTCTTCTGGGAGATTCGTTAGCTGCCATTGGCGAATCCGCTTACAGCGGACATTTATTTTCCGATCCGCGAAAAGATCTCATGGACAGGCTTTTTAATTACGCAGGCACTCTTTTAAGAGCGAACAGGGAAGAAGACGGCATAAACTGGGCTTTATCGGTTTCTTCGGTGTATCCTGACATTGATCGATGGAACGATTATCTGCATGCGGCTGTAAATAACAGGATTACAAGATTTTTAAGAGAACTAAGAATAATGGAAGCAAGAAATTTTCTTGAAAACAATAAAGCGATTATCACAAATGAAAAATACACAGGTTTTGATACCGCGATTATAGAGACTGATCTTTTAAACCGCGCAAACAGAATCAACAATGCGGCAAACGCTGAAATCGTCATCAGCGCTGTCAGGCAGGCAAGAGAAGAAAACCGCCTGCCTGAAAAACGCGCGAATGAGTTGATAATTTTCGCGGTTCAAAAGACAGCTTCTGTTTTTGGCGCGGCGCGCGACTGGCGAAGCGCGATTGGCTATCTTGAAAACGCAATTGCCCGTTTTGGCCCTAACCGCGAACTGGAGCAGTCTCTTGGCGTATATATAAGCAATCTTGCCGCGGATTATCACAACCGTTTCGCCGCGGAATGGAACAGGCGAAATTATACCGAAGCACAGCGTATTTTAGTTGAAGGCCTTGAAGAATTTCCGGATAACAGGCAGTTGTTATCTGATAAGGAAATTGTTGACAGACATAATTCCAGATAAAATTATATTTAATAACGCGAATAATAATTTATCAAGCAGCCGTCTATTAAAATTTGCCGTTCTGAGTCTGTCAATTCACCCAGCGTTGTCTTAATTTCAATTATTTTATCGCCTAACACAAATCCTGTGATTGTCTCTTTCTTCTCCTGAATTGCGGATTTAATTCCCGCAAAGAAAATGAAGCTGCCGGAAGTAAACGCTTTTTCGTCAGTGACAAGAAACGGCAGAATACCCCAGTTGATAAGATTCGATCTGTATCTTTTTGTCGCGTATTCAAGCGCGAAGTTCGCTCCTGCGCCAAGCACTCTCTGGCAGGAAGCCGCCTGTTCCCGCGCAGAGCCGTCGCCTGGCTTTCTTGCGAAAATAGCGCTCCCAATTCCGGTGTTTTCAACCGTTATTTGCAAGCAGCCGTCAATCGTTTTAATTTTCTCAATAATCTTCTTTAATTCCTCATTCCCCATTGCCTGTACTTCTTTCGCTCTTTTAACATAACCTGGATCCTTCCTGCTTAATGTAAACTCCGCGAGTTTAAGCGGGTTTGAGCGGTATGAAGAAGTTTCACCTGACGGAATAAGTTCGTCGGTTGTTGTTACAGGATCTGTTATATAACTTACCACTTTTAATAAAAGGTTTTCAGATAACGCCGGCATTTTCGGCCAGTCTTTAATATTTGGACCGAAGACAAGTTCTGTCTGCGCTTTTGGATTGCCTGTTCCGCTGTAAACTCTCTTGTCATAAATGCTTTTGTCAAAGAAAAACTTGTAGCTGTTGTATTTTGCGTCAATCTCCGCCGCGGAAGTAATTTTTCCTCCGTTAACAGCGGTCGCCGCAATTGATCTTGCGTCCATAAGCGCGACTGAGGCGATTTGCCCGTCATTGGGTTTTGAGCCTTCGCGGTTCATAAAGTTGCGCGTAACGTGGCGGACTGAAAGTTCGGTATTCGCGGGTGTATCTCCCGCTCCGAAGCAGGGGCCGCAGAAGGCTTCGCGGACAAGAACGCCCGCTTTCATGAATGTTTCAACCGCTCCGTTTTTTACAAGTTCCAGATAGGTTGGCTGGCTTTCAGGATACACGCTCATTGTAAAGTTGCCGTTTCCAATCGAAGCTCCCTTAATAATGTCACAGGCGGCCATGATATTTTCAAAAATGCCTCCTGAGCAGCCTGCTATTACAGCCTGCTGCGCCCATACACCGCCATTATGGTATTTTAATATCAGGTTCAAATTCAAACCGGAAGTTTTATTTTCTTCGTCAGTTTTAGAAAGGATATCTTTTGCGTTTTTTTGCAGCTCACGAATTGTGTACACGTTACTTGGATGGAAGGGAAGGGCGATACACGGCTCAATCTTTGACAGATCTATTTTAATAAATCCGTCGTAATAAGCGGCGGCGGCAGGTTTTAATTCTCTGTAATCGGTTCCTCTTATGCGCTCCTGTAAATATTCTTTTACCTTGTCGTCTGTTTTCCAGATTGACGACCAGCAGGAAGTCTCTGTAGTCATTACATCAATCCCGTTGCGGTAATCAACGGACATTTTACAAACGCCGTCTCCGATAAACTCCATTACTTTATTTTTTACAAAACCGTTATTAAAAACTTTTCCTATAATAGCAAGGGCCGCGTCCTGCGGGCCTACTCCCTTTGAAAGTTCGCCTTCAAGGTAAACGCCGATTACAGGAGGAGCGCTCATGTCGTAGGTTCTTCCGACAAGCTGCTTGGCAAGTTCTCCTCCGCCTTCACCGACCGCCATTGTTCCAAGCGCGCCGTAGCGGGTGTGACTGTCAGAACCAAGAATCATTTTGCCGCAGCCTGCCATCATTTCGCGGTTGTAGCTGTGGATAACGGCAAGGTGGGGAGGAACGTACACGCCGCCGTATTTTTGCGCGGCGGAAAGAGCGAATACATGATCATCCTGATTGATGGTCCCGCCGACGGCGCAGAGGCTGTTATGGCAGTTTGTCAGCACATACGGCATGGGAAACTTATCCATCCCGCTTGCGCGCGCAGTTTGAATTATCCCGACATAGGTAATATCATGCGATGTCAGAGAATCGAACTTCAGTTCAAGTTTGCTTTTGTCATCGCTTTTATTATGAGCGCGAAGGATGCCCGCCGCGATAGTACCGTCTCTGGCCTGTTCTCTGGAAACAGAAACACCGAGCCGCGAAAGTTTTGCGTCGGCGTCAGCGTCATCTTCTATAATTTCTTTTCCATTAATCAGATATACGCCTGTATTAATTAACTCGATCATGACATAATCCTTTTTATAATTTTTTATTATATTATATTACCTTAAATAATGCCATAATTTATTCCCTTAATTATTTAAACATTTTTAGCCGCTTGCAAAACTCAGTTAGTTTTGCTACAGCTAAGCCATTCTGCGGAATTCTTCAAATAATTGCGGGAACTGAATAAAACCTTCCTGACCAATGAAATGTCCGCCGTTTTCTATAGTTATAAGTTTTGCTTCTAAAAATTTTGCAAGTTCGCAGGAGTATTCATACGGAACATAATTATCATTCGGCGCGCTGAACACACAACGGTTAGGGGTCATTTTAGTCATTTTTTTTATATCTAAATCACTTTTAATAAATTGATCAAGATTCGGGTATTTTGGGATCTTTCTGACAAATCCGGAAGCCAATATTATACCTCCCATTTTTGTGTTATCATGCTGTGTTTCCAAAAACCTTAATAATGTTATACAGCCAAGGCTATGCCCTATAAAGTAAGTATTTTCATCTATTGCTTTTACGTTTTTACTGAGATGTCCAATCCATTCCGAAGCAATTGGAGCATTGGAATTTGGCATATCCAAAACAATGACATTGACGCCAATCCGGGAAAGCTTGCTTTTCAGCCAGGGGAACCATTCGGCGTCAGAAGATGATGTATATCCGTGAACAATGTAAACAATAATGTCTTTCATTATATTTCCTCCATTTGAATTGATGGAAGCCATGTCAGATAACAATAATAATCCGTTTGAGAAACAAAGACACCGGACTCCGGTTCGTGGGCATACCCTATACAGTATTTTATCGCGGCTTTTATAGATTCTTCAAGTGATAGATTTTTTCGATACTCCCTTATCTTTGCGATAAAGATGCTGTAACCGTCTAGTGTCCTGTCTTATACAAATGACGGAATAAATGTTAAGCTAATTCCTTATGCAATAAGGAATTAGCGCATTTGTTATTATTCAAACCGAATAAGACAGGACACTAGATTTCTGCTTTTTTCAAGCATCTGAGGGTTTCGTCCATGATTAATGTTATAAACATGCGCTGTAAGTTCCAATGACTCAATTGACTTTAATCCCTTAATATTCATGAAAGCATCCGAAAGACAGAGTTTCTTATAATCGGGAAATGGATCAACTCCGTTGTAAAGAACGATAAACTCAGGATATGGTATTTTTACAAGTTTCTTTTGATACAGTTTTTCCCTTTCAATTATTTTCTCGTAAACACGCCCGATATACATCAGAAGGCTTCCTTTATATGGATTAAATATACTGTTTTGCATGACTGAGAATGAAAAATCATGATTTTTTCACAAAATCGTGCGTTAACGCACGGTTTTTTGCGATTTTTCTCAAAATTCGTAATAAAAATTTCGTTTTTTATTTGGTTTTTCTTGACAATCCAGTAACGCGCACTAAAATTTAATTAAAGTATTTTAAATAAAAGACGGTTTTAGGTGAAATGCTAAAACCGCCTGTCTTTTTGTCTGTGCAGAAAGGCAGGGGGACAGTCTATGCAGCAGAATATCCGGCAGCCCTTCTTATTTACAAAATAGGAGATTTTTATGAGGAAGTTTGTTTCTGGACTTGCAATACTTCTTGCATTGTCCCTTGTGACATGTGAAATGGCGCCGCTTGGCGGAGGATTCGGCGGCAGTGAAGGCGAACTAGGCTATACCGATGTAGTATATTCAAAGGATGGAAGATCATTAACATTATATCTTGACGGTGCGACAGTGCCTGAAACAGGTGCATCACGGGCTTTAACAAGGGATTTGGCTCTTGCTGGACATGACTATTTTGAAGTAGTTTTTTATCACAGAGTAGCAAGTGGTACAGCCCAAGTTGCAAGAGCTTCATGGGAAATCGGTGAACGTGCCGGTATTAAGAATGTTCCGAGGACTATTTCCGGTATTTCTTATACCGCGACCGGGCCAGTAGCTACTGTAGATACTATCGCAGATGCTGGTGACGGCAGTTTCGCCGTGTTATTCGTAGGCAGAAAAACAGACAGAACACTTCTTGCGATTGGAAAACTTACCACCGATCCAATTACAACAACCACTGCAAGTGTAACTTTTGAAATACAGGCGCTTGATGCCGGGTTGAGATTTCCAACAGATGCAGTCGCAACAGCCGCAGCCTATGATACTTTCTTAATAAGTAATAATAATACCACCGCTAATGCTACTGCTGCAAATACCGATTTACAAAAAGCTACAGTTAATGTTGGCTCTTCAAATTTACAGTTCCCGACGTATGTGATTCCACATAACCAAAGTGCTGGTAGAGCCGCTACCTATGCTTTAAGAACAGCGCAAGATGGTACTGCTACTCCAACTGCAGGAATTACAGCTCTTGCTTCTTACCTACTTGGAGTCAGGACACCGATTGTAGATACTGCTGCTCCAAATCTTTCTATCATGGCTAAAATTACTATACCTCCCCGTTTCCCTGTTGGTGGCGGTCTTTACAAAGGATTTGATACGCCTTACGCGGAAGAGACAAGAGTTTATATAACAGGTCTTACTTTAGGGAATGGGCTTCCAAATCCTATAGCAATGTCTATCGTAACGGCTGACTACACATTCGCAAATAAAGACGGTGGTGTGTGTTCTCTTACCTTTTCAATACCTGTTTATGCAATAACCGCAATGTCTCAAACAGGTGTTGATCCTCATATTGTATGGAATGTAAGACCCGGCTTTGGGACAAGCGCTTACGATCTTGATGATGGATATAGGGGAACAGGCGGGGCTATATTGCTTGCTGTTGGTACAACTACTCTTAACTTCATGGCTGTAGATTATTCATGGTTATAATATATTAGCCGTTAAATTTTGGAAAAAAGAACAGCATGAATCGTCTTTTTGCAGGATTATTTATTATTTTTCTCGCAATTTGTGTTTCATGCTGCTCTCAGCCTGTCGGAGATCTTAGTCCTAATGCAAAAGGCGGTAATGGCAATGGTAATGGAACCGGCGTATATTATGATTTTTTAATGTTGCGTCCTAACCGTATCCTGTATGACGCTGACGGAGGAGCGGATGGAAGGTTTGACCGGCAGGCAGATTTACGTGTTTTTGTTGCAGATAACGGTGAATATAGATCCTTGGATCCTGTTGATAGATTTTTAACAATTGAAGTGATTGAAAATCCTGGAATGACATCCGAAAATATTACCGTTGTAAATACCCATCATGTATTTTCTCTACCGGGAAGATATGTTATCAGGGGAACTTACAACGGTTATTCAGATGAATATTCAGTTGAAGTGCGTGGTTCATTTATAAATCCCGGAGATGGATCAGACTTTGTTGATATGATTTGGTTGTAGTACTAGAATTTGTGAAGAAACATTATGCTTTCAAACTGCAAAAAGAGGTTATGTGAAAAGATTTTTTTTGATTTTTATTTTTCTTCTCATCTGTTTTTCACTTAACGCTCAGACTATCCGTGATATGAAAATTTATGTTCCGCCTGTTCTCGGTGAGGGCAGGGCGGGAGACAGTAATTTTTTTTATCAACAGCTTACTTATGAAGTTATCTATCAGCAGCACTCTCTTGTAAGGGCTTCCGCCGGATCGGATTTTACTTTAAGAGGATCGATTGCGCCGGAGCCTGTAAACGGCAGCCGTAATTATTCCTTCTATCTTGAACTTTTAAAGAGCAGTACAAATGAGGTAATCGCAAGCCAGCATGTTGTTTATTATTTAATAGATACTTCCGTTGTTTCACTGCTTTCATCGATGGCGTATAACATGCTTTCAAGCCTGCCGACTGTCTTTGGCGCCGATGACTGGCGCGAGAATCATCTGTTTCTTGACGCCGGTCTGTTGTGGGCGCCGCGTCTTTATTTTGCCGCAGAGAATCAATCGATCAACTGGATGAACATCGGCCTTGGATTTTCAGGCGAGTATCATTTTAATAGACTGATGGCAGCCGGAATCGGCCTTCAATTTTCACAGGACTGGATAGTAATTTCACAGGTCAATTCCATTGAACACCGCGATTTATTGCTGGATATACCACTATTATTTAAATTTGTTTTTAAACCGGGCGATTTAATGTTTGAACCGTACACCGGACTTTCCCTCAATCTTTCATTAATGCAGATAACGCAGCCCTCTCTATTATCATGGCTTGTCGGCATGCAATTGGGCGTAAAAGCCGGCCCGGGCAGCCTTGTAATCGATCCCCGCTTTGCCATGGATTTATACTCATCCTCAGTCCCTTCACTGGAATACAACCGCTACACGATTCAGGTAGGAATTGGATATAAATTCGGTTTCCTTCCCAAAACTTCCGCCCGCGACTATTAAGATATTCGCATTGTGTAATTCGAATTTTTTTTATTTGTTGTAAAAATACATGCAATTGAACTTTATTCGTCTCTGTTATAAAGTAGTATAATGGCTTTTATAAAAAATATTTTTGACCGTAACTTTCTGGAATATGCTTCTTATGTAATAAAGGACCGGGCGATACCTGATCTTGAGGACGGGCTTAAACCCGTTCAGCGCCGCATCCTGCATACCCTGTTCGAGATGGACGACGGTAAATTTCATAAAGTAGCGAATGTGACAGGGCAGTGCAGCAAGTACCATCCTCACGGAGAGCAGTCAATAAATCCCGCGCTTGTGGTTCTTGCGAACAAGGCGCTTTTTATTGACAGGCAGGGTAATTTCGGAAACCTTTTTACAGGCGATGACGCCGCCGCGGCGCGTTACATTGAATGCCGTATAACGGCGCTTGCCAAAGATATTTTTTACAATCCTAAACTAACGCCGTGGGTTGATTCCTACGACGGGAGAAACCGCGAACCTGTACTGTTTCCCGCGAAGATTCCTGTCGTTCTTATTTTGGGCGTTGAAGGAATCGCGGTCGGAATGTCCACAAAGATACTTCCGCACAACGCTGTCGAAGTCCTTGAAGCGGAAATCGCCTGCCTTACCGGAAAAAAGTTTGAGCTATATCCTGATTTTCCGACAGGCGGTTATGTTGATGTTTCCGGTTACGAAGAAGGAAACGGCAAGGTTCTGGTGCGCGCGAAACTTGATACATCGGATCCGAAACGTATTTTGATAACGGAACTGCCTTTCGGATCAACAACGGAAAGTATTATAAATTCGATTGACGCGGCGGCAAGAAACGGAAGAATAAAGATTCAGGGCATAAATGATTTTACAACAGATAAAGTTGAGATCGAGATAAAACTCGCACGCGGCGTTTACGCGCAGGAAACAGTCGACGCGCTTTTCGCTTTTACCGAGTGCGAGCAGTCAATTTCCGTCAACCTTCTTGTGATAAAAAACGGTCTTCCTGCCGTAATGACCGTAACTGAAATTATCAAATACCACGCCAAACAGCTTGTAAAAATTCTTACAAAAGAGCTTGAGCTTGAAAAAAGGGAGCTTCTTGATAAACTGCACCTTCGCACACTTGAAAGAATTTTTATCGAAGAGCGCATTTACAAAGGCATAGAAAAAATGAAAACCGCCAAAGGCGTTCAGGAAGCTGTTGTTTCGGGGTTTAAGCCATTCATGAAGGAAATTGGACAGCGCGGCATATCAGATGATGATGTTGAACATCTGCTTCGCATTCCAATCCGCCGCATTTCGTTATACGACATTAACAAGGCGAAAGATGAAATGGAGCAGATTAACGCGCGCATAAAGGAAATAAACAGCCATCTTAAAAATATTACCGCGTACTCGGTTTCGTTTCTTAAAAGCATTATCGCTAAAATAAAAACCAATGAAGAAATCGCCCTCGGAGAGCGAAGAACCGTAGTAGGCGCGTTTGACAAAGTTATCGCGAAAGAGGTTGTAAAGCGCGATGTTGATTTAAAATACGACAGTAAATCAGGATATCTTGGCACAAATGTATCGGGCGCGAAAATAGCCGAGGTTTCTCCCTTTGACAGAATTCTCGCAATCCGCAAAAACGGAATGTACACCGTTATGGATCTGAGCGATAAGACATTCGTAGGAGCTGACGCATGGTGGATTGGAGCCGCGGACAAGGAAGTTCTTGCAAACACAATATTTACCATTATTTACAAAGATAAGGAAAACGGTTTCCCGTGTATTAAACGCTGCGTAATTGAAGGCTGGATAATCGGGAAAGATTATTTCCTTGTACCCGACGGAGCGGAAGTTTTGCATATTGACACGCGTCCAAAATTTATATTCACAGTAAAATATAAACCCAAGCCTCGCCTGAAAGTTTTAACCGAAAACTTTAAAGCGCAGGACTACAATGTGCGCGGGCTGAAAGCAGGCGGCATCCGTCTTTGTACAAAAGAGGCTGAAAAGGTCGAATGTAAATAATGTTAAAAAAAATTATTTTAATTATTTTTCTTTTAATTTTAACATGCGCCTTTATTTTCGCGCAGCAGTTGCCTGCCAATGGAGACGATCTTGTTCTTAAAATCGCCGTAATAGGTCCCGGCGATGAACTATATTTCTGGTGGGGGCATATCGCTCTTATTGTCGAGAACGCTTCTACAGGCCAAAGCTATTTTTTTGATTACGGTCTTTTTTCCTTTGATAATGAAAACTTCTTTTATAATTTCGCGATGGGAAGATTGTTATATAGCTGCGGCGTTTCTTATTCTGAATCCAATTTAGATAATTACAGAAGAACCAACCGTGATATCACCATTTATACCCTCGATCTTCCCGCCGAAGCAAAAATTAAAGCAGGCAATTTTGCCATGATAAATGTTCTCCCGGAAAACCGCGATTATTTTTACCATCATTTCAGGGACAATTGCTCTACCAGAATAAGGGATATAATTGATCTTGCATCGGACGGTCAGTTCTTTAATCAATTCGGACAGCAAAGGAGCCGCTTTACTTTAAGGGAACATGTGCGCCGCCATACATGGTTTTCGCCTGCAGTTGACTGGTTTTTAAATTTTTTAATGGGGCAGGTTATAGACACTCCGATAACGGTCTGGGATGATATGTTTCTCCCATCGGAAGTCGGAAAGCATATAGAAGATTTTTATTATACCGATACAAACGGACAAAGGCGAAAACTTGTATCATCTGTGGAGAAAATGGCTGTTTCGCATGGCCGTCCCGCAGTGCTTGATACTCCGCGAAAGCAGTGGCCGTATCAGCTGACACTCGGCCTTGCGTTATCTGTAATTTTTTACTTTTTTTTCTTTTTACAGTCAAGAAATATCAAGGCGGGAAAGATACTCTCAGGGCTGAGCATGAGCCTTTGCGGCCTAGTTTTCGGAATATCAGGATTGCTTCTTTATTTTATGGCCCTTTTTACAAACCACGACTATACATATCAGAACGCAAACATGATTTATTGTACGCCTTTATTACTCGCGGCGATTCCTCTGGGTATTGGCTATTTTACGGCAAAAGATCATTTTAAGTTTTTAAAATATAATCTTTTATTAAGAATAATATGGCTCCTTTGCGTTCTTGGCATCTTTATTTCCATGCTGATAAAACTCCTTCCCGGTTTTTATCAGGATAACCTTACAGACCAGTTGTTAATGCTCCCAATCGCCTTCACTTTTGTTCTTCAGCCTGCGGGTTTAAGGGAAGTTCTTGATAAATTTTTCCCGCGAAGTAACCCGGAACAAAAATCCATAAAATAAACGGAGATTGACATGGCTATAAGTGAAGAATGGCAGGAAATCAAGTACAGGGAAGTCTTTGAACAGGAATTAAGAGGTCTTTCCCGCCGCTGCCAATCCGATCCAAATTGTAAAATTGAGGATTTACAGGCCACTTTAAGAAACCTTTATATCATGGACGGCGCCGACCAGGGCGGCCGCGGCTGCTTACAGGATACCATAATGTCAGCGACAATAGCCGCTTATGAGCATTTTATAGCGGAATTTGAGAAAAACAGGGAATAATATGCGGCTTTTTCAAAATTTTAATTTTTATATAAAGAGGCTCTTGCAAAACTTCAGTTTTGTAAGAGCTTCCTTTAAATACCGCAGTTTTGCAAGGCGTTAGCCCGAAAAACTGCTTAGCCGTAGCAAAACTAACCGAGTTTTGCAAGCGGCTATAAACTCAAACTAAAATAAAATATTTTAATCAGAAATCTGTAACCTCTTACCCGCTTTATGGTTGTATAGTCAGCAGACTAGTGTAGTTTCATGTTCCTCCTATTCTCCTTTCCCCGGAGTTACTCCTTTCTCCGGGGTTTTTATATATAAAAAGCCAAAAATAACAAAACAAGGATTAATAATCACAATCCGGACAGGTACTTGACTTTTTTTTTGAAATTTTCTATGGTTCAGTATGCCCTTTTAAGGGTGTTATCCCCTGTAGCTCAGCTGGCAGAGCAAGTGGCTGTTAACCACTGGGTCCGTGGTTCAAATCCGCGCGGGGGAGCTTTAAGCCTGTCTTCGGACAAGCTTTTTTTTGTTTTATATAAAAAGTAGACGCAGCTTAGTTGTCAAAAATTGTTA
>JAIRQF010000147.1 GCA_031256635.1 Treponema sp. | reverse complement strand
AGATGAGTTGGCGGAAGAAAAAAATGATGAAACGGAAAATAGCGGAATAGACTGGAAATCCCTTCTTGAAAAGCGTAAAAAAAAAAAAGGAGAGCAAGTTATTTTTCTGGAGGGAGCCGCAGATTCTGGCAGGAAAGTAAGAGGCCGTCTTACGGGTATTACTGATGAAGGAGAGCTTCTGATTATTCCTGAAGGTGAAACTAAACCTTGCGCTTTTATTACAGGAGAGCTTGCTTTCCTTTGATAACGCGGCTTAGCCAAAATACCTTAACGCATTGCCGAATGATATATCGCGCGCGATTTTCTCAAGTTTTTCCATGTCGCAGGGATACTCGCCGTTTTCCACCCAGCGCCCGATTAAGTTGCACATAATGCGGCGGAAATATTCATGGCGCGGATATGACAGGAAACTGCGGCTGTCTGTCAGCATTCCCACAAACGCGGACAGCAGCCCCAGATTCGCAAGTACGCGCATCTGCTCTTCCATTCCGTCCCTGTGATCGCAGAACCACCACGCTGAGCCAAGCTGCATTTTTCCGGCGCATAAAGTGTCCTGAAAACCTCCGATTACCGTCGTTATGGGATAATAATCTTTCGGGTTCAGCGAATATAAAATTGTTTTGGGAAGACCCGAAGAACATTCAGTGTTCATACGATCAAGAAGAAGAGCAAGATTCCCGCTTACGCACTGATCATTTACAGCGTCATAACCTGTGTTCGGTCCAAGACGGTTAAAATAATTTGTGTTAACATTGCGGATAGACGATAAATGAAGCTGCATTGCGATATTGTTTTTTGAATAAATGGATGCCAGAGAAGAAAGTATTTTTGTTTTATAGGCGTCGGCATCCTTTGCTGTAATTTTTTCCCCTGATATGGCCTTCTTAAATGTTTCTTCAATTTTGCTGTTATCTGAAACTTCAAAAGGCGGATAAACAAGGGCGTGATCAGAAGCGCGGCATCCCAGCGAAATAAAGAACGCAAGGCGCTTTTCAAGGGCGCAAAGAACATCACCGGTTGTTTTTATCTTAATTCCGCTTGCTGCAGAAAGTTTATTTATATATTCGGCGAAATCCGCGGCATTCAAATCAAGGGCTTTGTCCGGTCTGAAAGAGGGAATGACTTTAGTTTTAATTTTACCGATTGGAGCTGTTCCTTCGGAAATTGCCCTGTGATATTCAAGAGAATCGGCAGGATCGTCTGTTGTGCCTACAGCGTAAATATTAAACTTTTCAAAAATTCCTTTTATTGAAAGCCCAGGCGTCTTAAGAAGGGTATTGGCTTTTTCCCAAATACTCTTTGCGCTTTTTTCTGTAAGAACTTCGTGAATATCAAAGTACCGCTTCAGTTCAAGGTGCGTCCAGTGGTACAGCGGGTTACCGATAAGGTTTTCTACAGTGCGCGCCCATGCGAGATATTTTTCATAATTGGGGGCGTTTCCTGTTATAAATTCTTCGCCAATTCCCATAGCGCGCATCATGCGCCATTTATAATGATCCCCTGAAAGCCACGCGACAGCGAGATCAGGTATATTTTTATTTTCCGCGATTTCCGCCGGGGAAAGATGACAATGGTAGTCATATATAGGCTCATTTTCAACAGCTTTGTATAAACTGCGCGCGATTTGCGATTCCAGCAGAAAATCATCGCTCATAAAAGGTTTTGCCATGTTATAACTCCTTACATCTATTTTCATGCATTCTATCACAACAGCTTTATGTTTTATAGAGGCGTTTTCGGTGTTTATCAGGTTGTTTTCTGCCGAAAATTTAATAATGCCTTCGCATATACCGTTCAGAGACTCACTATTTATGCTTTTGGGAGCTTTCCTCTTTGCAATCGCAATGGTTTTCCTTTTTAGCTTTCTTTTTTCAGGCCCTAAACTCGGGGTGCATTATGATTTTCTTCAAAATTATAAGTCGTCAAATGTCTCGCGGGAAATTTTAATTATTGATACCGAAGATTATATTGAAAGCGGCGATATTTTTACCGTTCTTGTAGCTCTTACGGAAATGGATGCCGCGAATCTGATTCTGACAGGCAGGGTTTCTCCTTCATCTTCACCCATTATTTTAACAGACGCGGAAGTGCGAAGGCGTTTCATGGATGAATATTCTCTATTGGGCTCAAATATCCGCAATCTTTTTGAAGGTATCCGAAAGGGTTCAGTCCCTCCCGTGCAGGCTCCTTTATTTGTAGAGCAGGTTGTTGAGCTGGCGGAGCAGGGAAGGGATCGTCTGATAACAACCTTGATTGACAGGGACGAAGACCTTCTTCGTTCTGTCGCCGTATTCGGTAATTACCTTCAGGTTGACGCAAGAGGGCAGGCCGATAGCGACGGAAAATTAAGGCGTGTAAAACCTGTTGATCCCGATACACTCGAAGAGCATCCTGTTTATATTTATTTAAAAAACCGCTATGCAATTTCCCAGATCGAATCTTCTTCCCGCGGACAGATTTTATGGCTGCGAAGCCATGATTCAAAAGACATTGATATACCACTGGACAAAAACGGCAACATTCTGACAACAGGAAACGCCCTTTTCCGCCATGTTAACATTGATGTTTTCCGCCGGTATACAGAAGCGGATAACGCGATGTACAGCGCGTTATCGCAGGCAAATGAATTAAGAGCGTTTTCCTTAACGCCGCCTGACAGGATTCCGCTGTTTCTTTATGATTATACGCAGCAGCTTCTTGAAGATCTGTTTGTTTCACCTAACGGTGAAAGCCGTTACGCGTGGATTGCTTCCCGCGCGGATTATTTTGAAAGCCTTGATGAATATTTTTCAGGCGCGCCTGAAGCGGCTCTTGCAGGACAGATAGAAGAGCAAATCGCCGGCACGGATTCGTCGAATGAACAGATGCTTGAAAGCCTTATTACAAGAAAAAATGATCTTCTGCAAATATTTTCTTCGATGCGTGAAATATACGCGCAGTTATCATCTCTTCATTCTGCGCTTAAAAATGAACTTGCGTTTTCTTTTTGCATAATGGGCCCGTGGCCCAATGCCGAATATTCGGCCATTCTTGCGAATGTGCTTATAACAGGTAGTCATGTTGATCCGGTTTATGACAGGGATGTTATTATTTGGGCGATCCTTGCGGTATTCATTGTCTTACTTATAATATTTTTACTGCGGCCTTTTATTCTTTTACCGGCAGGTTTGATATTAAGCGTTTTATCCGCCGTTGTTTTTTGCTTTTTATTTATTTCGTTCTCATACTGGATTGATCCGTTAATAATTTTATTTTCATCGTTGGCCGGAACATTAATTGTCTTTTTTACCAAATGCGCGTATTTGTATTACAGAGCATCAAGTTTCCGCCTTGCCTACAGAACCGCCGTTTCAAGGGATACTCTTCGCGGTCTTATAAAATCAGGCAGTCCGCGTTTAACGCAGGTGAGCGCTTCATTTGCCGCTGTTATCGCGGTTAAGGATATTTATTTATCCGGCAAGGAAGACAAGGAAAGGCCGCAGGAAACAGTCAGAAATAAAAGAACGTTTTTCTCAATGGTTAAAAGAAATGTTTTTATCGCGGGAGCTTCAATCGCGGGTTATGAAGGAGATACGGTTCTTGTCTGTTTCGGCTCTCCCCTTGATAAATCCTATAACCCTGTAACCAAAGCGTGCAATTTTGTAAGCGAGTTAATGAAAAATGAAAAAATTTCATGGCACTTTGGAATGGACGCAGGTGATTGCTCTTTCTCATGGTCGCCTGAGAGCGGGTTTACCGTCAGCGGAAGGCCCGCTGTACGCGCAAGACTGCTTGTCTCAAGAGCCGCGCATTTTAAAACGAAAGCGCTTGTGACAAATTCCGTACTCGAAAAAATTCATAAAAACGGAAAAAGAGTCGGTTCCTTTAATGACGAAAGCGGCGCTATCTTTGAGCTTCCGCAGTAGTCAGATTCTGTCAATAATGCGGACGCAATATTAACAGAATCTGATTACAGCTGGTTCGCGGGCCTTGTGACTATTTTTGTTATATCGCTGTTCTGGCTCATCCACATTCTTTCATTTGTTTCGATATTTGTAAGTTCCGCGGTTACATAATATGTCCTTACAGTTCTGTTTCCTTCCCTGTCAACAATCGTGTGAACGGAGCCTGTCATCATATAATCCGCGCCCGTTTCCCTGCGCAGCTTTGCCATTGTTTCTTCGCTTGCCCAATTTTGCTGATCCAGCCTCTCCTGCCGGATATCATCCCTTGTATCTCCGCCTGAGACAAAGTCCAGCCTGCCGCTGTTAAAGATTGCGTTTTCCATTCTTAAAGAGATAATCTCAGTATCAATCTGTTCGCTGCTTGCGTTCCTGAATCTGCCGACAATAACCATGGGTATCCTGCTGCCGCTTGCTCTGATTGCCTGATTAACGCGCGGGCTTGAAAGGCAGTCATTGATAAGCGCGTCGCAGACTTTCCGTACATCGATATCATTCCAGTAACCGCTTAAATCCGGCTGTGATCCTGATTCCACCCTTTTAACATTGGTTGATCCGCAAGCCGATAAAATGAATACTGTAACTAAAATTACAAATATTTTTTTCATATTAATTCTCCTATTTTAAATTTATTGATTGCAGAAGATTCATCTCCCCGCGGTTAACAGCAACGTTTCTATGAGCATCCTGATAAATCAAATTACGCCCCTGATAATAATTTATTATAACATTATAAATTCCCGGGTCAAGGTTTATACCGCCGATGTGGGCTTTATCCGGAAGGTAGCGCGACATCCTTACATCGGCGCTCTCCGAGATGTCCATTGCTGTTCTTGCGGCAACTGCCACAAGAAATCCTGCAAGTTCTCCCTGCTGCTTTACAGTTTCCAGTGCGGTAATATCCGCGACAATATATTTTATTAATGTCCGGATATATGTTTTTAATACAATACTTGAATATCGGGCTTTAAATGTTTCTTCAACTACGGCTCCCATATCTTCAAGCAGTTCCAGATTAAAACTGCCTTTTCCTTCTACCATTACCTCAATCCTTGTTATCAAACTCGCTCTTTTTGCCAATACAGGAAGTTTTAAAAATGCAATTTGCAGTACCGGGTGCTGAAAGGGAAGGTAATGCACAATGTTTTGCTCTTCCTTTACGGGAGACAATCCTGTAAAACTGATTACGTTAAGCCTTGCCGTATCCGGGGGAACATTACGCGCCTGTTCTACGGCTGCTGGGACAGGATTGTAATAAATGCTTTTATTTGAGGAAAAGGCCCTTTGAAGCTGCTCGAACTCTATCCGCGCAGAATCGGTATTTCCTTCAGCCTGATAAAAAAGCGCGCCAAGATAACGGGCAAGCGCAGAGTTGGAGAAATTTACCGACAATGTTTTTGGTAAATCGCCAATACCTGTCTCTTTATAAACCGTATCGTTCAAACCGGCTCCGGTATTGGGATCGATATATTCATATTTTCGCGCAAGCATATCAAGCTTCCCGCTTGAATTGCTTAATTTTCGTATCTCCACAAGAGCGCCTTCAAAATTACCCCTGTTATAATAATTAAGCGCGTTAAAAACATTCAGATAGATATCTTCAAAATCTTCACCCGGATAATCCTTTGTATTATCGTTGATTATGAAGGAAAGAAATCCCTGGGTTATGCTCTTTGTATAAGCCTCTTCTATCAGCCGTTCCGCGTTTTGAAGATCGGCGGATGATACAGAGTAATTTCCCGCGTAATATTCCAAAAGACCCTTATCTAAAAAAAGCGATATCGCGTTATTTTCGCCGTATAGCGTTTTATTTCCGGATTGGGCGTTTATTATTATATCAATTGCGGCGGTGTAATCAGAGGAATAAACCGCGGAGTCGACGCTTAAAAACGCGCCTGTATTTGTTGCACAGGATAAAATTATCAATGCAGGCCACGCCGCTTTTATTATCCGGAACAGATCGATCTTGTACCTGTTTTTTAGAGATGTTTTTTGATCTGTCTTTCTTTTAATAAACATAAAAACATTTCATTCTTCATTGTTTTTTATTATTTTGTCAAGGTAAGGATTATTTGGTATACTTTTACCGTGAATATAATTCTTTTTGAAGAACATGAATTGGGTCATATTCTTCCAAGAAAAGACGAGCGGACAGTTCATCTACTGAAGGTTCTTCATAAAAAACCCGGCGATTCATTTGACGCCGGAATTCTCGGCGGAATGCGCGGGACCGGCTGGATTAATAAAATCAATCTGGACGGATCAATTATGGTAACCGTTCAATGCAATGAGCCGTCTGTGCCGCGCATGCGTCTGAGAATGGCCGTCTCCTTTGTCCGCCAGATTCAAATGCGCAGATTATTAAAAGACCTTTCAAATATCGGAGTCTCCTATATTGATTTTTTTGGAACCGATACTATGGAAAAAAGTTACCGCGATACAAAACTGCTTACAGACGGCGGAGCGTATAAAGCGCTTGTAGAAGGCGCCGTTCAGGCCCGCGATACTCAGCTTCCTGTCTTGTCTGTATATGAGAGCCTTGATGTATGGCTGAATGAGTGCCCATGGGATAAAACTGACAATAAGCGTATACCTCTGCTGCTTGCGATGGATAATATCCGCGCTGAGGGCTCTTTTTTTAATTTAACCCCGGCAAACCGGCCCGCTGTAATAACGATAGGCCCTGAAAGAGGCTGGTCCGACAGGGAGAGGAGTTTATTTGAAAAAGCCGGTTTTTTAAGGCTTTCCATGGGAGAACGCGCTCTTCGAAGCGAAACAGCGTGCGTTGCCGTCTGCGCGCTTGCAATGGAAAAAATTTGCGCCATATGAGGCTGACAGGAGTGTTTTATGAATCAGGACAAAGTTAAGGAAAAACTGCTTGCGATTGAAGACGCGCCGCTTGAGTTTACACTTCTTTTTTCCGGAAAAAAAAGTAAAAAAGTGAACGGCCTTTATAAACCGGCTGCAAGGGAAATAATTATTCACAACCGGAACTTTTCACCTGATGATACAGGACAGAATCTTTTACTCTATACTGCTATTCATGAATACGCGCACCATCTTCATGCGTGCTCAAGAGGAGGGACTTTGTCCGTGCGCGCGCATAACAGCGAGTTTTGGGCCATTTTTCACGATCTTTTGGAGAAAGCTGAAATAAAGGAAATATATAAAGATGTATTCGCTGTTTCTCCAGAACTTTTAAAACTCACAGAACTAATCCGGGACAAATATTTAAAAAATAACGGCGAGCTTGTAAAAGAAATGGGTAAGCATTTATTAAAAGCCCACGATCTTTGTACGGGAATCGGCGTGCGTTTTGAAGACTATGTTGACAGAATGCTCCGTATTCCGAGAACTGCCGCCAACACAGCGATGCGGATGTTTGAATATGACATTGCTCCGGAAGTAGGAGCTGATAACATGCGTTTCCTTGCAGGTATCAGGGACGGCGAAGAGAGGAACGCCGCTCAAAGCGCGTTAATAAAAGGCAAGAGTCCTGATACAGTAAAGATACAGGTACGCGGCAGGGAAAAAGTCGAAGACCCGATCGTAATACTTAAAAAAGAAAAGGAAAGACTGGAAAGAACGATTACAACATTGAACAAACGCCTTGAAGAAGTTAATAAAGAACTTGGGTTAAAAGACTGGTCTTGATTTTTTTACGCATATTTTTGATAACTTGCATTTAGAAATCTTAATTGAATTTTTTATTAACATTTATTATCATATAGACTTACGGTTGATTATATAAATGAGAAAAGTATATATAGATTACAACGCAACTACTCCGATTCGGCCGGAAGTGAAGGCTGCGATTACAGAAGACCTTGACATTTTCGGAAACGCTTCCAGTATGCACGAATCGGGAAGACTTGCGCATGCAAGAGTAGAGCAGGCAAGAAGCGATGTCAGCAAATTAATAGGAGCGGGAGAAGGAAAAATAATTTTCACTTCCGGCGGCTCTGAAGCAAATAATACGGTGTTTCAGACAATGCGCTGTCTTATGGAAGGATCAGGGAACAGGGACAGAGATGAGTTTTTAATTTCCGCGATTGAGCATCCATGTGTTATGAACTCTGCGCTGCATCTTAAAAAATCGGGCTATAAGGTAACGATACTCCCTGTTGATGAGTACGGAAAACTTAAAATTGACGAACTTGAAAACGCGTTAAATAAAAAGACTCTTTTTGTTTCGGTAATGGCGGCTAATAATGAAATCGGCACTGTGCAGGATATAATGCAAATAACCGGCATGGTAAAAAAAGCAGGCGCTTTTATGCACATAGACGCAGTGCAGGCGGCAGGGAAAATTCCGCTGAATGTACAAGAACTTAAAGCGGATTATCTTACTCTTTCCGCGCATAAAATTTACGGCCCCAAGGGAGCGGGCGCGTTATATGTAAAAAAAGGCTCGCCTTTGTTTCCTTTGGTACACGGCGGACATCAGGAAGACGGCCTTAGGGCGGGGACATACAATAACATGGGCATTTTTGGTTTTGGAAAGGCCGCGCAGCTGGCTGCTTTAGAGGTTGAAAGATACGGAAGGGAAGTATCCGCTTTACGTGACAGGCTGCGTCAGGGTTTACAAAAAAATATCCCAAATATAAAAATAAACGGCCATCCAAAAGATATACTTCCAAATACCCTTAATGTTTCATTTCCGAGCGCAGAAGGCGAATCAATTTTACTTCATATGGATATGCAGGGGATTGAAGCCTCTACAGGTTCCGCATGCGCGTCAGGAAGCCTTGAACCCTCTCACGTCCTTATGGCAACCGGGCTTGGTCCTGAACTTGCGCACGGCTCAATTCGCTTCAGTCTTGGGTGGGGTATTACAGAAAGCGATATAGATTATATAATTGAAAAGCTGCCGCCGATTATTGCCAGGTTAAGAGCAATGTCAACATTGGCCTAATGCAGGGAGAAATATGTCAGATTGGTTATATTCGGATACTGTAAAGGAGCATTTTACAAATCCGCAGAATGTATTACTGGAAGATGAATCAATCTTCGCGCCTGACGCAAGGGGGCAGACCGGTAATATCAAGTGCGGAGATCAGATGCTGATGCTTCTTAAAATTAAAGATGATGTGATTACCGATGTCCGCTGGAAAACTTACGGCTGCGCGAGCGCAATAGCTTCTACCAGCATGCTGTCCCAGACCATAAAGGGAATGAGAATCGAAGACGCTTATAAAATAAAGCCCGAAGATTTAGTGGAAAAACTGGGAGGGCTGCCCAGTTTTAAGATTCACTGTTCCGTTTTGGGAGATAAGGCGCTCAGGGCGGCAATTGACGACTATCTTGCAAAAACCGGCCGGCCCGGTCTTTTGGTGGAAGAAACTGTTGTTATCTGTCATTGCCTTGGAATTACCGATAAGGATATTGAAACAGCCTTTCATAACGGAGCCAGAGACTGGGAGCAGCTTCAGCAGGCGACAAAAATCGGAACAGTCTGCGGATCCTGCCGTATTAAAGCTGAAGAACTCCTTCACGGCTTCGAACACATTTACGGTAACCGGTGACAAAATCATAAGTCACTCCACATTACACGCAGACACTAATCAGAGTTTGTCTATAATGTTGATACATTTTAGACAAACTACCTTAATTAAGCAGTTCTGTTAAATTTGCCGGGTTAAGCGATAGCGGAGAGCCGTTCGCGCGCTGAGTAAGAAGGCGTCCCTGCTGGATTGTTGCACCTGCATCCGGATGAATGGCTATGGTTGATCTTGCCTGCAGCTCGAAATTTGCGTTAAAGCGGCCAAGGTAGTAACTGCTGCCTTCAGCTATAATGGCGTATAAATCATTTCCGGCTACCCAAAGCAGACTTCCCGCTCTCAGGTTATCATTACCCTGCCTTGTCATTTCCAGGGTGTTCTGATCAATTTCTACAAAGCGTACGGCTCCGGAACCTCTGGTTTCCCCCGCGATTGCGATTATTCTGCCGCCGATAAATGTTACCGTTCTTACATGAATTGTATCCAGAGATGATCTTAAAAGTTCAGCGCCCGTAGCGGGATTAAGACGGACTATTCTTCCCATCGCTACAGGATCCGTTCTTTCAATTGTTATGCCGTATACTCCGGCTATTGTTTCCTGTACAACTCTGACAAGCGGCTGGTTTTCAATTGCCGCCTGCTGATCCTGTGCGATCTCGGTACGCATTTCCTGCGCGTCTTCGGCTCTTTCTTCGGCAAGTTCTTCGAGAACTACGGCAATTTCGCGTTGTTCTTCAACCGCTTCTTCTCTTTCTTCAACCGCCTGTTCTCTCTGTTGTACAACCTCTTCCCTTCTGTCAAGTTCCTGCTGCGTTTGCCTTGCTTCTTCCTGTGTTATTGCTCCCTGCTGCTGCTGTTCCTGTACTGTCTGCCTTTCCTGCTGTATCTGCTGTCTTTCCTGTTGTATGTCGGTTCTTTCCTGGGCGATTTGCGTTTCTTCCTGTCTTATTTCTTCGCGGATAATCTGCGCCTGCTGTTCAGCCTGTTCCGCTTCACGCTCCATAAGGTTAATCATCGCCTGCCTTTGCGGAATTCCTTCATCTTCTTCTTTCCGTAATTCATCAATAACCCTCTCGTCGGATAATACCGCAGTATCAATTGAGCTTAAGCCTCCTCCGCGGCCAAGCGGAATTACTATCAGAGTTCTTCCCGGCCATTCGTCATACCGGATTGAAAGACCGACTCTTTCCCTTGTCAGGTGATCCATTACCGGAGTTTTATAACGGTTCTGATAATAATTCCAGTTACCGCGGTATACGGCGTTATAAATTGTTATAAATTCAGCTAACAGAAGAGCGTCGCTTGCGCTGTAATCATAAGCCGATTGCAGATAACCCTGTATAATTACGCGCAAATTTCTGATATGATCTACGGCTACATCCACGCCCAGGCCAAAGATATCGGCGTCGAGTTTTCCGTCTTCAGATTCGGATACGCTGTGTATAAAGTAGTAGCGGTTTATCGCGCCTGTATTATAAATATATGAGTATGTTCTTCTTTCTTCGAGATTAATTGCGTTAAAGGCTGTCCCTCTTCCCAAATCCGATATTTGCTGTCCGAGAATAACGCCAATCTGGCGGATCTCTTCCCTTGTGTCTACCCGGGCATGAGGTCCCTCATAATTGATGAATTCTACGGCGGGGAGAGGCCTTAATTCATCCTCGTTAACCTGCGCGTAACCTGATACGGCAAGCACAGTTAACATGACAACAGTAATTAAAATTCCAGATTTATTCACGGCATAACTCCTGATAATTGAACTGAAGTTTTGGAACAGCTTCAATTTATTATATTATACCTGAAATTAAAGAGTAAAGAAAATAAGCATTTAATCCTTGACTTATTTTATTACTTGTAATACAATATGTATTATGACAATGAATATATATAAAAATAAAAACTTAAAAACAAACGAGGTAGTAACAACTGCCAGGCTTCCCCAAGATACAAGGAACAAGCTTCTTATCCTGTCCAAAGCAAAAAACAGAACCATGTCTGAAATCATTGTAGAATCACTGGAATTGTATTACAAACAGGAAGAAAACGAGTTGGATTCTTATACATTGGGTATTCCTTATTTCGGCAAATATGGTTCCGGTATAGGCGATCTTTCAACTACCTACAAACAACGTTTAACAGAGAAGCTCCGTGCACGACAGAATTCTTATTGACGCGGGTCCTTTTATCTCATTATTTGACGTTGATGATAATCATCATGCGAAAATTAAGGATTTCCTTAAAGGCAATAATTATTGCTTTATAAGCACTCTCGCGGTTTTTACAGAAGTTTCCCATATGCTGGATTTCAGTTATAAAGCTCAGCGTGACTTTTATGAATGGGCTATGTTTAAAGGAGTAATAATCAGCGATATAAACCAGCATGATCTGCCTTTTATTGTAAAATTAACCCAAAAATACGCGGATTTGCCGATGGATTTTGCTGACGCGACCTTAATTGTAACCGCCGAGAAGACCGGCATCAGGGAAATTATCAGTTTAGATAAGGACTTCGATATTTACCGCTTACCCGGCAGGGAAAAAATCCGCAATGTTTATTATCAGTGAAAGGGCTTTACCTAAGCGTAGCAAGTTCCCTTTCCGCCTGCCGCCTTGCGACTGAAGGCTGATGTCTTTGTGAGATCGCAAGAAGTATTCTGATTCCGGTCTCGCTTAAGGGCGGTCCTGAAAAACGGCACAAAGCGCCGGTTGCCGACGCTATTGCGGTTAATACCTGTTCGTCCATGTTTGAACTATTTATGATAGAGTATAAAAATGCCTGAATGGCAATACCCTGCGGGTCAACGCCAATACTACCGATGGCGTTTACGGCGGCAGACTTGATTACAGGTTCTTTATTATTATTAAAGATGTTTATTAGCCACGGAATTGTTTCCTGAGACCCGATCATTCCCAGCAGGTTCATCGCGCCAAGCCTGACTTGCAGTGGATATTGCCCGGCGGAAACTGTCAGTAAAAACGATGTCCATGCAGGCTCATTGACCCCAACCCTTCCGGCATTTACCGCCGAGTTGATTTGATCAAGTCTGATTCTTGTTTCCAGTTCGGTAAGATGGCTGTCAATAATATCAATAATCCGGGGGCGGCCCATACCGTAAGTGCCTTCCGGAAACGGGCCGTAGATATCGTTTCTTTCTAGTAGTAGGCGATCTTCAATTTTGTATGCGTAAAGAATCCAGTCTTTTCCGCCTGAATAAAGCACTCCGTCATTTCCAAAAGCGGGAACAGCCGCCGTGTTTTGCAGGTTCATGTGCCAAAGTCTTTCTCCGTTATGCGTAAATCCTGTCGCGCCGTTTTTACTCAGGATATAGATTCCTCTTTCGTCAAAAATCATCTCTGTTTCAGGTTCCATGCTGATTCTATTGTTCACAAGCTCGCGTATATGGGTGTCGCCTGTCCAAATTATTCTTTTTTCATCCAGTGAAACAAGAGACACTCTTCCGTCGCTCATGGTTACGGCGATATTATTTCCCATACACGCGGCAGCAAGCGGAGGGGAAGGAAGCCTTGGTAATATTGCCGAATGTACTTCCGTTTGCGCTGTGAAAAACCAGTCTTCGGCGGATTCAAGTATTTCCATTGATCCGTCTGTGTATATTACTATAATATTTTGTTTTACAGCGGTTCTGCTGCCGGCGCGTGAATCTGATTCACCGCCTGATTCAATTGACAATAGGACGGCGGGAGTGTTGTATAATTTCCATACATATGTATTACCGAAATGATCCATGCGGTGTATTTCGTTATTGTTCAGCGCAAAAATTATTCCTCCTTCGCGATCAAGTTTTGGCGCGATAGAGAAGGGAGCTTCAATTGTTTTTGTCCATAAAAGATTTCCCGATGCGGTATAGCAATAGATTTTTCCGTTTGTCGGGACAAACAATCTTGAATCCCAGCCTGTTATAATCCTTGCGGATAACGGACCTTCCAGACTGCGCCTCCATAATTCGCGTCCGGCGCGGTTAACAGCGATTAATGTTCCGTTTGTTCTTGTAAAATAGGATGTGCCCTCCCGTGAGCGCGTAACATATGGGCTTATTCTGCCTCCTGAAAATATGCTCCACATCGGAGTACCGGAAGTCGAGTACGCTCTTATATTTCCTCCGTCAAGTGCAACTACCACAGACTGGGCCTGATAAGACGGCAGCGACAGCACTTCTCCGCCCAGCGCCTGCCGCCAGTAAGGTTCAAGCGAGAGCTGTTCCTGGCTGTTTTGGGAAAAAACCGGAATTACCGAGAAGAGTAGAAGAACGCATTTTAATTGTATAAATCTCATTTTAATCATTATATAACATTTTTCGCGTTAGTTTATGATATGATATTCCATGTCTGTCGGGGATGTTATAAAAATACGGTTTGAAAGTATCGCCAAAAGCGGAGACGCTGTAGGCCGCTTTGACGGGAAGACTGTTTTTGCCGAAGGCGGAGCGCCGGATGAAATAGCCATTTGCCGTATTACAGAAGATAAGAAAACATGGCTAAGGGCGGAATTACTGGAAATTATCGAGTCGTCTCCTGTGCGGACAGAGCCTCCCTGCGCATTTTACGGCAAATGCGGCGGCTGCAATCTCCAGCATATCAATTATGACGCTCAGCTTGATGTAAAAATATCAATTTTAAAAGAATCATTTTTTCGAGCAGGCGCAGTCAGTGAATCATATACAATCAGCATTCCTGAACCGAAGATTTTTTCTTCACCGCCGTGGGAATACCGGAATAGAATGCAGTTTCATTGTTTAAGGCAAAAAGCAAAAGGTAATAATTATTCATTTGGTCTGAAAGGAAAAAAAAGCGGCGAAGTCGTTATCATTAATGACTGTCCGATTGCGGTACCTGACATAAGAAAAGCGCTCAATTCCAGCTCATTCCGGGTACCTCCTGAAAAAGATCGATTTACGGTTTTTGCCAAAGACGGAATTTTCCTTAACGAAGGCGGAGATGAAAGGGGGAAAATAAAAATCCTTGATAAGGAAATAATTATTGATTCCGGAGTTTTCTTTCAGAGCAATTGTATTATGCTGGAAAAACTTGTTCCCCAATTGCGTGAAATTGCCATGAAGGCTGATCGAAATCTTCCGATGGCGGATTTATACTGCGGAGTTGGAACATTCGCCTTTTTTCTTGCGGATTTATTTCCTTCCGTAATTCTTGCTGAAGAGAATAAAATCGCGGTTGGTATCGCCGGAGAAAATTTAAGAAATTATAAGACCGAATTTTTCGCTCTTCGCGATACGGAATGGCAGCGTGTTTTATTGCATAAAAAAGCATCTTATGGATTTGCGGTAATTGATCCGCCAAGAGCTGGGCTTTCTTCCGGCGCGGCAACGGCTCTTTCAAAAAACGGCCCTGATGTTCTTGCCTATGTTTCCTGCGATGCCGCTTCTCTTGCCCGCGATTCAAAGATTTTGGTAAACAGCGGTTATAAACTGAATCAACTCATGTTTTTTGATTTTTATCCGCAAACCGCGCACATTGAAAGTTTGGCTGTTTTTATTAGATAGTGAAGGCTTCAGGCGGGCCGTTCTTTTTATTTGACTTATTCCCGGATCGGGTCTATCCTGTATCAAACAGATAAAATTAAAGGAGATTAAAATGAAAGTTGCAATTAATGGCTTTGGGCGGATTGGACGCAATTTTTTCAAGATTGCGCTAGCGAGGAGCGACATGGATATTGTGGCAATCAACGATTTGACGGACGCGCCGACTCTGGCTTATCTTTTGAAATATGATTCGACTTATGGTGTTTACGACAGGGAAGTCTCAGCTGAGGGCGACGAACTTATCGTCGATGGAAAGCGATATAAAATTATGGCGGAAAAAGATCCAGCGGCTTTGCCTTGGGGCGAGTTGGGTGTTGATGTGGTCGTAGAATGTACTGGGCTTTTCACGAAGACTGAAGATGCGAAGAAGCACATTGAGGCGGGAGCAAAGAAGATTGTTATTTCGGCTCCAGCAAAGGACGAGGGCGCAAGGACTATTGTGCTTGGTGTGAACGAAGGCGAATTGGTGGCTGACGACACAGTTGTTTCGAACGCTTCATGCACGACAAACTGTATTACTCCTGTGATGGCAGTTATTGAAGAGAACTTTGGGATTGAGAAGGCGATG
>JAIRQF010000143.1 GCA_031256635.1 Treponema sp. | reverse complement strand
AACGCGCTCCGGGTAAAGATGAAATTATTTCTCTTGCGATAAAAAGCCCCCTGTCAAGACGGCTGAAAGGCAATCCTGTATACTGATTTTCCATGGGTAAATCATGTATATCCATGCTGCGGGAAATATCAATCGCAAAGACGGCATCAAGACCCCGGTAATATTCGGAAGGAGAATAACCTGCTCCCCATCTTGGGCCCGCAAGAGCGATTATAGCAAGAGCCAAAAAAAGGCGAAAAAAGAAAACAGAAGCGAATAATTTTTTTTTCAGATTATCTGTCAATTGTTTCCCTTTGAAAAAACCTGATATTTTTTTATTATAAAAAAGATCCATTATAATCAACGGTACAAAAAAGGCAAAAGCAAATAAAATAAAAGGATAATCAAATGTCATAACATTGCTCCAAGAAGATAACGTCTGATAAATTTTACGGAAGCAAGAATTACTACAGAGCAGACCAAAAATTGAAACGCCAGAGAAGACATGCGGCTGATGACTCTGCTTCTCTGTACTGTAATTTCATTTTCATCAAGCTGTGAAAACGCCGAAGCGAATGTGTCCGCGGAATGAGCGGCAATAAATGTTCCGCCGCCTGAAGCGCTCAGACGGCGCAGGCTTTCGGCGTCATAACGGGAATCAAAAATTCCGCTGCTGCGGATTCTTGTGTAGGGATCGACATAATCTATCGGTACTTCTCCCGCTGAGCCGACGGCAATAACCCAGAATGATGCTCCTGTATCGCGCAAAAAACCTGCCGCGGTTTCAGGATGAACAGCGCCCGCGTTATTCTCTCCGTCTGTGATTAAAACCGCTACTTTTCGCTTTGCGTTAGATTTTTCAAGGTGATGCGCCGCGACAGAAATTCCCATACCAAGCGCTGTTCCGTCTCCAAGTTCGCCGATTCGCAGTTGTTCAAGTCTTAATTCAAGAGCATGCCTGTCTGATGTTGGAGGCAGCATCAGAACCGCGTCTTCTCCGACCGCGACAAGTCCTATGCTGTCGGATGGCCGTCTGTATGCGAAATCAATCAGCATTTTCTTTCCGGCGTTAAACCGGTTTCCTCCGTCCATATCGATTGCCGCCATGCTGGGGCTCACATCAAGAATAAAAATAATATCCGCGCCGCGGTTTAATAAAACAGTTTCGGTTTTTTTTATTGAAGGACCGGCGGCGCTGAAAAAAAGTAAAAATATTCCTGCAATTTCAAAAAATTTCAACAATCTGACAATACCGCCGAACTGTGATGTTTTAAATGGAACGCCTCCAGGCGCGCCTAACGGAATTGACGCGACAAAAGGATTCCCAAGGCGTGAAAAAATAAAAACGGCAAGAGGTATAATAAAAAAAGCGGAGACTGCAAGGAAAGGATTATCAAAACTGAAGCTCATGCCGCTTTTTTCTCCGTGTTTTCCCTTGTTTTTTCAAGCGTGTCTGTTAACAGCCTGAGATCAGCTAACAGTCTCAGGATATCATGCGAATCAATCTGCGCTCCTGAAAACCTCATTTCGTCGCAGCTTTTGAAAAAATTACCGGGTTTAACAGATTGAAAGTTAATTATATCCTGCCCTGAGGATTCCATGGAAAGAGTTTCAAATTCACAGGCTGTCATTGCGCGGCAATTTTTTCCTGTTAACACGGAAAGAAAATTTCTTGTTTCATCCGACAGCGTATCAAGAATAACCCGCTTATCAATTCCTTTTAAAATTGCTTTCTGAAGCCGTTTTTCAGTATTTCGGATTGAATTAAACAGCCTGTAACGTTTCCATTTTTCGATCAGTTTTCGTAAAACAGAACGTCCCTTGACTGCGAACCAGATTGCAATCAGAATGACAGCGGCGATAACCGCCATTAATCCGTAAAGCAAAAACGCCGTTCCGGGCATCGCAAGCGCGGAAGCAGTTCCGGAAAGGAAGCGATCTGATCGATCGTTAATGAGCGAGCCTACAGTTACCGATAAACCGGAAAATTTTTCTCCGCCGATTTCTATTGCCGGAAATGCCAAGACGCCGGGAACAAAGGCTGAAAATTCAATTATTAACCTGCTTCCTGTAATACGCCTTTCAAGAATTATTCTGTGAAAATCAATATCTTCATCAGATGGGAAATTTACGTTATCTGAAAGAGAATCATTTTTTACCAGTATAATATCAGCGTAATTTTGCGCCGCTGCCGGTAACGGTAAAATTAACGATGCCTTATCTCCGACATATATCTGGCGCGGAATAAGATACGCGCCCGCACTTTGAGCATGCAAATTGTTAAAATCAAATATTAAAAGATATTTTATCACAAACAGAAAAACAAGAAAAAAACACCTAACATGATATCCTGATATATATAAGAAAATATTATTCCTGTTTTCTGATTCTTTGTTACGCATTCCCATGTCCTCTATATCACGCGCGTTTCCGGTTTTGACTGATTCCATGATGTCCGAAAAATTTTATTAATGCGGAAGGCGCGTCTGTTTCCGTAGATAATTCCAGACAGGAAGCGCCGCTTTTTTTACACTGCGATTCCCAGTGTGTTGAACGTTCATTCTTCCAAAGCGACCAGCTTTCCTTAAATGAATCAAGCCCTGCCGGCGCTTCAATTCTCACGCCTGTTTCGGGATCTTCCAGCGTTATAAGTCCCGGAAAAGATAAATCCTGCGGATCGTGTATCCGAAGAGCGATACAGTCATGTTTACGGCAGAGATTTCCCATTTCCTGTTCCCAGTTGATGCTGTAAAAATCGGAAATCAACACTACAAGAGAACGTTTTTTCAGAAGCCTATGCGCGCCTGTTAACGCTGAGGCGATATCGCTGCCGTATTGCGCCCTTCGCGCCGTTACATTGTTTTGATATTGAAGAGCGGCCATAACGAGTGCCATTATGGATTTTCTTCCCTTGCGCGGCGTAAAAACCTTTTCGATATCCCTGTCAAAAAAAATGGCGCCAACCTGCTGTTCGGTGCGCTCCGCGGAAAAAGCGATTAACGCTGTTGAAAAAAGCGCCTGTTCATAGGGACTTAATCCATGACGCGTAACATTACCCCTGTGCATGGACGGTGAAACATCAAGCAGGATCAAAATTGTCAGCTCACGCTCTTCGCGGTACATTTTTACAAACGGACTTCCGAACCGCGCGCTTGTATTCCAGTCAATGGATCTGACATCATCGCCTGGTTCATAATGGCGGGCTTCGTCAAATTCCATCCCCTGACCCTTAAAAATCGATCTGAAATTTCCGGCGAGCATTTCCTCAGCCAGGTTATTTGAAATTATGGGAAGATTAATAATATTGCGAAGCAGTTCGCCGGTTTCCATCACTGCCTCTTAAGGAACCGGAACATGGCTGAGAATTCTCGCGATAACTGCGTCGGTGTCCATGGCTTCGGCTTCAGCTTCGTATGTAAGAACAATTCTGTGGCGTAAAACGGGAAGCGCCGCCGTTTTTACATCTTCGGGTTTAACAAAATTGCGCCCCTGAAACATGGCAAGAATACGGCAGCATTTATAAAGGGCGATTGAAGCGCGCGGGGAAGCCCCGAATGACACATAACGATAAACACCCTCTTTGGATTTTGCAAATGAAGGCCGTGTCGCCGTAACAACAGATACAATATACTTGCTGATTTCATCATCAACATGAACCGAATCCGCGATACTCCGCAGATAATTTAATTTTTCAGTTGTTAAAACAGGAGAAAGAGGCGCGTTCTTTCCTGAACCTGATAAACCTGCGGAAAGTGAAGGCGAGTTTTTCACTATTTCAAGCTCTTCTATTGGCTGCGGATAAACAATCAGCAGTTTCATAAGGAACCGGTCAAGCTCCGCTTCCGGAAGGGAATATGTTCCCTCATGCTCAATCGGATTTTCCGTCGCCAGAACAAAAAAAGGATCAGGCAGGGGATATGATTTCTCTCCGATTGTCACCTGTTTTTCTTCCATCGCTTCCAGAAGCGCGGATTGAACTTTCGCAGGCGCCCTGTTAATTTCATCCGCCAGAATCACATTCGCAAATACCGGCCCGCGCCGCACAGAAAACCTTGAGTTGGCCTGCTCCCAAATCAATGTTCCGGTCAAATCCGCCGGCAAAAGATCCGGGGTAAATTGAATTCTTTTAAACTCAAGCCCTGTAATCTCGGCAAGACTCTTTACAGAAAGAGTCTTCGCAAGCCCCGGAACGCCTTCCAGCAGAATATGCCCGCCTGCGACAAGAGAAACCAAAAGCCCTTCTATCATTTCATTTTGCCCGACAATCCGGACAGCCATTTCTTTCTTACACGCGGAGATTAACGACGCGCACCGATCCAAATCTTCTTTTTGTATCATAATTTGATATTGACTTAATATAACAGGATAGTCAATAAATAATATTTGTCAGAGTTTTGTACTGAGGACATGGCTTCAGTCGAACCCGTAACAGCGACAGAACCAACCAGAAACAGCGCAACATTAATAGAAAGTATTTTTATATTCAATTAATATTAAATTGAAAATTATCCTTTCCGCAATACGGACATCTGTTATAATGAATGAGAATTCTTCTTAAACAATTTAAACATTTCTTTGTTTCCAGTGTTTCTCTTTGTTTTTCAAAGATGTCATAGACAGGTTTCCTTGATTTTTTCTTAAACAGTGATTTAAGCATGATAATTCTCCAAAAAATAATATTTCTGTATAATAATTTAACTGTTTTCGAAGTTTGAGAATGAACAATTTCTATTATAAATAAAAATTATTTTTGATTAAAAATGTTTATTTTTTATTTTTCTTATGCGCTTTTCTTCTTTATGGCTTTTTTATCCAATGATAAAATATTACGATATACTTCTGCGGCTCCGGAACTTTGAATCCCTTCTACGAAAGATGAGATTTCGTGTATTGTTCCAAGATGCATACCCAATTTTTCCCATGCGTTAAAATGTTCACTTACATTCACTGTTCCGCTTGAGCGATTATTTGTACGTATACTCCAGTATTGTTTAAAGTCGTTTATACCCATAATTGAAGGTGACTTTTTTTTACCATATTCATATATTTCATAGGAACCTTCGTTTATATTTATATTTGCTTTATGATCCATGTAATGAAAACCGCTGATTAATCCGTTTTCTACTATATAAAATTCAACTAATGGATCAATCGTCCAGCCGTAAACGCCAAGATACGAACCGCCACGGCTTAAAAAGCTAATTCCATAATCGACTTCTATATTTCCAATCTGTGAATGTGTTAAATGTTCGTCAAAATGTTTACCTGTACGGAAAATAGCTTCGCCTGCGTTGTTCCACTTGCATTTAAAACCTCCGCTGTTTGTCAATGACATTGCGATATTTCCAGTGTCATACCATGTTTCAAAATTATAAGTGCCGCGAATTCCACTTTGCTTTGTTTTTATGGCATCAATACCCTGTAAATCTGTATTTGTCAAACTGTTAGGATCATACAAACATAACGGGGAAGTTTTTCTTATTATTTTATCTGATTTTAATTTACGCATTTCGCCGGGGGTTAGTCCGTATTCCCGTTTGAAAGCCCTGATATATGATTGTTCATAGCCAAGTCCGTAATCGTAAGCAATATCCAGAACATTCAAGTTAGTTCCAAGAAGATCATCAATGCTTACCGCCATTTTTCTGGAACGAATATACGAACCGATAGTTTGACCGAACGCCGATTTAAAAAGCAACCGCAAATGAGTTGATGATACGGTAAATTTTTTCGCAAGATATTCAGTGTCAATATCCGTCTTTAGCCTGGCTTCAATTTCGTTTAAAATATTTTCTAATAATTTATTATTTTTATACATAAAATAGCCTTTACTCCTATATGTATATTACTATAGATTCTAGTATAAATAAGAAATAAAAATGAACATTTTTGACTATTTTTTATTTAGTTTCCCTGCTTCCTTAAGGTAATATACCCCAAAATGCACAATCGGCGTTTATCAATTTATCTTTTTTTACGTCAAATGGGTTTTTAATTCCTGCTGTCATGGACTGTAATAAAAACCGGCAATTAAAATATCGCTTGTTAGACAGCAAATACCGATGTATGATAATTTTAAGGAGCATATATGAAATTGATTTTTTTGGGTCCTCCGGGAGCGGGTAAGGGCACTTTGGCTTTAAAAGCCGTCGAGATATTAAAAGTAGAACAAATCAGCACCGGTTCCATTTTTCGCGCCGCAATCGCGGCTAAAAGCCCTTTGGGATTAAAAGTAAAAGCGATAATTGATTCCGGTAAACTTGTGGATGATGACACAACAATCGCGCTTGTAAAAGAGCGGCTTGCGATGGACGATGTTCAAAAAGGTTATATACTTGATGGTTTCCCGCGGACAATTCCGCAGGCTCAGGCGCTGGATACTTTTTCTACCGTGGAAAAAGTCATCAATTTTGACATCCCCGATTCAGGAGTGCTGGAGCGTCTGGGCGGACGGCGTGTTTGCAGAAAATGCGGATACAATTTTCACATGATTTTTAATAAACCGGCAAAGGATAATGTATGCGACCATTGCGGCGGAGAAATTTATACCCGCGAAGATGACAGGCCGCAGGCTATCCAAAAGCGGCTTGAAGTTTACCGCGAACAGACAGCGCCATTAATTGATTTTTACCGTCAAAAAGGATTGTTAATTGACATTGACGCAAGACCGATGGTAGATGAGATTGTGGTGAACTTTAAAAAGGCGCTTGGTATATAGTTTTTTTTATTTCTTTAATTGATCAAGCTCATCGCGGATATTTTTCACCAGTTCTATGACAGCTTTGTTCAGATCGATCATTCGGTTTTCTTTATCTCTGCGGTGTTTAATTTCCACTTTTTTTTGCGCGATTCCTTTTTCTCCGATTACTACGCGCCACGGAATGCCTGTAAGATCAGCGTCGTTGAATTTAACGCCGGGGCGTTCATCGCGATCGTCAAGAAGAACTTCAAAGCCCGCTTTTGTTAATTCACTTGCGAGTTTATCCGCGCTATTTTTTACTTCTCCTGCGTATTTTATCGGAACGATTATTATGTGAAACGGTGCGACAGAAGCGGGCCAGATAATTCCCGCTTCATCATGATGTTCCTCGATTACCGATGCAAGAGTGCGATCAACACCGACGCCATAACAGCCCATTACCGGTATTTGGCTTTTGCCGTTTTCATCAAGGTAAGTTACGTTCATTGAGCGAGTGTATTTGTTACCGAGTTTGAAAATGTGTCCAAGTTCATTTCCTGTTTTTATATATAATTCGCCGCCGCAAAGAGAACAGCGGTCTCCAGCTTTAACTGTGCGGATATCTTCGATCATCCAAGAAGTGAAATCCCTGCCGTACGCGGCATGCCTGTAATGAAGATCTTTTTCAAGCGCGCCTGTTACCGCGTCATTCATCGCGCTGACGCTTTTGTCGATTATTACCGGGATTTCTGTTAATCCGATTGGGCCTGCGAATCCGACAGGAGCGTTTGTAAGGCGGATAACATCGGCATCGCAAGTGAGAGATACTTCGCCCGCTTTAAGAAGGGAGGCGAGTTTTACTTCGTTTATATCAAGGTCGCCTCTTATAGCGGCTGCGAAGAATGCCTCGGTGTAAACAAAGGGAGCGTCTTTGGAAGGCTTGCTTCGTTCAAGTTTTGAACAGCCCGGCGCGCCGGATAAATCAAGCTCAACATTGACGGCGCGGTAAATAAGCGTCTTTATAAAATTTTTCGGTTCTGTTTTTAAAAAGGCGCACAGATCATCAATTGTTTTTACATCAGGCGTGTCAATTTTCTCATAAGGAGGAGTATTCGCTGCCGCAGCTTTCGCGTTTTCGATCGACATAATCGAATCTGCGGATTCCGGTTCAGGCAAAGCATAATCGGCGGCGCAGGAGGCTTTTTCCACGTTAGCTGCATAATCGCAGTCCTTGCAGAGTATCAATGTATTGTCGCCTATCTCGCTTTCTACCATAAACTCTTCCGAGCCGCTTCCGCCCATCGCGCCTGAGTCGGCTTTTACCGGAATCACAGTGAGCCCGCATCTTTTAAAAATCCGCCTGTAAGCCCGCCCCATCGCCTGATAAGTTTCATCAAGGCTCGCTTCATCGGCATGATATGAATAAGCGTCTTTCATTACAAATTCACGGCCTCGCATAACGCCGTAGCGCGGACGGATTTCATCGCGGAACTTTGTGTTGATCTGGTACAGCGTAAGAGGCAGCTGGCGGTAGCTTGAAAGCTCATCGCGGACAATGGCGGTAAAAGCTTCTTCCGCGGTCGGTGAAACGACAAAATCATTGTTGAGCCTGTTCTTAAGGCGAAGGAGTGAATCGCCAAATAAATCCCAGCGGCCGGATTCCTTCCATAATTCGCCTGGAACAATAACGGTCGGTTTTATTTCAAGCGCGCCGATTGCGTCCATCTCTTCGCGTATTATATTCTCTACTTTTTTAAACGAGCGAAACCCCAGCGGAAGGTACGCGAAAAGCCCGTTTGAGAGTTTACGGAGAAGGCCTGCCCTGAACATCAGTCTGTGGCTTGCGATGACGGCGTCTGCGGGAATTTCTCTGAGTGTCGGAATAAAAAGCTGAGAATAATTCATATCGGAGAGCCTCCCTTAATAACCGGTATTTATATGGTTAAGATAATAATATATAAAAAATTATTAGATATGTATAGATATAGTATACCTTACGAGAAAACAGCCTATACGCATTTTGAAGATGTATTGTAAAGAGTTACAAGTCGGGCAACCCGGATTTGAACCGGGGACCTCTTGGTCCCGAACCAAGCGCGCTACCAACTGCGCTACTGCCCGTGAAAA
>JAIRQF010000132.1 GCA_031256635.1 Treponema sp. | reverse complement strand
CATCGCGACTAAGTGCTGGATAACCGTTTGAGGGGACGACACCGGTTCTGTCATCGATCCGGGTGATGAAGCGGATACGATCATCTCCGAGCTAAAAAAAAATTCCCTGACTCCAAAATATATCTTACTCACTCACGGTCATTTTGACCATATCGCCGCGGTACCAAGCCTTGCCGCCGCGTTTGATCCAAAACCGCAAATCGCCATCCACCGTCTTGATTCGCAATATCTTGGCTCCGGCGCTTATGAGACTCAAATCCTGAGCGCAAAAGCGGCGCTCGGCGATACATCTTTAATCGACAGTTCATGGCAAAATATGCCGGAAGCGGATATCCTTCTTGAAGAAGGCTCTCAGATTGGCGCTTTTACCGTACTGCACCTTCCGGGTCATACGCAGGGCAGCGCAGCTTTTTGGGACAAGGAAGCGGGCGCTCTTTTTACCGGAGACACCCTTTTTAAAAACGGTTACGGCAGAACAGATCTTCCCGGCAGCAGCAAAGAGTCGCTTATCAAAAGTATAGATCGCTTATTTAAAATGGACCCTGACACCGCTGTTTTTCCCGGTCATGACGGTACAACTACGATTGGGCTTGAATGTTAATCATTTTTACATAATGCGTTTTAAGAAATGATTATCCTCAGGCTTGTTTCTCCAGGAAATCCGCCAGTTCGTTTAATTCAAGGTTCACTGTTTTAATTTTTTTATCGCTGTGCAGATCTATCGGAAACCATTCTTTTGCGATTTCTCTTAAAAAATCGGCTTTATGTACAACGGAGTGGCCCTCTTTTAATATTTTATAAAGTTCATCCTGATCAACTTCGCCAACGCCTTCTTTACCTTTTTTTGATTGTTCAGAGCTCATGGCCGCCAATCCGCATCTATACGCAAAAATCATGGCTTCTTCAATGTCATTAAAATCGGTACCGGCTATATTAATGGTAAAGTCCAGTTTGGAAGCAATTTGAAGTTTAATGCTTTTATCGTTATATTTGCTGACCGCTTTACTATCAACTTTATTCAACATGCTAATTTTTTGGCTCATATTTACTCCTTTATTACTTTCCTTCAGGCTGATGTTCCCCTGAACGTGCAGATCATCCCAATTTTGACCGCTTTCACATAATATAATACACCACCTTTTCATTTTTGCCAAGTTATTAATTAAGGTAATAAAGGAACATCCTCAATTTTTACTTTACATATAAAGGTATTATATTATACTGCGAATACGGAGGAAAAATATGCGATCTCTTGTAACAATTCAAAAGGTCAGGGCGATAAGCCCAATTCCCGATTCGGATTTTCTTGAACTTGCCCATGTAATGGGATGGCAATGCGTTGTTAAAAAAGGCGAGTTCAAGGAAGGAGACCCTTGTATTTATTACGAAGTAGACAGTTTTCTGCCGGTAGAAGAACGATATGAATTCTTACGCTCCTCATCATTCCGCGATAATGCTGATAACGGGCAGGGTTTTAGAATTAAAACCATGAGGATGCGCGGACAGCTTTCGCAGGGATTGCTTTTACCGCTTGAAAAATTTCCGGAATTGCACGGCTGCGAAGAAAACACCGATGTTACCGAAAAACTCAATGTAAAAAAATGGTATATTCCCGAAACAGTAAATGCCGGCGGAACAATTATTGGAGAGAGGCCTTACGGCATTCCCGCCTCAGATGAAATCCGCATCCAGTCCGCGCTTGAGTTACTCAATGAGCTAAAAGGAAAGCCGTATTATATCACAACAAAAATGGACGGCACTTCAGGGATTGTCTACCATATCGACGCTAAGATCGGCTGCTGCTCCAGAAACAAGGAAATTAAAGACGAACAGGACGCTCTTTACTGGCTGCCTGTCTACAAATACGGTCTTAAGGAGAAACTTGCAAATCTTGGCAAAAATATTGTGCTGACAGGTGAAATATGCGGTCCTGGAATTCAAAAAAACAGACTGCGCCTTGCTGAGATTGAATGGTATGTTTTTGATGTAAAAGACGGAGAATCAAACAGATACCTGCCCTACGATGACGCCGTTAAATTATGCGCCGCCCTTGGACTGCAAACGGTTCCTCTTGAAGAGCGCGGCGGCGCATTTGACTACACCCTGGATACTTTGCTTGAAAAAGCCAGAGGTAAATATAAAAGCGGCCTTGATAAAGAAGGAATTGTTGTGCGTGACGCCGTTTCTCCAAAAGCAGTATCGTTTAAAGTTTTAAATAACGACGCGCTTTTGAAAGAGAAGGATTAGCCCGCTATATATTATACTGAAATAAATCAGGAGGATTTATGAAAAAAACAAAGATCATATATTCCGCGTTTTTAATTCTTTTACCGGTTATTATTTTTTCATGTGCGTTCGGCGGCGGTTCCGGATACGAAGCAAGCGTAATGCCGTATTACACCGCAGGCAGAACATCAGGTGAAATAATGATAAACGCTCCTGAACAATTTGATCCCAGGAACTTCGATCAAATTATTGATAACACCTTCCTTCACGCTGGTGACTATCCGCTTTCAACTTTTTCCGCAGACGTAGATACCGCGGGTTACTCCATAACCAGAAGATATCTGGAAAATGGCAGAATGCCTCCGGCATCGGCAATAAGAATAGAAGAACTGATCAATTATTTCGATTACGATTATCCGCCTCCGTCTGACGGAAAGCCTTTCGCGGTTCACACGGAAGTCGGAACAGCTCCGTGGAATCCCAATCATTATCTTGCGCGAATCGCGATAAAGGGAATGGAGTTTCCCGTAACAGCAAGGCCCAAAGTAAATCTGGTCTTTCTTGTTGATGTTTCAGGCTCAATGAGCCCTGCAAACAGGCTTCCTCTTTTAATAGAATCATTGAAGCTCCTTGTCAATGAACTTAACGGAGATGACAGGGTCGCTATTTGCGTGTACGCCGGAAGAGCCGGAACAGTGCTGCCTCCCACAAGCTGCGATGAAAAAGAAAAAATCCTAAGAGCGCTTAACAGACTGCAGGCAGGCGGCTCTACAGCGGGCGGAGAAGGAATTATGCTTGCGTATAACCTTGCGCAGCAAAACTTTGATCCGCGCGCGGTTAACCGCGTTATTCTTTGCACCGATGGCGATTTTAACGTCGGGATCAGAAGCAGGGACGAATTGCTAAACCTTGTAAGCGAAAAGGCGGGAAGCGGCGTTTACCTGACAATTTTGGGATTTGGTATTGATAATTTCCAGGACGGGATCATGAAGCAGCTCGCGTCCAGAGGAAACGGTAATTACGGTTATATTGACAATATCAATGAAGCGCGAAAAATTCTTGTGCAGCAGTTAAGCGGCACCTTAATAACAATCGCGCAGGATGTAAAAATTCAGGTTGAGTTTAACAGCGAAAATGCCGGCGCGTACAGGCTTATAGGATATGAAAACCGCCTTATGCGCGATGAGGATTTCGGTGACGACACACAGGACGCAGGTGACATCGGCGCGGGGCATACTGTCACGGCGTTTTACGAAATTATTCCCGCGGGAGTTGAGGCAAACGCTTTACCAAGACGCGATCAATTAAAATACGGGCCGCCTGAAATCAGTTATATTTCACAATATCCTGACGAACTTTTAACGGTAAAAGTGCGTTATAAACTTCCGCATGAAAACACAAGCGCTTTATTGGATTTTCCTGTTTTAATGTCATCCATTCGTCAGCCAGGCGGAGAATCGCAGGAATTCCGTTTTGCCGCTTCTGTCGCCGCGTTTGGAATGTTACTGCGCAACAGCGAGTTTAAGGGAAACGCAGCCTACGGGAGCGTTATAAGTATGGCGGAAAATTCGCTTGGAGAAGATAAATGGGCTTTCCGTAAAGGATTTGTAGAGCTTGTAAAAAAAGCGGAAAGTCTTAGCAGGCTGTAATTAAAATTCTTCATTCCTCATTTGTCATTCCCAATTTCCTGCATGTCTGTCTTGCGGCTTCCTGCTCGGCGCTTTTTTTATTGCGGCCTGCTCCTGTGCCGTATGCGGTCTCTCCTATACGGACTTCCATCCAAAAAGTGCGGTCATGTTCAGGGCCGGCGCGTTTGATCATTACATATTGAGGATAACAATGGAGCTTTTGCTGGCAGTATTCCTGTAAAAGCGATTTATAATCTTTATGATAATTTTCACCTGATACTTTATTTATTTCCGGCTGAATACAGCGGCCGGTAAAATCAAAAGCTGTTTTATAACCTGAGTCAAGATAGAGAGCGCCGATTACAGCTTCCAAGGCATCCGCTAGAATTGCTTTTTTGGCTCTGCCGCCTGAAAGCTCTTCACCTTTTCCAAGCAGGAGCATTTCATCAATATGAAGAGAAAGGGCGATTTCCGAAAGAATGTCTTCGGAGACAACAACGGCTTTTATTTTTGCAAGGTCTCCCTCGCTTTTCTCTTTATAAGACTGGTACAAAAGCGTAGCGCAGACGGCGCCAAGAATTGAATCTCCCAAAAATTCAAGACGCTCGTTATTTGCCTTGCCGCCGCGCTGCAATATTTCATTTGATACGGAACGGTGCATAAAAGAAAGGTTTAAAAGATCGATATTTTTAAATTTTAAACCGGCGGCTTTTTGAAACGCCGCCAGTTTATTTTTTCTTTCAGGGCTTAGAGGCGTCTTATTTTTGCTGTTGAGATTTAATAAATTCGTATGCGTCCTTCACAGTTACAAATTCATTGGCTTTTTCATCAGGAATATGGATACCCATTTCTTCCTCAATAGCATAAACCAGCTCATAGGTATCAAGGCTGTCAGCGCCAAGATCCTGCCGTAATGACGCTTCCATTGTAATTTTGCCTTCATCGACAACGACCTTCTCCGCGATGAGCTTTTTCATTTTTTCAAACAATTCATCCATTTTCTTTCCCCTTAGATCTTATACTTTGGAATCCGGTTCGATTACCTGCTTGCCGCGATAAAAGCCGCATTTGGGACAAACACGGTGTAATAAAACCTTGTTGCCGCATGTGCCGCAATTAATCATTGTTGGCGCGGTAAGCTTCATGTTGATGGACTGCCGACGGCTCGTCCTGGCTTTTGATGTTTTACCCCTGGGTACTGCCATAATTTAACCTCTCAATAATTATATGTGATAATAACAAAAACAGGATATAATGTCAAGACATTATTCCGGCTTTTGTCAAAGCAAATAAACCTAAAACCGCTGTCATTTAATTTAAAAAACGACAACATTATTTCTCACTATACTTTTCTTTTAACGCTTTGGCAACCAGAGGAGGCACCATACCCCGCAGATTTCCGTTAAAGAATGCCAGTTCTTTTATTGAAGAAGATCGGATTACAAAATATTCGGGATCGGTAGTCATAAAAATGGTTTCAATTTCAGGATCAAGGGTTTTGTTCATCATGGAAAGCTCAAACTCGTAGGAGAAATCCTCAAGGCCCCGCACTCCCCGCACAAGCAGCTTAATATCTTTGCTTTTTAAAAAATCAACAATTAACCGGTCCCAGACAACTACAGATACATTTCCCAAACCGCTTACAAGCTGCCTTATCATGGAAGCTCTCTCTTCGGCGGAAAAAAGGTACTTTTTCTGTTTGTTCTCGGCGACTACAACCGTGAGCTCCTGAAAAATGGAGGCGGCGCGTTTAATAATATTTATATGGCCTGATGTCGGAGGATCAAATGATCCGGGAAAGGCTGCTTTCATCATGGTGATTAGAATAGCGGTATATTAATTTCGAGTCAATAGCGCCGGAAAATTGACATCCTGCGGAAAATGAGATAAAATTATCGTATGGGAAGTAATAAATATATATATTTTATTATTATCGCGGTAATTGCAACAGTTATTTCATGCAATTCAGCACCCAAAACAACACAGGAACCTCCTGTAAACAGGCCTGTTGAGACTACGGCAGCAGTAACAGTTCCTCCGGCGGTAGTAACTCCGGTAGTAACGGGACAGCCGGCAACAGTGCGAGTGGAAGAGCCCAAAGCAGAAACCGTAACGGTTTTTGATCCTGCCAATGTCAGCGAAGAATTATATAAATCAACAAGAGAAGAGGTGCAGTTGTTTATCGAAAATCTTAATGAAATAATTAAAAACAGGGATTACAACGCATGGCAGGCTTCTTTGTCATCTGAATATATTGACGCTGTTGCGTCTCCTGTTAACCTGAACTGGATATCGGATTCGGCAATCATGAAAAGGAACCATATAGTTCTAAAGGACCTGAATGATTATTTTACCTATGTTGTTATACCGGCAAGATCCGACGACAGAATCCACTCTGAAAACGTTGATATTGAGTTTATTAACGAGAACAGAGTGACAGCATTTACAACAAGAACAAGCAGTTCAGGCGAGGGAATAATTGAAATTCTCTATGATCTTGAGAAAATAGACAATTCGTGGAAAATAATATATTAATTAAATAAGGAGATAATTATGTTTTTTTTGAAGCGTTTAACCATTCTGATTCTAACGGCGGTAATTATTATACCGGCTGTCAGCGCGCAGAGAACTGTCGAGGAATCCTATTATATGGAATCCATAGAGATTATGATTATTACAGAAGCCGCAAAAGGTATCACAAGGGAGCAAAAGCTGGTATCCCTTGAATATATCGGCGAAGCTATAGAAAGGGGAAATACCGATGATCGAATCCGGGAAACGCTGGAGTTTCTCACAAGCGAGGGGACGCGCAGCGTAACAAGGGAAAACGGACGCGTTGTAAATAATTTCCCTGATATCAGACGGCATGCGGCCAGATATCTGGGTGAAATCGGCACGGAAGAAGCAAGAAAGTCTCTCATTGGAATTCTGGAAGTAGAAAATGAGCCCATTGTCCTTCAGGAAACGTTTAAATCCCTTGGCGATATCGGAACAAATGCAAACAATGAAACCGTAAGGAGTATAGCGAGAGTATTAAATTTCTATACCAATACAAATCCTGACAATCTTATGGCGCTTTCAGCCATTGACGCGTTTGAAAAAATTGCAAGGAAAAACGGCGGGATAAATTCCATCGAAGTAATAAATTGTCTTACAAATGTATCAACGGGGCTTTACACTGTACCAATAAGAGAGCGGGCGAGGCAGCTGCTGGCGGACTTGCGGAGCTACCGTTAATTAAAAGCATATTATAAATTGAGCGATGATTTTTGATTTTCTGTTTGGATTTAAACGGAAAAGGGTCTTCGCTCTGACCGGAGAAAGCGGAACAGGCAAAAGTTTTCACGCGAAACTTGTGGCTCTTAAGTACGGGATCGATCTAATCATAGACGACGGCCTTTTGATAAAAGATAACCGCATCCTTGCAGGACATTCAGCAAAAAAAGAACACAGTTTTCTCGCGGCTGTAAAAGTTGCGCTGTTTGATGAAAAATCCCACAGGGACGAAGTAGCGCGGCGGCTTCAAAATGAAAAGTACAAACGTATTCTTATTTTGGGAACCTCCGAAAAAATGATAAATAAAATCGCGACACGGCTGCAGCTTCCCCAGCCTTCCAAGGTAATTAAAATAGATGACATTGCCACACAGGAAGAAATTGACAAGGCAATGCGCACAAGACGAATCGAAGGCAAGCACGTAATTCCGGTTCCGTCCATCGAAGTAAAAAAAAGTTATCCCAATATTTTTTACGACGCAATAAGGATATTTAAGCGGCGCAAGGTTGCCGGAAACGTGCTTGCGGGAATCGGTCTTGTTCCTACATTACATGAAAAATCAATTGTAAGGCCGGAATATTCAAAGCACGGCAGGGTAATGATTTCTGAAACCGCTCTTGTTCAATTGGTAACAAATTGCGTTAATGAATATAATAAGGACATAAAAAGTAAAAAAATCAATATTAAACACGCTGAAATGGGCTACCGCCTGATAATGACTATTGACGTTCCCTATGGCATTCAGCTTGGTGGTAATATCCATGATTTACAACAGTACATTATTGAAAATATTGAACGGTACACAGGAATACTAATCGAAGAAGTTAATATAATAATTGATAAAATCACGGAGCAGTGACATTTCCCTGGCCTGTCCCCTTCTTCTTGCGGCGGCGGCGTTTACGCTTAATTACAGGCGTTTCTCCTTCGGCAGCATGAATGGGTTTCGGCAATGTTCTCTTTATGGTAATTCCCCGGACAGCCAGAAATCTTTTTACGGCATACTCCAGTTCAAAACGGGGGGGGTTCATGGGCAGGATAAACGCGCGGGCAGTCTTGCACACTTCCTTGAAATTATCGATTGCTCCGCTTTTCCATTCGGCTGTACTTTCAAGATAATCGCTGAAAAGAGCGCCAAGCGCGTCTCCGCGCATGTTTTTTTCTCCTTTAAGTTTTGACATGGTTTTAAGGTAATTATTTTTAAAAACCGCGTCCTTTCTCATAAGGGCGGATGCCTGAGGCTGCAGATAGCAATAAAGTCCCATTTTATCCAGCAAGTCCGCAATATCACAGGCTTTATCAGAATTGATGATTTTAAATATTTCTTCGGTAAGACGCGAGGGAGAAATGGACGAAAGAAGGCCGGATTGATGCGATATTTTCATTTTAAGATTTAACGGAAACGAAAAACCAGCGATTGCCGCGTATTTCGCCGCCCGGATCATTCGTACCGGATCATCTGTAAAAATTTCAGAAAGCGCGATAATCGGTTTAATCAGTTTCTTTTTAATATCGTTCATGCCGCCGACATAGTCAACAACAATCTGCTGTTCGGGATCGTAATAAAGCGCGTTAAGCGTAAAATCGCGGCGAAGTACATCTTCATCAATTGTGCCGAATGTATTACTGGTGTGTCCGTCCCTAAGTGAGCGGAAAGTCGCAACTTCAAAAACACGCTGTCCGAAATATACATGAACAAGCCGGAAACGCCGCCCTATGATTCTGGCGTTCCTGAATATTTTTTTTATTCGTGCCGGACTCGCGGCGCTTGCTATATCAAAATCTTTCGGTTTTTTTCCAAGTATTAAATCGCGTACCGCTCCCCCGACAATATACGCGTCAAAGCCCGCGCTTTTTAATTTTTTAATTATTATTTTCGCGTCGGTGTCTACATCGGCAGGATCAATACGATGCTCATCGCTTGTGTAGATAATCGCTTTTTTTTCAAGCTGGCCGCTGGGCCCTTTTGAATATCTGTATCTCATTCACAATGTTTTTTTATCCATGAAAGAAGATTCCCGGTTACTTCATCACGGTTAGTCTCATTTAATATTTCGTGCCTCGCTCCGGGATACAGCACAAACTCACAGTCACCAATTCCCAAATTACGGTATATATCAACAAGAGCGGTGGGACTTTTTCCCATGTCTCCTACAGGATCCGCGCTGCCCGAACATACATAAACAGGCAAAGAACGGATGATCCTTGCCATCGCGTCGGAGCGGTGGATGTTATAAAGCAGCCTTGTTAAATCGCGGTAAAATCCTGTTGAACATAAAAACCCGCACAGGGGATCGGCCGCATATTTATCAACTTCTTCTTCATCGCGGGAAATCCAGTCAAATGCCGTACGGTTTGGCTTGAAAGGTTTATTATATGATCCGTCGGCTAGCGACCTTGCGAAATTGGAACCATTACGCTGTCCGCGGAAAAATGTAAGCACCGTCATTAAAGGAACTCCCGCCTTCACCATAAAATCTCCTGGTCCTTTTGTTCCGGATAAAATACAGCCGTCAATTTTTATATTTCCAAAAGAAGAGCCATTGTTCCGCTGAGGTTCCGAGTATTCAATATAATTCTGCACAAGAAAGGAACCCCACGAATGGCCCAGTAAAAACAGGCGCGCATCCGGTTTTGTTTTTCGAATTTCTTTATTAATGGTGTGAATATCCGCTGTGACGCAGATTAGACCGTTCCCGTCCGCGCAATGACCCAAAAGCCCGCCTGATCCCTTTGAGTTTACATCGGGGTTTGCGGTTTTCCCGTGGCCGCGCATATCGGCTGCCCACACTTCAATTCCTTCATGAGTGAGTTTTTCAGCCAGACGCCTGTAACGCAACGCGTGTTCCGCCATTCCGTGTACAATGTGAAGCACAGCCTTTGGCTTATCTTCAGGCGACCACCGGTACAAATAAAGTTTGGTCCCGTCGTGGCTCTCAAAATAAGATTCATCTTGAACCATGCGGTTATTGTAGCCCTAAATGAAATCATTGGCAATGGTACTATACCCTGTTTCCGAGGTGTTTCTGAATCAAATCAAGTTTTAAATTACGCAGTTTTTCAGTTATCGATACTTTGAATATATGGGGATTTAAAAGCCTTTTATATGTCGAGTCAAAATGCTCAAGATCGAACGCCGCCCGGGCTTTTATTTCAGCTAACGAGGAAAGAGTACCTGTAAGTTTACCGTCTATTATGCGTTTTTTCAAAAGCGGCCGCACGCTTCCTTCGATGGTGTGCTGAAAATGCCTGTAATCTGCGGACGGATGCCAGAAGCTGTAGCGCTGCCCTTCTTTGAGATCGTCATCTTCGCTGTCAATACTCATTACATCGGCTATCACAGATCCGCTTTTATCCATTATACGCCACACCTGTTTAACAGCGGGGTTGGTTGTTTTTTCAAGATTATCAGAAAATTTCATAACAGGCGCAAAGCCGGAGTTTCTCTGTATCGCGGCAAGTTTATAAACGCCGTTAAAAGCGGCGACATTTCCTCCTGTTACAAGGCGTGTTCCCACTCCCCATGTATTAACAGGCGCGTGTTCGCGCACAAGATTTTCTATAATATGCTCATCAAGATCATTGGAGACCGTAATAAAAGCGTTTTCAAGCCCTGAATTGTCAAGAATACGCCTGACTTCTGTTGAAAGATACTGAATGTCTCCCGAATCAAG
>JAIRQF010000039.1 GCA_031256635.1 Treponema sp. | reverse complement strand
TTGAATTTTTAAAAAACCCGCAGAAATTCACCAAAATGGGCGCGCGTATTCCAAAAGGAGTTCTTCTTGTGGGAATGCCCGGAACCGGCAAAACATTGATGGCCCGCTCTGTCGCGGGAGAAGCGGGAGTCGCTTTTTTTCACATGTCCGGCTCCGACTTTGTAGAAATGTTTGTCGGTGTCGGAGCGAGCCGCGTAAGGGATCTCTTTGAACAGGGGCGGAAAAACGCTCCCTGTATAATTTTTATTGATGAGCTTGACGCTGTCGGGCGTACGCGCGGCGCTGGTTACGGCGGCGGTCATGACGAACGCGAGCAAACCTTGAACCAGCTGCTGGTTGAAATGGACGGTTTTGATTCAAAGGACGGCGTAATTATTCTGGCCGCCACAAACAGACCCGATGTTCTTGATCCGGCTCTTCTTCGTCCGGGGCGCTTTGACCGTCAGGTTGTTGTTGCGATGCCTGACATTAAGGAACGCGAGGCGATTCTTCAGATTCATTCGGCGAAAATTCCCCTTGATAAGGAAATTGATCTTGTGCGCATCGCAAGAGCGACTCCCGGAATGAGCGGCGCGGATATCGCAAACCTTGTAAACGAAGCCGCGCTTTTCGCCGCGCGCAAGGACAGAACAGAAGTATTAATGTCAGATTTTGAAGAAGCAAGGGACAAGGTTTTAATGGGCGTCGCGCGAAAGACTCTGGTTGTTTCCGATAAAGAGCGGCGCATGACCGCCATTCATGAAGCGGGGCACGCTCTTCTTCATTATTTTTTAAAAAACGCGGACCCTCTTCATAAAGTTACGATTGTGCCGCACGGCAGGGCATTGGGCGCCGCGCTCTCTCTTCCTGAAGAAGACAGTTACAGCCGCTCAAGGGGCTGGATAGAGGATCGTATTGCGATTTGTTACGGCGGCTGGCTTGCCGAAAAACTTTTCTATTAAGAGACCACTACCGGAACCAAAAACGATATTCAGCAGGCGACAGAACTTGCGCGTAACATGGTCTGCGAATGGGGGATGTCAGAAACGCTTGGCCCTGTAACCTACGGCCAGGAAGACGAGCCGATATTCCTTGGAAAGGAAATTGCGCGTCACAAGGATTATTCTGAAGATACGGCGCAGAGAATAGACAGCGCCGTAAAGGAAATTCTGGACAGGACAAGGGACAATGCCGCTAAAATTATCGAAAGCCGCAGGAGCGAACTTGAAAAACTGGCCGACTCCCTTCTTGTAAAGGAAACATTAGGTGATGAAGAAGTCCGCCTGATTCTGAACCTTCCTCCAAAAGGGGAAAGCATAAATGGATAGAAGGATATTATCCGCGAAGGCGGGATCAAACCATAGGTTTCTGATTAATTCCTTCTTTTTCTTTTTGTTTTTTTATGCTGTTTCTTTCAGCATTTACGCGCAATCAAGAGACAATTCGCAGGCTGCGCAGCAATATGTAATATGGATACAGCAGGCAATTGATGAACAGCGGTGGAATGACGCAGCGGCCGCCCTTGTGCGCGCAAGCGATTATGATACCGTCTCCTCGGATATTTCCTATCTTAACGCCGTTACCAATAATTATTTCGGAGCTGATCGTAATTTAATAATTTCCAATCTGAACAACGCGGCGGAAACAAACAGGTGGGTAACTTACAGCCAAAACCACGCGCTTATTTTAAAAACCGAAATGCAGATTGCGCTGCGCGATTATAGGGGCGCTGTTGCTACCCTTGATCGAATGGGAGAAGCGGCTCTAAGCGTTCAAATGAAGGAGGACTGCGCAATGCTGCGCCTTTTGGCGTTACGCGGAATGCTTTCAGGTTTCGCCTCAGGATATAATGCGGGTCAGGCGCAGGCGCAGTTTCGAAGTCTTGTGCTTCAGGCGATGGACAGCTTCCCGCGGGACCCGCGGCCGCTTCGAATCTTTTTTGAATATGCGCGTAACAGGACGCCGGGGCAAAACACGCAGATGCCTGAAAGCGATATAAATCTTCTTGAGCTTACCGTAAGACGGCTTCCTTTTTTGCTTGAAGCTGATCCTGAGCTTGCGTGGATGGCGGCTCCTTTTATAAGGGACATCGACGCGGCGCGGCGTCTTTTGGCCTCTTACCGCGCAGGAGGCATTCCTAATATCCAAAACAGGGATTTTATGCCGCATCCTGGATCCATTCCTGCGGCTCTCAATCTTGGATTAATAGACGATATCAGGGCTGTTGAAGAACTATTTTCCGGAAGCCGGGGATTTAATAATCCCCTTCCTGCCCTGACCGGCGACAATATCCGGAATTTCGCGTTCGGGAATCCTGTAATCGCAAAAAATATAATCATTGAAACATACAATCTGCTTGGCAGCGAAGAAGGCCGCAATCTCTTTACGGAAAAACTTTTATCTTTTACCGGCATTATTACCTGCGATGAAGATAATGACGGTTATATTGACTCAAGCGCGTATTATCATTCCGGAATAATCCGCCATTTCAGCCATGACAGGGATCAGAACAATGTGTATGATCTTGCCATTGATTTTGACTCAAACGGCGTTCCTGATTCAGCGAGGTTTTTTATATCAGATGATCCTGTTATTATAAGCTGGGAACGATATCCTTCCGTAAAGCAGCTGACTCTTGGAAGTCCCGGAGAAAGCATTCGCGCAACTGATTATAACTATATAAGTTCAAATAAAACTCTGTCAGGTAATTATGAAATATTTACGTTCGGTCCTGCGGATTTTCAATATGCTCCTGTCATTTTTTCAGAGCTCGGCGGAAGCAGAACGATGGCAGGTCTTAAATATCCTGAGCCTGCCTTTCAATATATTAACCTTACATACCGGTCTTTAATAACTTTTTGTTCCGGCATAACCCGTCCAAGCCGGGAAATTGACGGCGCTGTAGAAACAATTTATTTAAACCGCGGCGTGCTGCTGCAGGCGGTTGAAATACTTGACGGAAGGCAGATTTCTGTTACAGAGTTTGAAAGGGGGTTTCCTGTAAGCCAGCACATTGATCTTGATTTGGATGGCAGGCTTGAAACAATACGCCTTTTCCGCCGTCCGCCGCAGGATTATGTATGGCAGGACTTTCTTGATTACCGCAGGCTTGTCGCCTCTTCAGAAAGCGACTGGCACGGTAACGGGAGATTTAAGACCATGGAAGTGTATCAGAACGATGGTTCGGTTGTTTATTATTTTGATACCGACGGCGGCGGCGTTTATAATTTTTCAGAAACAAGAAAAAGTAATGAATAAAGATAAAACTTTTACCACAAACAGGCTTTCCCGTAAATTAATGATAAAACCGCCGAAACGGAAATTCGCTCTTAATTTTTTAATACCGGCAATTATAATTCTTGTTTCCGCTGTTTCATGCAGAAGCGTTAACAACAGCGGATTTGTAAGATCAACAAGTTCCATAAGGCTAAGTGATATAGAAAACCAGATTTCGGTTAATCCTGTTAACGCGTTAAATCTGATATATGTATACAAGGAAGTCTACTCCAAAACAGAAGAAAAAAATCAGGAAGACTGGTATCAGTTATCCCTTTATGAGCTTGAAGCGACAGGAAATCTGCTTGATCTTCAGGAAAAAGCAATTGCGCAGGGTCGGTGGGAAGACGCGGAATCGCTTGGAAGATCAATCGCAAGTATCGGAATTATTACAGAGCATACCGGAAAGGAAGCGGATTTTATTCTCTCTGACGCCAAACAGAAACTGGAAGAAGGAAATAACCTTGGCGCGTTTCTGGCCGCTGTAAGATCGCATGAAATGAAACCAATGGACAGGGAATCCGCTCTTTTATTTCTGGAAAAAGCGGTGAACTCAAGGCAGCGCCGCACTTCAGCTTATTTCCTTGCCGCGGCTCTTTCAGCGGGTGAAAGCAATATTCCTTCCTATCTTTATGAATACGCCACAGGCCATGATACCGCAACCGATATGATTAAGGGAGTTGCCACAGTTGTTGTTGACAGAGGTTTCAGGATAGAAAGAGGCATGGGTTCTCTTGACAGGGTCGGAGGCTCGGCTTTTTTTGTCGATTCATCAGGATTGTTAATCACTAATTATCATGTTATAGAAAGCGAGGTTGATCCAAAACATCAGGGTTATTCAAGGCTGTATATCCGTATGGGGGATTCAACAAGCCCCCGTATTCCCGCGCGTGTTATAGGCTACGATAAAGCTTTGGATCTTGCTTTAATTAAAACAGAAGTAGAAACCGACTATGTATTTTCCATTGTGGATCGCATCATTCCCAGGGTAGGCGATACAGTACTCGCGATTGGATCTCCTCTTGGGCTTGAAAAAACCGTTACTTCCGGAATTGTTTCCGCGCTGGGAAGGCGTTTTCTTCAGATAGGCGATGTTATTCAAATTGACGCCGCTATAAACAGCGGCAATTCAGGCGGCCCGGTTTTGGATAATGAGGGACGGCTTGTCGGAGTCGCATTCGCAGGTATTTCCCAGTATCAGGGATTAAATTTCGCCATTCCCGCCGAAACGCTTGCTGCGGCCCTTCCGCAGATGTTAAAGGGAGGAAAAGCGGAGCGCCCCTGGTTCGGCCTTGCGTTATACGAAACATATTACGGTGCGGAAATAATCTATACTTTCCCCGGTACTCCCGCGGATAAGCATCTGATAAGCGAAGGCACATTTATCAGATCAATCAACGGAAAATTTATATCAGCGTCGCAGGGAGGATTGATTCCTGCGATGCAGGAAGCGGTTTTTCTTTGCGGCCCCAATGAACTTGTAGCGCTGGAAACGGTCAACAGGGACGGAGCTGTAAAAAAATACATAATGATGACTTCCGCGCGCCCTGATCTTCCGCTGCTGGACGCCGCGAAAATTGACTTGCGCGAAAGGGTCGCAGCTCCGCTTTTCGGCATGGTACTTACTCCTTTGCCAAGCACGCTTTTCTCATCAAATTTCAGGGTAGACAAGGTGGTTCTCGGTTCAGTTGCCGACAACGCCGGAATCTCGCAGGACGACCCGGTTACAATTTCGCGTTTACGGATATTTGAAGATGAAGGTTTTGCCCTTCTGGACATTTCCATTAAAAAACGGCGGATGGGATACCTTGAAACCAACATGCAGCTTCCCGCCTACCTTGATTCACCCGATACTTTGTAAAAAGCTCATTCATCATATATTTTTCCGTTTTCCCTGAAACTCCACCAGTCGCTTTGGGAAAAAATTATATGATCCACAAAGTGGAGTCCCAGAATACGCGCGGCCGATTGAAGGCGCTCTGTTATTTCATCGTCTTCCTTTGAACTTTCAAGCTGGCCCGAAGGATGGTTATGCGCGACACAAAAGGCTGCCGCTCTGTCTTGAATTATATCGGCAAAAACTTCGCGCGGATGCACGATAGTCTTGTTTACAAGACCGATTGTCACATTTCTTACAGCCAGAACTTCGTGGGCTCCGTTCAGTGAAAGGCTGATAAAGCGCTCCTGTTTTCTGTCCGCATAATGCCTGACAAGAGTAAAAATATCGGAAGGCTGCTTAATCTGTTCAGAGAAAGCTCCGTATCTTCTCTTTCCGAATTCCAGCATGGCCGCAATTGAGCACGCTTTAGCCTTTCCTATAGACGGTAATTCCAGTATATCCTTTATGGTAGGAATGTCATTGTTTCTGTCCAGGAACTTTAATAAATCGCCTGCAAGACATTTTATATTCTTTTTGCGGGTGCCTGTGTTAAAAATGACCGCAAGCAGTTCCATGTCGGAAAGAGCCGAAGATCCGCGCGCCAGCAGTTTGTTACGGGGCTGCTGTTCGAACGGCATTGTGGAAAAGACATTTGTTGTTTTATTTTTTTTCATACTCCTATATGGGTGTGAACACGCCGGTTTGCATGACCGGAAATGGAAAAATATAAAAATGGAAGAAGAATTTAATATAAAAAACACGAATGCGTACCATTTCAGTAGTTCAATAAAAAGCTGCGTGTGTAAACCCTTGTCGGTGACTGGCGGCGTGGCATTAGTGAACGCATGACCGTTGAATTTTTTATACCTATTCAAAGATAATCAGAATGAGTTCCGGTAAACGAAAAGTTAATTTTCTCAACATCATCAGTTACATATATCATAATCCAATCTCCCTCAATATGACATTCTGTAAATCCTTCCCAATCGCCATGAAGTTTATGTTCGCGGCACCGTTCAGGTAAAGGCTCTTCCCAGATAAGAGAAACTATAATATTATGGATTTTCTCTAAATCTCTACCGCGTTTCTCCAGCAGTTTGAGGTCTTTTTTGAATTGGTTTGTGAAATCATAAAGGAGCAAGGCCTAGTCTTCCAGTATTTCCTTCCAAACTGTTTCGAGTTCATCAGGTTTATGCCATTTCGCGGGCATTTCGCCGCGCATCATAGCCCTGGATTCTTCCATGGCAGCCAAAGCCTTTGCATTGTAAGGCAACGCGCCGATTTTGGGTTCTCTTTGTCTGGAACAGATGGTACATTCCCCGCCAATTCCTGTATTAAGAGTAGTTTCTTTTGTGTCTAATATTGCATTCATTAAAAAATCCAACTTCTTGAGTATATTAAAAATTTATGAAAATTTCAATCCCTTCCTCAATAAAAAAACATGCAGACTGTTCAGCAATTATCAGATTGAATCAACTCTATCGCGTACATCACTTTACGCCGAAAATTCAATATGACCAAATTTTTACTTCCAATTTTAATAATTTTTACCTTTCTTTCATGCGCTTCCACAACCGGGGAAACTGCCATAATTGACAAACATGAAAACGCTGAAAAACATGATTCTGTCAAAGACATTGATCCGGTTAAAGAGATTGAAAAACCGGAACTTCCCTTGTATATCATGGGGGAAGGAAAGGTGGACGCCGGTATTATCGCGCTTTTTCTTTTACAGAATAACAGCGGAATTAATTCAACTTACGCAAGAGCGCTTTCGCAGTATTATGTTGACGAAGCATCGTTTGAAGGAGTTAATCACGATATTGCCTTTGTGCAGATGTGTCTTGAAACAGGTTATCTGCGATATGGCGGAGATGTAAAACCTGAGCAGTTTAATTTCGCCGGGATGGGAGCCGTAGGCGGCGGAGAGCCGGGACTTTCTTTCCCTGATCCGCGCACAGGGGTGCGCGCTCATATCCAGCACCTGAAAGCGTACGGAAGCGATGAACCTCTTAACGGAGAATTGGTTAATCCGCGGTTTAGATATGTGCGAAGGGGAGCCGCTCCCACCTATGAAGGACTTGCAGGAACATGGGCGGCGGACAGGCAGTATGCCGTAAAGATCAATTCAATTCTGAAACGGCTCTACGATTTTGCCTTTTAAACAGAGCGAACGCGATAAAAAGCGGAATGCCCGATGCAAGCCATGAAAGCGGATTGACAAGGCATACGCCCAAAAAACCAAGAGCCGGAATCAGCGCAAAAGCCGCGAATATGCTCATTGCCGTTTCCATTATACTGCAAAGAATCGGCGCTGATTTTTTTCCAAGCCCCTGAAGCGTACTGCGGAAAACAAGCATGATTCCAAGAAGGAAAACAGTATAACCTGTAATCAGTATATAAAGAGCCGCCTGATCAAGTGCATCCGCGTTATTTAACAGAAAGAGAGATACAATGGGACGCCCTGTAAACTGGTTTAACGCGGCCATGAATATGCCAAGAAATAGCGCAATAAAGCAGGACTGGCGCAATCCGCTGTAAACGCGATCCATTTTTCCCGCGCCGTAATTCTGCGCAGTGTAAGTAGTTACCGCGCGGGAGAGAGCGAAGACAGGCATCATGTTAAGTCCTCTTATTCTCTGGGCTGCGGATACCGCGGCGATTGTTACAGCGCCAAGTGAGTTTATCGCGGCCTGTATCAATATATTGCCGAACTCCACAATGCATCTTTGAAGACCCATCGCGATTCCAAGGGAAAGATGGATTTTAATTTCTTTCCATTCCATTTTCCAATCCCGCTTTGTCGGAAGGATATTACGGAAGCGTTTTAATAAAAAAATCAATGTTATGATTGCGGAAATTAACTGGGAAAGAACTGTCGCTGCCGCCGCTCCCGGCACTCCCCATGAAAAAACAGCGACAAAAAGAATATCAAAAATTATATTACATACGGTTCCTACAGTAAAAAAAATTAAAGGATTGACGCTGTCTCCGGCCGCGTAAATTATGGAGGCGAACATATTGCTTAACATAAAAATAATTGTTCCTGAAAAAGTGATCACCGCGTAGGAAACGGCGTCTTTCATAATTTCAGGCGGAGTGTTAATCAGGGACAGAATATAGGGTGTTAACGGCAGCAGTATAATCATCGCGATGACTGATACTGTAAAACTGAGGAATAGACTTGTAGCGGCGCTTTTTTTAATTCCCTTTTCATTTCCCGTGCCGCTGCCTGCTGCGCCGATGCGTTGTGTTAATATAACCGCGAATCCGCCTGTAAGACCAAAAATAAAACCCCAGACAAAACAGATTAAATTATAGGAAGCGCCTACTGCCGCTAGGCCGTTTATTCCAACCCAGCGTCCTACAACAAAAGCGTCGATCATAGTGTAGGAGATATGCAGAAGTTCTCCCGCAAGAAGAGGCAGAGCAAAAAAAATTATTCGTTTTGCCGGATTTCCTTCGGTTAAAACAGCCGATTCATTTGCGGACATCGTTTTACGCTAACAGTGATACAGTTAAAGATCAATGGACTTTTCAAACAGCTTGTTCCGCTAATTAAACCGCGTCTTTAAAGTCCCATGGCTCATAAATTTTCGGAACATCGCCAAGGAGGCGCTTTGTATAATCAGACTGCGGATTGAGTATCGCTTCATCGGCGGTGCCGCGCTCAACTATTATTCCCTTTTCCATTATGTACACCGTATCGGAAATATAGTAGGCGAGCCCCATATCGTGGGTTATGAACACAATGGTCATGTTTATTTCTGTTCTAAGTTTCAGGAGCATGTCAAGAATTGTGGCGCGCGAACATGCGTCAATCATTGAAGTAGGTTCATCGGCGATTAAAAGCCGGGGATGGAGCATAAAAATGCGGGCTATCATAAGACGCTGCATCTGACCGCCTGAGAGTTCAAAAGGATATTTATTTGAAAGTTCATCAAACTTAAGGTTTACAAATTTGCAGGCATCCTTCATTTTTTCCGTTTTCTCCTCTTTGCTTAAATCGCCGAGCCCTTTCAGCCGCAGGCAGTCAAGGAGAACTGAATCAATTTTATTAAAAATATTGTATGTAGAATAAGGATCCTGAAAAATCGCCTGAATGCTCTGCCAGTACCTGCGCCTCTTTGCGTGAGAGGAAATATCCCTCAATTTTCCTTCATAGAAAATTTCGCCTTTTGTCGGATTTAAAAGACCAAGTATCATCTTTGCCAGGGTGGTTTTTCCGCTCCCGCTCTCTCCGACAATGGAAATGATCTCTCCCCTTTTAAATTCAAAATCGACATTATTGACCGCAATGGTTTTCTGGTTTCCCTTGCCGAATTCCCTTATCAGGTTTTTTCCGCTTAAAAAAATATCCGTTGATGTTTTTTGGTCGCTCATACAGCCGCCTTTGATTCGGATTCAAGTTTTTTAAATAATTCACGAAGCCTTTGCTCAGAAAGCCTGCACTTGTATTTTCTTCCCTCTCCCGCGGATTTTTCCTCCAGCGGAAGATCCTGACATTCATTTTTATACCGGCATCTTTCCTGAAAACGACAGCCTTCGTGCCTGATTTTCAGGTTAGGCGGCGCTCCGGGGATAGCGTGAAGCACATGGCCTCTTGTCCCTTCTTCCGGGACAATTATCGAATTCATAAGTCCCTTTGAGTACGGCATTACAGGATCAAAAACCATTTCCTTCGCGGTTCCCCTCTCAACAATCTCGCCCGCGTACATCACCATAATGTCATCTGTAACATTGTACAAAAGCGGCAGCTCGTGCGTGATGAAAACCATTGACCTTATAAAGCCTTTTTCCATAAGCTGGCGCAGAAGTTTGATTACGATTTTCTGGGACGAGACATCGAGTGCAGAAGACGGCTCATCGGCGATTAGCACTTTTGGTTTTAATATTGTCGATATCGCGATAACAGTGCGCTGCTTCATTCCGCCTGACAGTTCCACCGCATATTGATTTAATACTTTTTCAGGGAGGTTAAGAACTTCAAAACGCTCCCTAGCAAGGTTATATATGTCTTTTTTACTCAAATCCAGTTTATGCGCTCTAATTACATCTTCTATAAACCGGATTATTTTTCTTGTCGGATTAAGCGCGTTCATCGCAGCCTGCGGAATATAGGCTATATCAGTTCCCAAAACAGTTGTTCTTATAACATCCGCTTCCAGGCTTGTGATGTCTTTCCCGTCGATTATAATATTTCCCGATTCATAAAAAAGCGGCGGAAAATAATAGCCCATAAAGCTCATGGCAAGCGTACTTTTTCCGCAGCCTGATTCTCCCGCTATACCAAGCGATTTTCCGTCTTCAAGCGAAAATGAAACATTATCGACAGAACAGACCTTTTCGTTCATTCTGGTTTTATAAAAGGTGGTTAAATTTTTAACTTCCAGGATTGCCATTGTCAGCTCCTTATCTGCGGGTTAAAAATCTGATCAAGGCCGGAGTTCATCAGGTTAAGCGAGAATGTAATGAGCGCAATCATTACAACCATCGGGAAGAACGCCCACCAGGCTTCTGTAAACAAGGCGTTAAAAGTACCTGCCCAATACATCATAAGCCCGAGCGTTGCCGTATTTCTGGGGCCCAGACCAAGCATGGAGATTGCCGCCTCTGCGAGAATCCCGGAAGCTACCTGCAGAATAAAAGCCATTACTACATAGGACGCTATATAGGGAAGTATATCCCTTACTATGATTCTTGGCATGCTGTGACCTGAAAGCTTTGAAAGGTTTACATGATCGCGGTTTCTAAGCGATGTTGTCTGCGCCCGGACTGATCTCGCTGTCCATGGCCAGCTTGTTAATCCGATAATGATTCCTATGGATAACATGGTGTTTGAACTTATGCTTACAGATATCAAAATTAAAATTACAAAAGAAGGAATAACTATAAAAATGTTAGTAAGGCTGGAAAGAAAATTGTCAATAGTTCCGCCAAGATATCCTGCCAAAAGACCAACCGCAAGCCCGACTATTGTTGCGATGGTTCCGGCAATCAGACCTATTTTTAATGATGTTTTTGTTCCAGCAACAAGCTGCGCCATCATATCACGGCCAAAATTGTCTGTTCCAAGCAGGTGAAGCTCTATAGGACCAGTCTCCCTGACAATCGCGGAAAGGCCAAACATAGCCATAAATTCCGCCATGGCCTCGTCCATTTCCTGTTCTGCCGCCACTTCAGCTTTTTCATTGTGCCTCTGAAGATACTCCTTCAGGTTCGGCCTTTCGTAAATAGTTCCTTTCATCTCAAGAGGATTGCGTCTGTCAAACATCGGGTAAATAGTTACAAACAACAAAATAATTATTATAACTGTGAAACCGAATGTAAATTTTCCGGATTTAAATACAGTCTTTAGTATATGATTCATCTTATGCTTCCTCCTCCTGCTGCGTCATACGAACCCGGGGATCTATAAGACCGCAAATTATATCAACAATAAAGTTCGCAGCAAGTACCATAACAGCAATGATCAATGTACATCCTGATATAACCGGGTAGTCCTGTCCTCTGATAGCTGTAAAAAGGGCAGTGCCAATACCCGGATAGGAGAAAACAATTTCCGCGACAAGGTTGCCTCCCATCATAGTACCTAACGAAAGAGCGAGCCCTGTAATCTGCGGAAGCATCGCATTGCGGAAAACGTACCAGACTACTTTTTTATCTTTAATGCCCATAAGACGGGCGTATTTTACATAATCAGCGTTTAATTCATATATAGACATCTGCCTCATGCCAAGAGCCTGACCTCCAATAGCTACCAGAACCATTGTAATGAAGGGAAGCCTGTAATGATCCAAAACAGAAAGTATAAACGCGGGATTTCTCCAGTTTGGTATTATATCAAAGGCGTATCCAAGGCTTGCCGGGAACAGCGGTATCTTTACCGCGAAAAAATATACATTTGTATAAGCGAAACCAAAAGCCGGAATAGCGCTTAAAAAAAGAAAGAACGGGAAAAACGCTTTGTCAAAGATGCCTTTTTTATATCCTGTTAAAGCGCCCAACGCGTTTCCTATAAACCAGCCTGTTATAATAGCCGGAATCTGAAGCATTAACGTCCAGTGCATTGATGAGAATATTATGCTGTTAACTTCCCTTGGATACTGCATAAATGAGAAACCAAGGTCGCCTTTAAAAAGATTCACGATATATATAATAAATTGATGCCAGATTGGTTTATCCAGGCCAAACGCGGCCGCGTACGCGTCATAGATTTTTTTTATTGAAGATTGATCCGCTACACCTGCGCCTATTCTGGCGACAATTGTAGAAACCGGATTTCCGGGAATGAGGCGCGGTAAAATAAAATTTAATAAGATTGCTATAAAAAGAGTTACCAGATACCATGTAGTTTTTTTAATAAAATATTTTTGAAGGCCTTTCAAACTCGTACTCCTCCTTATTGCAAAAAAAAAACCAGCACCCGGTATTTACCGGATGCTGGAAGGATTACGGTTTTACTTCAGTCTAAGGTTATAAAGCCCCTTAACTCCGTAGCCATCAATAAGAATGGTTGGCGGAACATTTGATCCATCGTTTGCGGCAGGGAAGCCTGTCCATGTTGAAGTACCTACAACGTGGAAGACCCACGGTCTGTACATAAGGCCAGCTGTCGGCATTTCCTGAAGATAGAGAATGTTAAGGTCTGTCCAAAGCTGCCTGAGCCTTGTGGGATCTGTTTCATTCGGAATCTGATCGATTAATGCCTGAGCTGCTGGATTTGAATAGCGTCCCCAGTTTCCAATCATGTTTGGAACACCGTCCGCTGGGAGATAGTTGCTGCCCATCATGGCATTTGCCCTGCTCCAGGGAGATGCCATGCCTTGACCGCCGGGGCTGTCCATAACGATATCAAATGTACCGTTAAATCTGTCTGAATTCCAGACTGCCTGTTCCGGGAAGCGTGTTACGATGCGAATGCCGATAACTCCTGTTGCCTGGGCTACTACTTCGCATGAAGCGTTCCAATCTGACCATCCGGCCGGACACATAACATTGAAATCAAGCCTTACGCCGCCTTTCGCGCGGACGCCGTCTGCGCCGCGTACCCAGCCTGCGTCATCCAGAAGCTTATTCGCACCGGCAACGTCAATTCCTGTCCATTGATATGGAGCTAACCGGGTGTTGTCAATAAGAGCCAATTCCGCCGGCAGCGGAACCATCATGCTGGCTACCTTGGGAGCAGTCTGGCCTGTCATGGCGTTTGTTCCAATCATGTTATAGTCGAGTACCATCGCAATCGCTCTGCGTACTGCGGGATCATCAAGACCAGGTTTTTTGGTATTGAATATAATACTGGGCATAACACCTGGAATATGATAAGGAGCTGTAGGAACATATGTTTGTAAACCATACTGGAAAAAAGTCTGTACGTTTGCGGTATACTGCTGAGAAACGTCAATTTGACCACTTCTAAGAGCTAAATCGCCTGCCGCATTGGTGGCATAAATATTATGGGCAAGATATTTTGGCGCAGGAAGTTTTCCATAACGTGAAGAATGTTGTCCCCAATAGTTTTCATTGCGGATTACTACAAGTTTGGTGTCATCATGATAGAAGCTCATATACGGACCTGTGCCGATACAATCCCATCCTGCGAATCCTCCAAGAGCCGCTACACCTGTTCCAAGTTCGCCAGAAGCTATCTTGCCTTCCCAGTATGCTCTTGATGTAATTGATACTTCGCTGATCGCCGCTTCCATCTGCTTCATGTTAAAGTAAGGCGGTGCCTTGCCTGCGAATACTACAGTGTAGTCGCCCTGAGCTGTTACGCTTTCAAGATAATCCCAAAATCCCGAGTTTCCAATTGAGTAAGTTTTCGCTAAATTATAAGTGTAGACTACATCCGCTGCAGTAAGAGCCTGTCCGTTGGAAAATTTTACATTTCTGTTAAGCTGTACTGTCAGGTTCCTGCCGCTCCATGAATAAGAATCGGCAATCTGCGGATAAAGTTTTCCATCAAGAAGGTTAAAAACCATCAATGTTTCATAAACAACCTGGCGGTGCCCGTTATTATGAAAATTGCTTGCGTTTCCAACATAAGGATTATAACCCGATGGAGCGCCCCATTGCAATCCGGCGAAGTAAAGGGTCTGATTTCTTGGCAGGTTGTGCGGCGTTACGGTTCCTCCCGCTTGTTCCTGTGTCGCACCGCTTGCGAAAACAGTCCCTGTGGCAATGATTAACATAACCACTACAGAGAGCAGAATCTTCGTTTTCTTCATAAATAATTCCTCCTGTTAAGATAAATAAAATTATAGTCATGTAAAACTATATTGAGACCATTATATAACTGATTTTTTCAGATGTCTATAAAAAGTTTCTGAAAA
>JAIRQF010000182.1 GCA_031256635.1 Treponema sp. | reverse complement strand
GAAAGTCCCTGCCTTTTACAGGAGAAGGCATAACAAGGTATATGGGGGATTAATTTGATTTATCATAACCGGAATATAATGCGTTGTTTTTTTTTATTAAGTTTTATAATGATTAATATAAATACTGCGCATGCAAGCGGTATCTTTAACAATAACCCGGATCAGGCGGAAAAAAAACAGGAAACTTCTGAATTGCCGGCAAACTCAGGACTGCCTGAACCTGTTAAGCAAAATGTTGTGCAAATTACGGGAACTGTGCGTCTTGTTGGAAATGAACCTTTTACGGAGTTGGTTATCACAGGTAATATTACCGCACAGGAAAGCGGGAATCCTGTTACATGGCATATATCAATTGATGAAAGATATAAGCTCCACAATCTTCAGCAGCGAACTGTTACTGTAAAGGGAGAGGAATCAATAATTGAGCTGACTTTTGCTAGCGGAATTCCCGCAGGTATCAGACGTGAGCTGCGTAATATCAGCATTATTTCAATTGAGTGATCGCTTCCTGTGTCATTGAGTCGCAAAGCTCATTGTATTTATTTCCGGCGTGTCCCTTAATCCATTCCCATTTAAGCCAGAAGTCGCTTGCCAATGAATCAAGCTCCATCCAAAGTTCCCTGTTTTTTACAGGCGTCTTATCGCTTGTTCTCCATGAATTGCGTTTCCACGCGTGTATCCATTCAGTCATTCCTTTTTGCACATACTGTGAGTCCGTGAAAACCGTAACCTGCCGCGGAGCTTCCGGCATTGCGTTAAGTTCGCGTAACGCCATAATGACGGCGGTTAGTTCCATTTTGTTGTTTGTTGTATCCCCGTCCGCGCCGTATTTTTTCGCGATTATCTGCTCACCCTGATAAGTCTGCGTAACCATTACATAGGCCCATCCGCCGGGTCCCGGGTTCCCTGAGCATCCGCCGTCTGTATAAATTCTGAATGAAGGTTCCATTAATTACCTCCCGCTGCTCCGCTGCCGCCACTTTTCAATACGATCCCAGGCGGCGTTTATCTTTGCGGATTTTTCCGTCGCTTTTTTGTAATTGCCTTCATGCCCGGCGTGCCGATCGGGATGATGAATTTTTAAAAGTCTCTTGTATGCAGTCTTGCACGTTTCATTATCCGCGCCGAATGGTACTTCCAAAAGATCAAAATCCGCGCGTAATTCTTCGGGCGGCACATTCGGGCCTGTGGTTCTTCTGTTTAATTCTGAATCAGTATCTTTCCATGAATTCTGATTTGTACGTCCGCCGTTGTTAAGGTAATCGTTCAATTCATCATAAGCCGCGTTAAAATCCGGATCGCCGTTACCTGAACTGGTTTGTCTGAATTTGCGGCTTGTTTCACCGCCGAAATCATTAAGATAACTGTTAATTACGGATCCTAATCGATCAAATATTCCCATCTGTTAAATCATTTCCAAAATTAATTAATTTTTGTTAATGTGGCAAGCATTATCGCCTTAATCGTATGTTTGCGGTTTTCAGCTTCATCCCATGCTCTGCTTTGAGGTCCTTCAATGACATCCTCTGTTACTTCTTCTCCCTTGACTGCGGGAAGACAGTGCAGAAAAATAGTGCCGTTGTTTTCAGTCATATTCATCAGTCTTTGATTCACCTGATACGGACTTAAAAGCCGAACTCTCTCTTTCTTTTTATTTTCTTCGCCCATCGATGCCCATACATCGGTGTAAAGAGCGTCCGCGCCTTTTACTTCCGCGATATCGGGAGTTACTTTAATGACAGCGCCTGAAGCCTGAGCCAGAGCTGCGCATTTTTTTCGCAGTTCATCATCTGGGTTTAGTTCACCGGGGGTTATCACTGTAAAGTTAGTCCCCATTTTCGCGCAGATAATCATTAGGGATCTTGCTACATTGTTGCGGCCGTCTCCTGTAAAGCACAATGTCTTTCCTTTGGCATCGCCGAAATTTTCTTCCAGAGTCATAAGGTCCGCGAGAGCCTGCGTCGGGTGATAAAGATCGGTCAACCCGTTATAAACTGGAACCTGCGAATACCTGGCAAGAATCTCCGCGGTTTCCTGTTTAAAGCCCCTGAACTGAATCGCGCTGAACATTCTGCCCAAAACGCGCGCAGTATCTTCAAGCGATTCTTTTGCGCCAAGCTGAATATCCGCGTTTGACAGAAAAACGGGATGGCCTCCTTCCTCGCCGAAGGCTGTTTCAAACGCGCATCTTGTGCGGGTAGAACGTTTTTCAAAAAGCAGCGCAAGGGTCTTTCCTTCAAATCGCCTGAATACTTTTCCGCTTTTTGACTCCGCTTTTACTTTTTTTGACAGATCCAGCAAATAACGGATTTCCTCAGGTGAATAATCAAGCAATGTAAGCAAAGAACGCCCAAAAAATGATAAAGACACAATAAACCTCCGAAATAGCTGAATAAAATATTAAAAATATATTATATTCATAGTATACTATTATTCAATATTAATACAGGGAGCTAAAAATATTTTAATGAAAATACTACCCAGCAAGCCATTATATATACAATTGATATTCACAGTTATCGCTTTTATGGCTATGGTTTTTTTAAGTTATTCCTTTATGCGCGGCATTGTGCACAGCAATTTAGTGCGTAACGCCGAAAGCGTGTTCAGTTTCGCGCAGACCCAGCTTGAAGCAGACCTTCTTGAACCGAAGATGATGCTCAGCGGTATTTCACAGTCGATAAGGAGCATGATTCTCCGCGGCGATACCATTGATGATGTCAGAAGTTACATTCATGACATTTCCAGTTATTATCAATCCAGCGGATTCAGATTGATGAGCTCAGTTGTGCTGTTCGGTTACTTTGAGGTTTTCGGC
>JAIRQF010000117.1 GCA_031256635.1 Treponema sp. | reverse complement strand
TGTAAGAGCCGGGCGCGGGATTTTTAAAACGCTCTTGTATTATTTCCTGTAAATATTCAAGCGTGTAATTCCTGTTAGCTGAAAAGCATGACCAGGTGCCTGTGTGGCAGACAGGGCCGCAGGGTTTTGCTGTCGCAAGAACGGCGTCCCTGTCGCAGTCGGCGCGAAGACGGATAAGTTTTAAAACATTGCCTGAATTCTCTCCCTTCATCCAGAGTTTGTCTCTTGTCCGGCTGTGAAAACACACATTGCCTCGTGAGAAAGTTTCGCTTAACGCTTCTTTATCGGCGAAGCCTGTCATCAATACCTGTCCGTCCGTGGATTGAACTATAACAGGAATCAGGTATCCCCATTCCTTGCATTTTTTCCAGTTAAGGGATTCCATGAACGCGTCCGCTAAATTGATTTTTCCGGTATACAGAGCCATACCAAGCTGCACGTCACAGCCAAGAGCGGCTATATCCTTGATTTCATCTAACGTTGAAACGCCTCCTGCCGCGGTTATTTGGCAGTTAACCGCTTCGCGTAATTTCCGCACGGGTTCAGGATCGATTCCTGTCATTGTGCCTTCGCGTTCTACGCATGTAAAGAGCAGTTCGGACGCGTAAGGTTCAACAGCTTTCGCTGCCTTTATCAGATCAAGGCCTGTAGGAGTTTTCCAGCCGTCCACGACAATTTCGCTAAACCCGGTATTAGCGGCGCGCGCGTCAACTGCGACAATCAGCCTTTGCCGCCCGATCTTTTTTGACATTTCTTCAAGAAAGGGAATATTGACCGCGAACTCACCGCCGTCAATACCAGCGCCTTTTTTCGCAGGATCGCGGAAAGCGCCTGAGCCGATGATGATTTTTCGCGCGCCAAGACTGACAAGCTCTCCGGCCTGCCGCGCTGTCCTGATACCGCCGCCTACCCTGCACTCGGCTTTCCGCAAAAGAGGCTTTATCATCTCAAGGTTTGAACCTTTATTCATCGCAGCGTCAAGATCGATTACAGCAACTTCGCCGTAAATATCGAACTGTTCCGCCAGATCCGGAGCGTTATCACGCTGTAAAATGAGTTCATTGCCCTGTTTTAACTGAACGACTTTGCCGTTTTGTATATCAATTGATGCAATAATCATGAGAGTATTATAAATAAAACCTGGAGAAGATTCAATATCTTGAACAGTTCCCCGCGTTCAGTGTATGTTAAAAACAGTTACCGTAAATTAAAAAATTAAAGGAAAAACCAATAATGCGGTTTAATCTTTATAAAGACGTAAAAGATTTTTACACAGACACTTACAATATAATGATGCGAAGCGAAGCGCAAAACCTGATTCCGTTAGGCAACCTTATCATGGGCAATGAAGGGAAGGATAAAACTGACTGGCGGCATCCCGCTCTTTGGTTTATGGCGGCAGTATCTGATAAAGATGAAATCCTTTTAACCGCGCTTATGACGCCGCCTTTTAATCTGACTCTTTACGCGACAGATAATAAAATAAATGGCGACGCTGTTTCATGCCTTATAAAAGGAATTGCACAAACAGAAAATAAAATTCCCGGAGTAATGACAGAAAATACATTGGCTGAATATTTTGCCGGAGCTTACGCAAAAGCGAATAACGTTCAATTTAAATTAAAAACAAAAATGCGCATTCATGAACTTGTAATGGTAAATCCGGATATTCCAAAAACCGGCGTATTAAGGCTTGCGCGGGAAAGCGATATGCCGTTCCTGCCTTACTGGCTGGAAAGTTTTAATTTTGACTGTTTTGGCACCGCGTTGAATATAAATCAAGATCCGGAATACTACCGGTATCACATAAAAGGGCATAAAATATATATTCTGGAAGAAAACGGCATCCCTGTTTCCATGGCGCAAAAATCAAGAGAAATGCAAACAGTATGCGGCGTCAGTTATGTATATACTCCGCCATATTTTCGCGGTAAGGGTTACGCAACATCCTGTGTGGCCGCTGTCAGCCGTCTGATCCTTGAAGCGGGTTTTAAAAAATGCGTCCTTTATACAGACCTTGCAAATCCTGTGTCCAACAGTATATATAAAAAAATCGGATATAACCCAATTTGCGACTCATTGGAAATCAAATTTGAATAAGATTTAATTGGATGAATATATAAAGCCGGTATATAATTATCAACATGAAACGTTCTCTTATAAACAGTTATATCCGCGAAACGGAAATATTCCTTGAAAAAACGCAGTTTGCGTTGCCGCCGTTTTCATTCTGGACTGCCGAAGATTGGAGTAACAAGGGGCTTGAGTATAATGAAATTATAAACAATCAGCTTGGCTGGGATCTCACAGACTTCGGTAGAGGGGATTTTGAAAATTGCGGACTTTTATTGTTTACCATCCGTAACGGAAATGTAAAAAAACCTTACGGAAAATCGTATGCGGAAAAAATATTAATTGTAAAACAGAATCAGATAACGCCTTTTCATTTTCATAAATCCAAAATGGAAGATATTATTAACCGTACAGGCACAGGATGTTTAAAGGTTCAGCTTTATCACTCTTTAAATGACAAAACATTGGATAAATATTCTGATGTGCCCGTTTCAGTTGACGGACGGAATTTTACAGTAAAAGCAGGCGCGGTTATCAGTCTTAAAAAAGGGGAAAGCATTACATTACAGCAGGGGATTTTCCATCAATTTTGGACAGAGGATGAAATGCTTCTTTTAGGCGAAGTATCCATGGTAAACAATGATCATCGCGATAATTTTTTCTGCGAAAATATCGGCCGCTTTCCTGTCATAGAAGAAGATGAAAAACCATACCGTTTACTTGTCGGTGATTACAAAAAATATTTGAAAAACAACTAACCTGTTTACATACCGGCCATGTTCCCTAACTGGTTCAATTACTGTTATCATGTATACTTCAGGAATAAAAATGCTTTTAACCATAACCTATACGGGAACTGACACAGCAAATCTCGGATTTTTATTATACAAAAATCCGTACCGTCCGCAAAAATTTGAGCTTGGATTTGGGGACGCGTATATATTTTATCCTGAGATATCCGATAACAAAACTACAGCGGCTTTACTTCTGGATATTAATCCTGTTGATCTGGCCCGCGGAAAAGAAGGAAACTCAGGCGGAGGCAGAGGACTTTTTGACTATGTTAATGACCGTCCTTATGTTTGCTCATCTTTTATGAGCGTCGCAATCGCAAATGTTTTCAGAACGGCGATGACAGGAAGATGCGAAGAACATCAGGACTTGTCAGACTCACTCCTTAATCTTGAAGCGGTTGTATCCATGCTTCCCTGCAGAAGCGAAACAGAAATGCTTAACAAGGTTTTTGAGCCTCTTGGGTACGAAGTAAAATATGAGAATTTTCAGGCGGACGAAAATTTTCCGTCATGGGGTGAAAGTAAATATGTTAACCTGTCATTAAAAGCGAATATTCGGTTATGCGATCTTTTAAAACATATTTACATACTAATTCCCGTATTTGACAGACAAAAGCACTACTGGATTGGAAATGACGAAGTTGAAAAATTACTGCGCAACTCAGGAGACTGGCTTTCTAATCATCCGCAGAAAGGTTTTATCACCAGCCGTTATCTGAAACGCATGAATCCTCTTGTCAGCCTTGCTTTCTCACGGCTTTCATATGAATCTTTAAATTCAAATGAAACAGAAGAAGATTCACAGGCAGTGTTCGTTGGCGATACTTCATTACAGTCTGCTGAAAAAAAAGAAAAAGCAGAGAAGAAACTTAATCTTAACGCCCAGCGGATTGGAAGCGTTATTGCGGCGCTTAAAAACTGCGGCGCAAGAAGCGTTATCGATATCGGATGCGGAGAGGGAAATCTTTTGCGAATGCTTTTAAGAGAGAAACAGTTTGAAAAAATCGCCGGCACGGATGTCTCTTCTTCAGCGCTCAAGCGCGCTTGTGAAAAAATAAAATATGATTACGCTTCTGATTTTATCAGGAATCGAATCGAACTTTTTCAAAGTTCATTAACATATAAAGATTCCCGCTTTAAGGGATTTGACGTTGCGTGTGTTATAGAAGTAATTGAACATTTGGATCTTTCCCGTCTTTGCGCGTTTGAAAAAGTTTTATTTAATTTTACAAAACCGCGTTTTATAATTCTTACAACACCTAACAGGGAATACAATGTTAAATATGAAAACATCGGCGCTGATAAATTAAGACACAGCGATCATCGTTTTGAATGGACCCGCGAAGAATTCAGAAACTGGGCGGAAAAAGCATCGTCGCAATACGGCTACACTGTCAGGTTTTCGGAAATAGGAGAGACGGATGATATTTTTGGCGCGTCAACGCAAATGGGGGTATTTTCGTTATGCGAATAGAAATACCTGAACTCTGCGTCGTCGCTCTTGTCGGAGTATCCTCAAGCGGGAAATCAACTTTTTCAAAAACCCATTTTAAATCTACGGAAGTGCTTTCCTCGGATTATTTTCGCGCTCTTTTATCGGACGATGAAAACAATCAGACGGTTACATCAAAGGCGTTTGAAACGCTTTATTATGTCGCGTCAAAACGGCTTGAACTGGGAAAGCTGACTGTCATTGACGCTACAAATGTTCAAAAGCACGCGCGCGCAGGAGTCCTGCGCATTGCAAGAGAGCAAAATTGTCTCTCCGCTGCTATTGTTCTTGATATTCCGGAGAAAATAATAAAAGAGCGTAACGCCGCCCGTCCTGACAGAAACTTAAACTGGAATATAATCGCAAGGCAGTCAGGTGAACTTCGAAAGTCTGTTAAACAATTGCAAAAAGAAGGCTTCCGCCATGTTTATATTTTATCAGGCGAAGGAGAAGTCGCGAACGCGGAAATTGTACGTGTTCCTTTATGGAATAACAAAAAAGAAGAGACAGGCCCGTTTGATATAATAGGCGATATTCACGGCTGCTTTGATGAGTTATGCGAATTATTAATCAAATTAAATTATCAGGTAGACTTTAAAAGTTTTACCGTAAATCATCCCGAAGGGCGTAAACCTGTATTCCTTGGAGATCTCTGCGACAGAGGACCGAAAAACATTGAAGTTCTTCGCCTTGTCATGAACATGGTAAAAAGCGGCGGCGCATGGTGCATAGCGGGCAATCACGACGTAAAACTTCTGAAAAAACTAAACGGCAAAAATGTGCAGCTAACTCACGGCCTTGATATAACAGTACAGCAGATGGAATCACAGAGCCTTGATTTCGTTCAGGAAGTTAAAACTTTTCTTGATAATTTGATCAGCCACTATGTATTTGACGGCGGAAAACTTGTAGTCTCTCATGCGGGACTAAAGGAAGAGTATCATGGACGAAGTTCAGGGCGCGTAAGGGAGTTCTGTCTTTACGGAGAGACAACAGGAGAGACGGATGAATACGGCCTTCCCATCCGTTTTCCCTGGGCTAATGAATACAGGGGAAACGCTCTTGTTGTTTACGGGCACATTCCAAATCCTGACGCGCAGATAATTAACAATACCGCGTGTATTGATACAGGCTGCGTTTTCGGCGGAAGTTTAAGCGCTTACAGGTATCCTGAAAAAGAAATTGTCCGGGTAAAATCAAAAAAAGAATATTACGCGTCATTAAAACCATTCAATAAAATTTCATCTTCATATGATGATATGCTTAACATTGAGGATGTAACAGGACAAAGATTCCTTAACACAAGGCTTTGCCAGTCCATTAAAATAGACGCGGAAAATTCCGCGGCAGCTCTTGAATTAATGAGCCGCTTCGCGGTAGATCCCCACTGGCTTATATACCTGCCGCCTACAATGTCTCCGTGCGAAACAAGCAAACATCCTGATTATCTTGAATATCCCAAAGAAGCGTTTGATTATTATAAAACGCGCGGAACCGGAAAGGTAATTTGCGAACAAAAACACATGGGTTCGCGCGCTGTAATTGTTATCTGCAAAAACAGCGAAAGCGCGGCAAAACGTTTTAGCGTAACCGATGACAGCTTCGGCGTTATATATACGCGTACAGGAAGGCCGTTCTTCGATAAATCAAACTGCGATGAATGGCAGACAGAAAACACAATACTAACACGCTTAAAAAACGCGCTATCCTCTTCATTATTCTGGGAGGATTTTAACACTGACTGGGTTTGTATTGACGCTGAACTTATGCCATGGTCCGCAAAAGCGGCGTCTCTTTTAAAAGATCAATACGCTCCGGCGGGACGCTCAGGGCGCGTGTCGCTGTCAATGTCAGTTAACGCAATTGAAAACGCGGCAAAAACTCTTGAAAACAGTCAAATCACAGTCAGCGCGCCTAAAGCACAGAGCGTTGATTTAAACATGCTTTTAAATAAATTCAGGAAACGCGAAGAAGCTCTCGCCCTTTACACGGACGCGTACCGCCGCTACTGCTGGGATGTGAAAACAACAGATGATTACCGTATCGCACCCTTTCATATTCTCGCTACCGAAGGCAAAGTATGGAACACGGAAAATCACATAACACATATGGAACGAATAAAAAAATACATGGCAGGTAACGAAAGCGATCCGTTATTCATTGCGACCAATTACAGGGAAATAGATCTGTTGGACGAAAACAGCGCCGCCTCAGGGATTAAATGGTGGGAAGAACTTACCGCCTCCGGAGGAGAAGGCATGGTTGTTAAACCTTTTGATTTTATCGCGTATAAAGGCTTACAAGCGTTACAACCCGCGGTTAAATGCAGGGGACGCGAATATCTTCGCATTATTTACGGGCCTGAATATTTATTGGGCGGCAATCTTGAAAGGCTGAAAAAACGCTCCCTTAATAAAAAGCGAAACCTCGCTCAAAACGAGTTCGCTCTTGGAATGGAAGCTCTTGAACGTTTTGTAAAAAAGGATCCTCTCTACCGAGTTCATGAATGCGTGTTCGGAATTCTGGCTCTGGAAAGCGAACCTGTCGATCCAAGACTTTAAGTGTTTTAGCTGTAACTGATTATTACTCTTTATCCGCGAAATAAACAAAAAAGTAACTTGTTATATCTTCGTCATAACCGGAAATATTGTATGAGTTTGTATGATATAGAATGACAGATTCTGAATTTCTTTTTCCCAGGCGATCAAGAATATAAATTCCCATTCGGTTATCGCATATAACGGTATTCCAAAGAGCATCGTTAATATTTTTCAGGTAATGAATTGATTTATAATCATTTAATGACGTCTCTTCAATGCCGCCTTTATGAGAAAAATCCGATGAAATTAATAAAAAATTCTCGTTTTTTCCCTTTTTATCAAATTCCTTTTCAAGAACATCCGCAAGCTTTCCTCCTGTGCGCGTATTAACTTCAGATTCCGCGTTAACAGCAATGGCGATAACTTCAGCATCAGGAAAATACTTTTTAATATAGGGCATTAAAGCGGATATTCCATGCTCCATAAAAAACACATTCGGATCAAGAGATACTTCAAGTAGTCCGGCTATTTCAATAACTTTGTCACTGTCAGATTTCACAAAACCACCCGAAGCACCGTCTGATATTCCGCTGTCCCAGTTGCCAACGGTTAATGAAAAAGGCTGAAGAGAAACGCCGTAATGATCGGGGCTAATAATAAAAAACCTTTTAATATCCCTCATTTGCGAAAGATGAAAAAACCACGCGTCAATATAATCATGTGCAAGAATATGATGGCTTACTATTCCTGCCCATGGAAAAAAATCATGCGGCGCAGTATTTACAGGTAACGCAAGCGGCGAAGTGCCTGAAGATTTATATTCCATCTCTTTAAGAGAAAGCCATGTATGGTATAAAGGTATTTGAGAAACTGCAAATTCTTTATCAGTTGAATATTCATTTGTATTTCTGTTACACGAAAATACAGACAGAATTAAAACAAACAACGTGATCTTTATAAAAAGAAATAATTCTTTTATCATAAACACCTTATCAGGGCGGAAGAACTCTCCCCTGCATCCAGAAAGGAAGATATTCACTCATATCCGGGTTATCCGCATATACAATTTCCTTCCACTGTTCATTGTTAAGCCTGTTCGACATCGGCTGGTGAAACTCATAATAGCTGAAACCGTATCCGACCGCGATGCGTCTGCCTCCCTGACCGTCATTTAGAGGGATGTAAAGACGGTAAGGAATACCGACCGCGGTCTCCAGAACAAGAGCGATTTCAGCGTTAGTATAAACATCCGCGGCGAGAGCCATCCGCAGTGTGTTATCATCTTCAACATAGCCATGCCTGATTGTATGAGTAAGCGATAAATAAGCAAGTTCTCTTGCAATTACGCTAATCCAAACAGAGTCCGCGGCGGATACAGGTTTGTCTTCCGCTTCCACAAGGGATATTTCCGCCGCTTTAATATAAAGCTCATGCAGCCTTGTCAGCATCTGAGATGTGTTTCCGTCAAGATAACCGTACTTCTGCAAAATTTCATACAACTTCTGAAAAGCGATTATCGACGCGTTCCAGAAAGGAATGTTCGGTTCAAGATAATGAATTGGAGCGGGAAGAGGTTTGGTTCTGAAAGTGGGATCATCGCTTCCTCCTCCCATTTCGGCAACAACCTGTTTGGCGTAAAGGATTGTATCGTGGCGAAGTTCCGCCCACACTCCGTGAGCTGAGTTCATCGCTTTTAAACTCCATCCCGGTTTTTCCGTAAAATAAAAACCTGTTCCGCCTTCAAACATGGAGAGCGTCTTTATCTGATATAAAACATTATTGTAATATGTAGACATCCAGTAATCAATACTGACTTTTTCAAGATCGCGCTGAAGTTCATTCATTTTCTGTTCAAGCCCCGCGTGTATCCGGTAATCGCTTTCACCTAACAGCCAGTCCGCGGTAGCGGAACCCAAAACCTTCATAATATCAAGGCCCCTTACCATATGACGGGGAGAAGCGGGGTTAAAATATCTGGGCGGCGATAAATGGTGATGAATTTCGCTGTCCAGCGTATAACGCTGGCCGAACAAACGCCATCCCATCGGAGGTTTGAAATCCTCGATCATATATCCTCCGTCATGCGGGCCTTCAAGAAGTGAAAAACCGGAAATTGAAGGAGGACGCATCTGACTGTATTCTTCCGTGATAAATCTTTCAAGATTGACGGGATTGGCGTACCACTGATTAAAACTATTTCCTTTAATTCTGTTCCATAATGGAGTAAGTTCAATGAAACTGATATCGTCCGATACGCCGATTAATTCCGTAATGGGATCAAATAGGGATCTCCATATATGTTTAATCACAGGAGATGCTTCTGTTATATCCGTAATAAAAAGCGCAAGAGGCGCCATTCTTAGCGCGTACTCCCTTGTATCTCCTCCTCCTCCTAGATTGAAGTTAATGCGCCCATACCACATAAGGGCGCGGAAATATGCAGATAACACTCCGTTTTTCGTGTAGTGTCCTCTTGCCTTGTACTGGGAATAATCTTCCCTCATAAATGAAAATATTGATGAAGAGCCAATTCCTGAAGCGGTGTCCATTTTTTGAATTTCGTCCCTGACCTGCTGCGGGAAAGAAGAGAGAACGCGCTGCGCGTCTTTATCCCTGTATTCAATTGTTTTAAGGTAACCCTGCTCTTCAATTTTATCAGGGGCCAGCGCCAATAGCGCCTGCGCGGTTTGAAAATAAAGAAGACTTGCGTTAAATATTTCCTGCGGGATTTGTCCTCTCATCTGTTCTATGGTTTTTATATATTCATCTGTTAACGCGGACAACTGGGGAAAAAAATATTCTTCTTCAAGATATTGAAGCAGCCTGTCAAAAATCAGATGGTTTACATGGGCTGCGAGATCCGTCGTAACAAAAATACTTGCGGCGGATCTGTCAGGAAGTCCCATATAAAGACTTATCATATCGTCAGGCCTTTCAAGGCTAAGGCTGTATTCGCCGGGTCTTACGCTCTGGAAAGCGATGCCGTTTTTTTCAAGTTCCGCCGCGATGTCCTCCCTTATCCTGTCATATCCGCAGTATTGATAAAAGTTTTCAAAATAGCCGTTATTTTTATACAATAGCGCGTTTATCCTGTTATCTGAATTTGATTTACCGATACCGTAAAGATCCGCTCCGAAAACAATTCCCGCTTTGCCGTTCCAGAGAGTTTTGTAAAAATAATTGAAATTATCCTGAAAAGAAAACCAGCCCTTATACGCGAAACTGTTTTTTAGTTCTTCACCTAACGGAATAATGGCGGCGAACGGAACCGGTTCTCCTTCCGGCAGCAGTATAAGTTCATCATCGGAAGAAATGCTTTCAACAGGATAAAAAAGACATACATCGCTTCCCACAACCGCGGTGCGGCCCTGCGGAACGCCTCCGTCTGGAAGATCAAAAAAACGCAGGGGATCGCGCAGGTATTTACTGTGAGCCGAAACGTCAATTGATGTTTGCATATTATTGATATTGATCAGGTTAATGTTATGCAAAACATGAGCGCCGCGCGCGCCGGAGGAAAGTTGAGTGCTTTCCTGAATATTTGTGCCATCCTCATTCTGTAAAAAATCCGAAGATTCACCGCTTTTTTCACAGTTATAAAAAAACATGCAGAAAAAAATAAAAAAGACAACAGGATAAAATCCTGTACTGAAATAATTTTTCATATTACCGCCTGACACAAACGCCTTTATCTTCGGCGTATTTCTTAATTTCTTGAATTGTCGTTTTATTAAAATGTAAAAGGGAGGCAACCAGAGCCGCGTCGGCGCCCGGCGCTTCTTCAGATAACGCTTCCATTTCAGAAGATGCGGTGCTTAGCAAGACATTCGCGATTTGATCGAGAGTCCCCGCTCCGCCTGAGGCAATTACCGGAACGGACACAGCGTTAAGAATGCGCCGGGTCAGTTCAAGATCGTAACCCGCTCCTGTTCCGTCCGCGTCAATCGAGTTAAGTAAAATTTCTCCAGCGCCAAGCTCAACGGCGCGGAGCGCCCATTCAATCGCGTCCAGCCCCGTGTCGTTTCTTCCGCCGTGCGAAAACGCGTGCCAGCGCAATTCGCCTGCGTTTGTTTTTACGCGCTTTGCGTCCAGCGAAAGCACAACGCACTGGCTGCCGTAGGCGTTTGCCATTTCGCATAACAATTCGGGGCGGTTAAGCGCGGAAGTGCAGACCGAAACCTTATCCGCTCCTGAGTTCATCGCGTCCCGCATATCGTCAATTGTTCTGATTCCGCCTCCTACGCAAAGCGGAATAAAAACCTCTTCTGCGATTTTTTTTACAACACCAAGCAGTGTCGCGCGGCTTTTATGGGAAGCGCCGATATCAAGAAAGGTAAGCTCATCCGCTCCTTCGTCATTGTACCTGCGCGCAAGTTCTCCCGGATCGCCGACATCCTTAATACCTTCAAACTTTACGCCTTTTACCACCTTGCCGTCATCGACATCAAGACATGGAATAATTCTTTTCGCCTGCATTGGTTCACCCTTTTATAATTAAGATACCCAGTTTCTTAAAAGCGCAAGTCCTGCGGAGCCTGATTTTTCAGGATGAAACTGTACAGCCGCAAGCGCACCCCTTTCTACAGCGCAGCAATAACGTATATAATATTCTGTTTGCGCGGAGCTGACTTCTTTTTCTAAAGGGTCGGCATAATATGAATGTATGTAATAAAAAAAACTCCCTTCGCTTAAACCTTTGAATAATTTTGATTCAGGACGGGCTGTTGTCCTGTTCCAGCCAATCTGCGGAACCTTACGCCCCGGAAAGCGTTTAACGTTCCCTTTAATTACTGAAAGACCTTTGACTTCTTCACCTTGTTTTTGCCGGGTTTCTTCAGATGACTCAAACAGCAACTGTAAGCCGATGCATATTCCCAGAAAAGGTTTATCTGCCTTTATCCATTCTTTTATCGCCTGCGTGTACCCCGATTTTTCAAGCGAAGACATTGCTGTGGCGAAATGACCGTCTCCGGGGAAAATAATTTTTTCAAAAGGAGATGAGGCGGACAGTAATTCTTCAGGCCCTGATGCAAAACGCGCCGGAGATGAAAGCCTTTTAAGCGCGTTCATAACAGAACCGAGATTCCCCGCGCCGTAATCAATTACGCCGATCAAACCATGACTCCAGGGGATTTAAAACCCGGAATGACTCCCTTGGTCGACGGAATCGAGTCGCGGGCGCGTTCATCATGTTCGCACGCGGCGCGTAACGCGCGGGAGGACGATTTAAAAAGCGCTTCTATTTTGTGATGATCGCTTCTTCCGCGGATAATTTCAAGATGAAGATTGCAACCCGATGATGAAGTAAACGCCTGCCAGAAATCTTCGATTACGTCGGTTTGAAACTCGCTCTGTGTTCCGTTATCCGCCGCACAAACAAACGGAGCGCATGTAAGCTGGCCGTCAAAGAACAAAAACGCCCTTCCTGAGATGTCCGCGGCGGCGCGCGCGAGGCACTCATCCATCGGGAAAAGGCAGCTTCCGCTGCGCCTGATGCCGCGTTTATCACCTAACGCTTTGGAAAAACACTGCCCAAGAACAATCC
>JAIRQF010000010.1 GCA_031256635.1 Treponema sp. | reverse complement strand
GCTTTTGAAAGCGCGTTATTTCCTGTTGTGTTGATAAAAATTTCTCCGTCAGGGTTTGCGATAACAGTATGCGCGTCCTTTAAAAGCGTTACAGTATTATATTCTTTTGCGAATCTTGCGGCCGCACCTGATGTGTCATCAAGAATTTCTGATACAGAAAGATTTGTTAGCCTGCTCATTTCCCCTGGATGAGGTGTTATTACACACGGAGTTTTTAATTCCTTAAGGATATTTACATTCCCTGAAATGGCAAATAACGCGTCCGCGTCCAATACAAGGGGCGCGTTTGCGTTTTTAATAAGTTCCTGAACAAATTCTGTTACATCAGCGTTTCGTCCGATGCCGGGGCCGAGTACGATCACAGACGCGCATCTTATATCATCTGATAAACTGCTAATTTCTGTTTTTCCATTTTTAAAAAAAACTGACAGGCTGTCTTTACAGTACGTTCCGTTTTTTTCAGGTACAATGCGCGTAACAACTTCTCTTTGCCAGTGATGTATTACAGACGCTGTGTTTTTTACAACACACGCGCAGACAAGACCGCAGCCTGTCATATATGCCGCCGAGCACGCGAGAGCCGCCGCGCCCGGCATTTCATTTGAGCCAGCGAAAACCAGAACCCTGCCATAATCGCCCTTATTTGAACGGTTTTTCCGGGCAGGAAGCATATCCATGGCTTCACTTTCAATAAGGAAATGTGTTTTTATCTCTATCCTGTCGATTAATTTGTCAGGTATTGAAATATCCTCAATATGGATTTTTCCGGTATACTCAGCTCCCGGATAAAGATACGCGCCTATTTTTGGAAAACCAAGCGTGACAGTTTCATTCGCTTTCACTGCGCACCCCATGATTCTCCCGGTATCCGAATGTACTCCCGACGGTATATCAACCGAGATTACATATTTCGCGTAACGGTTTACCGCTTCTATTAATTGTCTGACATTGCCTTCAATGTTACGTGTCAATCCGGTTCCGAAGACAGCGTCAATAATTAAATCATGGGATTCGAGTTCATTCTCGCAAAGACTCGCGGACGCGGAGGAGTGAATATTTAATGGGGATTGATCGTTTGTATAATTATATGCAGGCTTAATGAATTCTATCGGCATGCCAATATTTTGTGCTATTGCAAGATTAACAGCCGCGTCTTCCTTTACAGAAAAGGTATCACATGTTAATAAAATATTGGTATCTATTCCCCTGTTATACAGATGGCGTGCAACAGCAAGTCCGTCGCCGCCATTGTTTCCCGATCCGCAGACAATGAGAACTTTAGGGTTATTTATATTTTTAATGTACCTTAAACAGTGTTCAGCGATTCGAATTGACGCGTTTTCCATAAGCAGAATAGAGGGAATTCCAAGCTCCTGTATCGCGATTTGTTCCATTTTGCGCATTTGAAAGGCGTTTACAAGTTTCATATAATATTACAGTTACTCAACCCTTGTTATACGCGCGCCCAGAGCGGTCAGTCTTTCCGTTAAATTCTCATATCCGCGTTCAAACTGGTAAACGTTTCGTATAACGCGTTTGCCTTCGGCGCACATTGCCGCGATGAGCATTGCCATTCCCGCGCGCACGTCCGGGCTTATCAGTTCTGAGCCGCGCAGTTTTGCGGGGCCTGAAATGACGGCGCGGTGCGGATCGCATAGCACAATGCGCGCGCCCATGCCGATCAATTTGTCAACAAAGAACATCCGGGATTCGTACATTTTTTCGTGAATTAAAACAGTTCCTTTTATCTGGGTGGAAACAACAATCGCGATGCTTACAAGATCAGGCGGAAATCCCGGCCATGGAGCGTCGTCTATTTTGGGAATCATTCCGCCAAGGTCATGATTAACTTCCATGCTTTGCATTTTCGGAACATGAATAACATTTCTTTCATGAGCCCAGACAATTCCCAGTTTGCCGAATGCGATTTTCGCCGGGCGCATGTCATGCTGACGCGCTCCGTGTATATGAAGGTCGCCTCCTGTAACGGCGGCAAGTCCGATAAAAGAGCCGACTTCCATAAAATCAGGCCCTATTTCAAAATCACAGCCGGAAAGTTTTTTAACTCCCGTTATTGTTAAAATGTTTGAACCAGTCCCTTCAATCCGTGCGCCCATGGAAACAAGCATATTGCAAAGGTCCTGAACATGCGGCTCGCTTGCGGCGTTAGTTAAAATTGTTTTACCTTTGGCCAGAACCGCGGCCATTATCGCGTTTTCTGTCGCTGTTACAGAAGCTTCGTCAAGAAAAATATCGGCGCCTTTGAGCGTCTTCGCGCTGAATGTAAAATTTTCGCTTACTTTTACTTTTGCTCCCAATTCGGTTAACACAAGAAAGTGAGTGTCAAGACGCCTTCTTCCTATAACGTCTCCTCCCGGAGGCGGAAGAATAACTTTTCCGGATCTTGCAAGAAGAGGGCCTGCGAAAAGTATAGACGCCCTTATTTTCTTCGCGTCTTCTTCGGGTATTTCAGAAGTTTTAATATTATTCAAAGACATTTTTATAACATTTGGTTCTGTTGTTTCAACATCACCGCCAAGAGAAATAAAAACATCAAGCATTACATGCACATCTTCAATGTCGGGAATGTTGCGTAAAATTACAGTTTCATCGGTTAAGAGAGCCGCCGCGATGCACGGAAGAGCCGCGTTCTTGTTTCCGCTTACCTTAATTGCTCCGTTTAGCGGGACGCCGCCGTTGATTAAGTATTCGCTCATGTATTGAATGTAACTGTAAAATGGATATACTGTCAATTAAGGAGAACATCGTGTTGAAGCATCTGTTATCGCGTTTCGGTCCATGGTCATTTTACAAACAGGCATTATCAATCGCTCTTCCTGTAATGATGCAGCAGTTTATTATGAGTATGGTTTCTCTTGTTGACAGTTTTATGGTCGCGGGTCTCGGCGATGTAAGCATGGCGGCTGTTAATATAACAAATCATATTGTATTCATTTTTATTGTAATCGTAAATACAATCTGCTGGGCCGGAGGCATTTATATCGCGCAGTTTAACGGCGCGAATAACGCTGACGGAATGAAGAACGCGTACAGCTTTAAGGTGATCTTCGCGTTCGGCATTGCGGTTCTGGCTTTTATTCTGAGCAGGACAGTTCCGCAGCAGATACTCGGTTTACTGACAACAAATAACGCGGCGCAGACAGAAATAGTTATCGCGGGAAACACATATCTTAATATTGTTTCATGGGCGTTTTTTCCGATGGCAATTTCAATGTCAATCGCGACAAGTTTCCGTGAAATCGCAAAGCCGAAAATTCCACTTATAATTTCTGGAACAACAGCTTTAATCAATACATTCGCAAACTGGGTTTTAATTTACGGCAATCTGGGAGCGCCGCGCCTTGAAGTCGCCGGAGCTGCGTACTCCACTTTAATTGCGCGTGTTTTTGAAGTATCGGCGTTTTTAATATACGCGGCCGCGGCAAAAGCTCCGTTTTTCGCAAATTTAAAAAAAATGTTTTTAATAAAGAAAAAACTGATAACAGAAATTCTTGGAAAATCGGTTATGATATTCGCCTCGGAAATATCATGGATTACATCAGAAACATTGATGATCGCAATGTACAACAGAAGGGGAGGAGCCGAAGTAGTGGCGGGAATGGCGGCAGGCTGGACTATCGCCAACATTTTTTTTCTTCTATTCGGAGGACTTTCCATCGCGTCCAGTATTTTGGTAGGTGGAGCGCTGGGAGCAGGTAAACTTGATGATGCGAAACAGCGCGCCGGATGGATAAAATGGGGCAGCGCGGCGGCGGGATTGTTTCTCGCGATACCCGGTTTTTTGTTTGTCTCTTTTCTCGTTCCGCTTGTTTTTCAGAATTTAAGCGCGGGCGCAAGAGCGAATACGCTGGGGCTTGTATTTGTAATTCTGGCGTATCTGCCGTTATGGTGCTATTTAAACAGCCAGTTCGCGATTTCCCGGGCCGGAGGAGATACGGCCATGGGCATGTACACAGACCTTTCTGTAAATACGCTGCTTTTCATGCCGGGCTCCGTTCTTCTTTCTTTTTTCACAAATCTTGCGCCTGTGACAATGTTCGCGGCGTTAAAACTTACGGATATAGTTAAAATTTTTATCGCGCGTCATCTTCTTCGTAAAGAAAAGTGGGTAAAGAATCTGACTGTGACGCATTAGTTGAAAATACTTCCTCAATGCTTTTTTCAGAAAGGGATAATATTCTCTTTGCTTTTTTTATTGTAGAAAGCCTGTGCGCGATAATAATGACCGTTCTGTCTTTCATAAAATTTTCAATGCTGTCATGAATGGCTTTCTCGCTTTTCCTGTCAATGGAACTTGTCGCCTCATCAAAAATAATGACGGGAGGATCTTTAAGAATGGCGCGGGCAATGGAAAGCCGCTGCCTCTGTCCTCCTGATAACCTGATGCCGCGCTGGCCTATTTCCGTATTATAACCTTTGGGAAGCGCCATTATAAAATCATGGGCATTCGCCATTTTGGCGGCTTTTATTATTTCTTCTTTTGCCGATTCAGGTTTTCCATATGAAATATTTTCCGTTACCGTTCCGTTAAAAAGGTAGACATCCTGAGTGACAATACCAATGTTCTTCCTGAGTGTATGTAAATCCATTTTAGCGATATCTTCGCCGTCAAGTAAAATTCTTCCGGCGCATGGTTCATAAAAACACGGGATAAGAGAGCAGAGAGTGGTTTTCCCGGCTCCGGATGAACCGATAAGCGCGATTGACTCTCCTGGCTTTATTTCAAAGGAAATGTTTTCAAGAACATTTTCCAGTTCTTTGCCGTAACGGAAACTTACATTATCAAATTCAATAAAACCCCTTGCCTCCTGAATTTCGCGTAACGCTGGCTCGCTGATTTCTTCCGCCTTCATTTCCAGAATTTCCATAAAGCGGTTAAAGGCCGCGATTCCGTCCTGATACATGCCGACCTGCTGTGCGACTCTTGTAAGCGGAGATGTCAGATAACTAATATATAGAAGAAAAACAATTAAATCCGGAGCGCCAAGATAGGAACGGGAAATAAATACCCCTCCTGCGACAACTACAACAGCTGTAACAAGCGGAACAAAAAAAAATTCCATAACAGAGTAATAAAAAGCTTCATTTTTATATATATTTATTCTGCCGCTGCAAAAGACTTGATTCGCCTCATGGAATTTTTTGTTTTCAAAACCTTCATTTGTAAAGGATTTCACTATCCTGATACCGGATAGTGTGTCTTCCAGAGAAGCGTTTAACTCGCCGATTTTCTCCCTGTTTTCCCTGTACGCGCGCCTTAGTTTTTCATGAAAAAATACCGTATAAATTATAAAAACAGGCAGGACTGCGAATATAACGAGCGTAAGCCTTGCGTCTATGCGAAAAAGTATTATAAACGCTCCTATAAAACTTGCAAGAGATATAAATAAAAACTCAGGCCCGTGATGGCAGGTTTCGGCAAGATTAAGAAGATCGTTAGTGATACGCGACATTAGAGCGCCTGTTTTTTCCCTGTCAAAAAATGAAACCGGAAGTTTCTGGCAATGATTGAATAATTCATTGCGCATGTCCCTTTCCATCATCGCGCCCATGGAATGGCCTTTGTAATCATAGAATAACCCGCAAACCGTCTGCACCGTTATAATACCTATCATTATAAATAAAGCTTTTAATATCAGCAGGAGCGGGTCTTCTATATCGTTTATTAAAACTTCTGACGTTATATATCTGATGCACAATGGTAAAGCAAGGGCTGTTAGGGCGGTGATACAGGCGCATATGACATCTGCGGCAAAAAGCAGGCGGTAAGGTTTGTAAAATGAAAGGAATTTCCTGAATTTATAAAAGCGGGGATTATTTTGACTTTTATTTAACATGCTCTGATATTTCAATATACCGGTTCAGGTCTATTACATTTGCTTTTAACATTATAATAACTTCCTGATTCTGAAGCGTCATGAAAGCCATGCATCAGTTCAAGAACATGATACGCAAGTTCACCGGACGCTCTGTGCGGCCTGTTTTCGGTGATGGCTCCGGCCATGTCAACAAGGCCAAGTCCCCTGCTGTTTTCGCAGAAGCCGCTTAAAAACGGAACTTCGGACCAGATGCTTTCATAATAGCGTTTAACGAAAACAGGGCCGCCGAATGTATTGGGATCCGGCACGCGCAATGTTCCCTTACTGCCGTAAATTTCAATGCATGGCAAAGTATGCGAATATACATCAAAACTGGTGATAACGGTTGCGGCGGCGCCGCATTCAAAATCCAGAATGCCCGTAACATGGGTCGGCACATCAACATTGATCACCGTGCCGTTTAAAGGCTCGCTTGTAATGGTTCTTGTATCAAAACTTTTTTTCGCGCTGCCGCATATTCGCGTAACAGGTCCCAAAAGATTTACAAGACAGGTAAGGTAATACGGGCCCATATCAAACATGGGGCCTCCGCCTTTTTTATAATAGAACTCAGGCCCGGGATGCCAATGCTCATGGCCGTGATTTACCATAAAGGCAGTAGCGGCGACAGGCGTTCCTATCCAGCCGTCATCAAGGAGTTTTCTGCATGTTTGAATTCCCGCTCCAAGGAAAGTATCTGGAGCGTTTCCGATTCGAAGATTTTTTTCTTTGGCTATTTTCAGGATTTCCTGCGCTTCCTCGCGTTTTATGCAAAGCGGTTTCTCTCCGTAAAGATGTTTTCCGGCCTTTACAGCGGCAAGAGCCACAGGATAATGGTTAAAAGGTTCTGTAATATTTAAAATTATGTCAACATCAGCGCTGTTGATAAGATCATCAGTATCCTTGATGTACGGGATTTTATATTTTTCACTTGCGTTATGCGCTCTTTGCGCAGCCGTGTCTGTCAGCGCCGTTATTCTAACATTCTTTTTAAACATTCCGGTAAGATTGGAAAAATAAATATCGCTGATATTTCCGCAGCCGATAACTCCTATCCGAAGCACAGCTTCACCAGGCAGTACACTCATCATTTGCTCCTTAGTACATTTTTACAGGACTCTTCCAGTCATCGGATTTAAGCCCCTTTTCGCGCGCTATTCTTTTACCTTCTGCCGCCCAGAGAAGCCCGCGCTTCATCAACTCCCATGCCTGCGGGATATCAAATACATCATTATGATGGCCTAACGCGTTATAAAAAACCCTGCCATAACCCCATTTTCTTGTCCAAACTTGCGGCACATCAACTTCTCCGTTAGCTGAATGATACCAGCGTACCGGCGGAAATCTTGTGGTCGCAAGCACTTCATTTGCGGGATCAACATGAAGATAATACTGTTCCGAGGAAACATCGAAATCTTCGATGCCTTCGGTAATTGGATTTGATTTACTGATTATATTTACCCGGTATTTGGTTCCGTCTCCGCCGGGATGTGAAACCCAATTAGCCCCTGTTATAAATTGATATTCAACGCTGTTTCTGAAAGCGTCGCACATTCCGCCGTGGCAGCCGGCAATCCCAAGCCCTCCGCCTGCGGCTTCAAGCAGCGGCTCAAAAAAACCATAACCGAGCGTTTCATTGCACATTGTCCATACAGGAATAAAAAGATCGAGTTCTGAGAGTTTTTCCTTGTCAGTAACAACCTGAACGCTATTTTCGACAGATACTTCAAAGTTCTCCTGTTCCAGAAATTTTTTGAACCGCTGCGTTATAAGTTCAGGTTCATGTCCGTCCCACCCGCCGCATAAAATCATTGCCCGCTTTGCCATAACATTCCTCCTGACTAAGGTATTTTATCACCGTTATGGAATAAAAATCAAACATTCCTTGACATATCAAATTTTGTCTATTATTCTTAAATCAGGTAAAATTTATTAATTTTTGCCCGTTTATTAATAAGGAGAGAGTAAAATGAAGTTGAAAATTAAGCTGAGTATTCTTGTGATTGCCATTTTAATTGCCATTGTAGCGGGACTCTCGATAATAATGTTAACTCAGGCTTCAGACATTGTAATACACCAGAGCCTAAAAATAATAGAATTCCTGTCCGGAGAGCAGGCTGAGTTCTGGAAAGGCAAGCAGGACACCCATTTCTCAATGCTGAATTCATTAGCGGAAATAATGAGCGATTATGAAGTAATAAGTCCGGAAGAACGCCGTGATTTTTTTGACAATATGATTAAAGGAATTATGACATCCAGACCAGAATATTTACAGCTTTACACTGTATGGAAACCAAACGCAGTCGACGGCCTGGATGCCCAAATGATCGGACGTCCCGGTTCTACCCCCACAGGGCAGTATGCCATGGCAGTTACAAGGGAAAGCGGACAGCTTGCTGTCCGGGCTACTTCCGATATAAACGATGCAATAGCATATTTGAATACGGTCAATCCGCGCGCTCCAAAAGACCGGGTAGAACCTCCTTTTCTTAGAGACAATAATTACTTGCTGAGATATATGGTTCCTGTCATTTGCCCGAGAACCATGCAGGCGGTGGGGGCTATCGGCTTATTAATGTATACAAATCAAATGCAGCCAGTACTCGAAAGTACAGTTAAAGCAAATGAAGAAGTATCTGCAATGGCAATTTACACAAATAACGGAACTATTTTAGCGCATACATATCCTGACCGGATTGGAAAAAACATTGTAGATGTAGATACATTTTATGGCGAATATTTGCAGGCGGTGCGTCAGGCTGTCGCCAATGGGGAAGATTTTTCCTGTTTCACCTACTCGGCCGTAATGGGGACAAATTTGGAGGTATTTATTTCACCTTTACAAATTGGCGAGTCGGATGCGACATGGTCTGTTATGATTGCGGCGCGTGAAGATTATGTTTTATCCGATGTTAATGATTTAACGCTGTTTACAATCATTCTCGCTTTTATAATTATAGCGGTTGTAGCGGTAGTAATTTACTTTGTTCTGCATTTTACAATGATGCCTGTTGTTAATGTTACGGCGACATTAAAGGATATCGCCCACGGCGAAGGAGACTTAACGGTTAAAATCGCGGAAAAAGGAAAAGATGAAATTACAGAACTTTCCAGATACTTTAATCAAACTATAGAAAAGATTAAGAATCTTATGATAGTGATTAGGAAAGAAGCGGATAAACTATCTGAAATCGGAAATGATCTTGCGAGCAATATGAATGAAACCGCCGCCGCTGTAAACGAAATAACCGCGAATATACAGAGCATTAAAGTGCGCGTAATTAACCAAAGCGCAAGCGTAACTGAAACAAACGCAACAATGGAACAGGTTACCATAAATATAAATAAGCTGAACGGAAATATTGAAAACCAGACATCGCATGTTTCGCAGGCATCAGCCGCAATTGAACAGATGGTAGCGAATATATCCTCGGTAACAGAAACCCTTATCAAGAACGCCGCCAATGTTAAAACATTGACTGACGCCTCCGAAGTCGGAAGAGGCGGCCTTCAGGAAGTATCGGCGGATATTCAGGAAATCGCGCGCGAATCGGAAGGCCTGCTGGAAATCAACTCCGTTATGCAAAACATAGCAAGCCAGACAAACCTGCTTTCAATGAACGCCGCTATTGAAGCGGCGCACGCCGGAGAAGCCGGAAAAGGCTTCGCTGTAGTAGCTGATGAAATCCGCAAGTTAGCTGAAAATTCCAGCAACCAGTCCAAGACAATCGGTAACGTATTAAAGAAGATAAAAGAATCAATCGACAAGATTACTCGATCCACTTCCAATGTATTAACCAGATTCGAAGATATTGATTCAAGCGTGAAAGTAGTAGCGGAACAGGAAGACAATATCCGCCGCGCTATGGAAGAACAGGGCGAAGGCTCCAAGCAGATACTGGAAGGAATAAGCAATGTTAACGTAATTACAAAGCAGGTTCAGTCCGGCTCCCGCGAAATGCTTGACGGTGCAAAGGAAGTAATACAGGAAAGCATCAACCTTGAGAAAGCGACTCAGGAAATAACATCCGGCATGAATGAAATGTCGCAGGGCGCGGATGAAATCAACACGGCGGTAAATCAGGTTAACGAAATCAGCATCAGAAACCGCGAAGGCATCAGCACCTTGATTAAAGAGGTATCGCGCTTTAAGGTTGAATAGCTTGTTTTTTTAATTGAAGAAAAAGGTCTGACGGCTTGTCAGGCCTTTTTTATTGTTTAAATAATAAACAGATAAGTTGTTTTTCCAATAGCTCTTTTTGTACTCCAAAAACATGACACAAATTTTTCATTCTCAATCATGCAAAACAGTAAATTCAACCCATATATAGGAGAACCTTTTTTGAAGGTTTTATCTTTACCCTGTGAGGTTACTATGAATTCAAATGTGAACACAAAACACAAGGCCAGCGTTTTCTCGACTCTCTTCAGCGATCCGGAAACATTGAGAGAACTATACTCAGCTATAGAAGGAGTTGATGTTCCTAAGGACGCAATCATCAGTATCAACACTTTATCCGATGTCCTTTTTATGGGACAGTTAAATGATGTTTCATTTACCATTAACGACCAGCTTGTTGTATTAATAGAGCATCAGTCAACGATTAACAATAACATCCCGATTAGAATGTTGATGTATATCGGCCGGGTATATGAAAAAATAATTGAAAGGGAGAGACTGTATCAAAAGAAACTTGTAAAAATACCCGCTCCTGAGTTTATAGTTCTATACAACGGAGTAGATCAATTTCCCGATTATAAAGAGCTGCGCCTTTCAGACGCTTTCATGAATATTAAAGGCCAATTAATTGATTCACTGGAACTGGCAGCGCATGTGTATAACATTAACCATGGCCGTAATCCTCAGATGCTTGAAAAGAGTAAAAACCTCGACGGTTACAGTATTTTCATTGCCAAGATAAGGGAATACCGAAAAGAATTATCGCTTGAAGAATCTTTAAAAGCCGCGATAAAATACTGTATAGGGAATGATATACTCGTACAGTTTCTAAAGGATAATTCTTCGGAGGTAATCAATATGTTAACAGAAGAACCCAGCATGGAAGAGATAATTGAAATAAGGTTTCAGGAAGCACTTGAGGAAATACGCGAGGAAAGCTTAGAGGAGGGACTCGAACAAGGACTTGAACGGGGCCGGGAAAAAACTGCGCGGAATCTCATTAGTATGGGCATGTCTATCAATGATATTGCCAGAGCAACAGAGCTCCCTATTGAAAGAATCAGTTCTCTTGTATCAGGAACATCATAGCCGCTTAAACCTTTGCGCCGCTATTACCCCCTCTCCAAGCCAGTCCCGCGCACACAGACAAGCCAGGCTCATTTTCCCTCTTCTCTTTTTCGCGCAGAAAGATGTGCCTTTCCATGTGGAGTTCCCATTTGTTGCATCTTGTGAGTTTCGGCTCCCTGCGGTGGCGGTAATGAAGATCGTTACTGCGGGCAGGATCGTAATAGGCAGAGGCCATGTTTTCAAACCCATTCAGGTCTTCTATCAGATCGCTTTTTCTGTAGACGCCGCCTTTTTTAGCGCTGTCCTTTTGAACGTTTTTATTACGGTCACTTTTCCTCCTTGCCAAAAAGATGACAGTCACCTGCGCTGCCTATAGCGCCGCTATTTGATTTTGTTTGAGAACAACCG
>JAIRQF010000053.1 GCA_031256635.1 Treponema sp. | reverse complement strand
CAAGATCACGTTCAAGCGCTTTGAATGTGCCTTCCTTTGTGTGGTTACGGACATATACCGAATAAACCACATTGTTACGAAGATCCGTTAAAGTGCTTTTTGCCACATTATCTCCCCTTAGTTAACGTTAGCGTCTTGTCGTATAGCGGGCGTAAGCGTCATTCCTGATCTGGATAAGACGCGCCAGACCCATGCGGTTAAGCTGCGCTACATAAGTATCCCATTCAGCGTCTATTCCGCCTTCAGTAACCCATCTTGCGCGAGTCTGGTCAATATAGGAGCGAATATCTGTTTCCAGTGTTGCCAACTCATCCTGTTCACGCGCTGTATAAATAACCGCGGGGAACGGTGTCATTACATGAGGATCGGACGCTCTTGAAATTTCCCATTTAAATCCGTCTCCGCTTGTCGGAGAAAGAATAATCAAGTCATTGAAACCGGCCTGTACATATTTCGGTCCGAAATCCCTGAGACTCTGATCCCAATACCATGCGTCCGCGCTGGTTCCTCTGGGCGGATCATTTAACTGGTAGGTGCCGTTTGGATTCGCGCGGATTACTGTGCCAATCGCGCCCCAGAAATTCTGGATACTTGCTTCATTTGTGTAGAACTCATCAAGCCAGCGGGCGGCAACTTCCGGGTACTGGCAGAAAGTTGTAATTAACGCCTGGTTGCGGGCGATAGCAAAGATACCGTTCGGATCGCCTCCGGCGTAACGATTGCCGTCAGGTCCGACAAGCGGGGCAATTGCTACATACTGATCACTCCACTGGCCAAAGTCCGCATCCGGGGTCCATGCCCAATGTACGCCGACAAGGGGAGCTGAAGCGTTCATTCTCTTTCCTGTAATCATACTCCAGTTTTGGGTAAATGATTCAGGATCGATAAGACCTTCTGTCCAAAGCTGTCTCATCCATGTTAAACCGGCCCTGTAATTGCTGCTTGTAGGATAGAAGAAAGGCCTTCCGTCTCTGCCGATAGTCATTAATGAGCTGTAAATATCAGTAATGCCGAAGGGATTCAACATATCAACATGGAAACCATCCTGTAAGGAAATTGGGTATTCATCGTTAACATTTCCGTTTCCGTTCGCATCTCTTGCTTTAAACTGCCTTAAAACATTTGTAAACTCATCCAGGGTGTTGGGGATTGCCAGTCCAAGCCTGTCCAGCCATGTCTTATTAATAATAAGGTGGTTCCTGGTCATCGGTCTTTTCGGAAGATTATTGGCAAGTGAGTACATTTTTCCGTCAGGATAAGTAGTTACATTGCGGAATGCCGGGAACTCTATCATGGCTCTCCGGTAATTGGGCATGTACTGATTGATAAGATCATCCAGCGGACGGAAGAACTCAATGTTTCCCATTACATCGGCGTCGTTAAATGTTTCGTTTCCAATAATAATGTCCGGAAGCCTTCCGCTTGCCATTAGAATGGCTTTCTGCTCGCTCCAGCCATTATTGGAAACTGTCTGCCAATTGATTCTGACATTTGTTCTTCTTTCCAGTTCCCTAAGCCATGCGTTCCGGGTAAAGCTGTCGCCCATGTCACCCCAGCGCATTGTTAACACTGTCAGTGTAACTGGCTGGCTTACAATCGGCATACCGGTCGAGTTAAAACCCTGCGGTCCTGCGGCCGCCTGCTGAGTAGCGCCGCTCGCGAACGCTGAGCATGCGATTACCGCTGTGAGAATTAATCCCACGATTTTTGATTTTGTCATCAATTCTCTCCTCCTAAAATAATTTTATATAGCAAGTAATCAACCTTTTACAGCCCCGATAAGGACCCCCTGATTGAAATACTTTTGCACAAACGGATATATGCACATAACAGGTACGGTGGAAACTATAATCGCGGCATAACGGATAAGCTCCGCGTTACGCAGCGCAATACGCATTGCTTCTCCGGTTCCCATCGCTCCCTGCATTTCATTTATGACAAGTATATTGCGAAGTATCAGCTGCAGCGGATACAGAGATCTGTCTACAATGTAAATAAGAGCCGTAAAATATGAATTCCATTGATAAACAATATGCCATAGCGTAATTACTGCGATAATCGCCTTTGAAAGGGGAAGCACGATTGTAAAGAAGAATCTTAAATTACCGCAGCCTTCCATATCGGCGGCTTCCCGCATTTCTACCGGTATGCTGTTCTCAAAAAAAGTTCTTATTACTATAAGCTCAAATACAGAAACCGTAAAAGGAAGAATTAAAACCCAGTATGTGTTATACATCCCAAAATTACGGACTGTTAAAAAGGTAGGAATTAATCCGCCGGAGAAAAACATTGTGATAAGAAAAAAAGTTGTAATTGTTTTCCGGAAAGGCATATCCCTTCTGGATAATGAATAAGCCGCGGGAATATTAACCGCAAGATGAATTAAAGTGCCGGCTATCGCATAAAAAATCGTATTACGGTAGCCAATCCAGATGCTTTCATTTTCCAAAAGCGCCTTGTAGCCGTCCAGCGTAAAGCCTACAGGCCGCAGTAAAACCAGTCCGGTACTTACAGCCGAAGGATCGCTTATTGACGCGATAATTATAAAATAAAGCGGGTATACGATAACAATAACCGAGACTACGGCAATACCATAAATAAAGGTGTTAAATAAAATGTTCTGGGGACTATATTTATTATAAACAGGCTCTTTTTTTCGCAGCTGAGAACTTACTTCAACCGCCGCAGAACCTTTTACCGGCGCGGCAGATTGTAATACATTAGAATTACTTTTTCCCACAATCACCCTCCTACCATAAAGCCGTATCGCTTAATTTCTTGGAAATAAAGTTAACGGTAAGAAGTAAAACTAAATTTACCAATGTATTAAATAATCCAATCGCCGAAGAGTAACTGTACTGTGCGTTAATAATACCAACCTTGTACACATATGTTGAAATAACTTCGCTGGCTACAAGGTTAAGAGAATTTTGCATCAGGTATACTTTCTCAAAACCGACGCTCATTATACTTCCTGCTCGTAAAATCAAAAGAATACAGGCTGTAGGCAGAAGCATCGGGAAGTCAATTCTCCACATTCTTTGCCAGCGGTTTGCGCCGTCTACAATTGCGGCTTCGTAAAGAGCGGGATCAACAGCGGACAGTGCGGCAAGGTATATGATACTGTCCCATCCCGTATGCTGCCAGACATCAGACCATACATATACGCTGGAAAAAGCTTTTGATACGCCCATAAGGTTAGGCGCCTGCGACCCAAAGAGGCGGAAAAGATGGCCGATAAGACCTGAACTGGGAGAAAGCATAATAAGGATTATTCCAACCATAACAACTGTGGAAATAAAGTGAGGCATATAACTTATTGTCTGGAAAGTCCGTTTAAAAATCTTGCTCTTCATCTGATTTAAAATCAGAGCCATTATGATTGGCAGGGGGACTGTCGCAAGCATGTGATAAAAACTGATGGCAAGCGTATTTGTTATAATCTGGCGGAACTGGAAAGAATTAAAAAATCTTTCAAAGTGCTTGTATAAAGGTTCAGAAAAAGGGCTGCCCATTACACCAAGCGCGTTCCTGTAATCTTTAAACGCGATGATTACTCCGTACATCGGCAAATAGGCAAAGCAGAAAGAAAGCGCAATAGCGGGGAAAAGCAGTAAATAGAGCCCGCCGGATCGTTTTATTTTTATCAAGCTGATTTTACCGCCAACCTTAACGGCTGCCATCAAACACCTCCTTAAAAATAAAAAAAATTGAATCTTTATTTATGCTTTACACAAAATAAAAGATCAATTTTAAGCAGGATCATCTATAATATAAAAAGTAGGTTAAACGTTAAACCTACATTGCAAATTCACTTATAAGCCAGTGTATACTCATTAATTTAAAATGTCAACATAATAAAAATTTTTCTTACCTGATATCCCTTACCGATTGCCGTTCCACAAAACTCAGGGGCATGGTAATATTTCTTGCAGGAATTGCTTTTCCTTCTATATAATCCGCCATAATTCCAGCGGCGACAGAGCCTTTTTCCTTCGCGTCCTGGCGAATGGTAGTAAGCTGCGGAGTTGTAAGCTGACTGTAGAAAAAATCGTCAAACCCAATAATGGAAATATCGCCGGGAACCTTCATGCCTGCCTGAACAAGACCTGTCAGAATGCCTGCCGCAAGAATATCCGCGGTAGCAAACACTGCGCTGATGTCTTTTCGTTTACTTAAGGCGCGGCCAAGGGCGATTCCTTCGTCCAGAGTGATTTCATGCTGATAAATATTTTCCGCGGAAAACGGAATGCCGTATTTTTTTAAAGCGGCCTTGTATCCTTTCAGGCGTTCTTCAATAACGCCGTGCCGGTGAAAAGGAGGAGATGCGAAGACGATATTCCTGTGCCCCTTTTCGATAAGGTATTGGGCTGCCATAAAACCGCCTTTGTGATCATCAAGGCCGATGTTAAAGATACGGTCGTTTTTTATATAACTGTCCAGAAGAACGATTGGTTTGTTCGCTTCAAGAAGGCGGGCGAAAAAGCTGTCGTCAAAAAGACCCGTTAAAATTACGCCGTCGAAGTTCCAGTTGTTAAAAAGCGAATAAAGCTCTCCTTCATCGGCAACGGTGCGCACCATCATATAATACCCGCGTTCCTGAAGAGTTTTTTCTATTCCGCCAAGAACCGCGCTGTGAAACGGATCCTGAAAAAAGCTGATTGACTGCGAGCGGATAAGATGATTTATTACGCCGATAATCCTTGAAGATTTATTAACAAGAGCGCGGGCTGATAAATTGGGAGTGTAATTATTTTCGCGGATAATCGCGTTTATTCGATCAACCGTATCATGCGCCACACGGCTGCTGCGGCCGTGTATCACATTTGACACCGTTGTCACGCTGACTCCGGCCTCCCGGGCAATGTCCTTAATGGTAGGCATAATCAGTTTCTGTAACTATTTATTCTCAAGACAGCGCTGCATCATTTCCATTACTTCTTTAATATCCAGAGGTTTTCCGATGTGGGCGTTCATGCCGGCTTCCAGACATTTTTCAATATCTTCCTTAAAGACATTGGCTGTCATGGCCACTATTGGAACAAAGCTCCTTCGGGTTTGATTTTCAATAAGACTTGATTCATATTTGCGGATTTCACGCGTAGCTTCAAGCCCGTCCATTTGAGGCATCTGCATATCCATAAAAATCAGATCGTATTTATCGGGAACCGCTTTAAACATTTTTACGGCATCCGCTCCGTTAATGGCGCAGTCAATATTAATTTCCAGCGGTTCCAGAAGTGAAAGAAGTATCTCGCGGTTTATCTCGACATCTTCGGCCAGCAGCAGGTGTTTTCCCTTGAAAGGCTTTTGCTTTTCTGATGTATTTACAGGGGAGCGGGGCGCTTCGATGGAATCGTCAGCATTTTCATTGTGTTTTAATTTTACGGTAAAAATAAAATTGGATCCCTTTCCGGGTTCGGATTCCACCCAAATACATCCGTCCATTAGTTCAATTATCTGTTTGCAAATTGCAAGCCCCAGTCCTGTTCCGCCGAACTTGCGCGAGGTATTTGTCTCGGCCTGTTCAAAAGGCGAAAATATCCTCTCATGATGCTCGCGGCTTATTCCAATGCCTGAATCATTTACTTCAATTCTGATGGTGCAAATTCCGTTATGCTCTCCTGCAAGGTGTGATTTTAAATAGATTGAACCCTGCTCCGGAGTAAACTTTATCGCGTTTGTAAGCAGATTTACTATCACCTGCGTAAGCCGCTGCTCATCGCCTGTTAAAACCCGCGGAATATTGAAATCAAGGATCAATTCGAATTTCAGCTTCTTTTCTTCCATGCGGAAACCGGTTACATTAATTGCTTTTTGAATCATCCTTTCAAAACCAAAATCTGTCTCCGATAAATCAAATTTTCCCGCTTCAATCTTTGACATATCAAGAACATCGTTAATTACAACCAAAAGATGGCTGGAGGCGCCTTCGATTTTGTCAAACGCGTAATCCTTTTTTTCAATATTTCCGGCTGATTTGCCAATCTGCGTCATACCTATAATCGCGTTCATGGGCGTGCGCATTTCATGGCTCATATTTGAAAGAAAATCGCTTTTCGCGCGGTTTGCGGTCTGCGCTCCGACAAGCGCAGTTTCCAGCTGATTCGCGGTTGAGCGTATCCTCATTGTTAAATCGTTGCGGAGCATCGCGTGCGCAATCAAAAGGCTCCCGGAACGCAAAATTGTTTCTTCGTTTTCGGAAAAAATCCGTTCATTATGACAATCGTCAAAACCGACAAATCCCCAGAACCGGTCCCGCAGAAAAACAGGCACAATAAGGATGGAAAGTATTCCCTGCGGCGATAACTGCGCCTGCGCGTCTTCATCCATGTTGCGTATAAGGCCGTTAATGCACAGTCCGTTTGAAAGTTTTTCTTCCCATCCCGGCATACTCTCCGCATATGGAATATTTATTGTATATTCATTGTCCTGCTGAGGTTCTGCGCCTTCGGACCACTCGTATAACTGTGTCGCGAATAATTTGCCTTTAACGGTATTGTTTCTCCAGATATAAACGCGGTCGGCGTTTACGGCTTCGCCGAGCATTCCCATGCAGCGAAAAAGAGCGTTGTCAAATTCATCGACATCCGCCTGAAGCAAAACGGAAGCCGCGTTATTGACGGTATTCAAAAGGTTGTCCCGCAAGGTCTGCTCTTCGCTGATTTTAATTGTCTGTTCATTGCGGATAATCGCGTTTACTATCATCAGGCTTACAGAACGAAGAACATTAATATCATCCTCGTCAAGAAGGCGTTCTTTACGGCAGTCATCAAAACTGACATATCCCCAAAAAAAATCATGCAGATAAACAGGAACCGCGAAAATTGATTTTATGCCGTGGTTTATCAGATGACTGCGTTCTTTTTCAGCAAGATCGGTTATAAGGCAATTTACGCACTCATCTTTCAGGAATTTAGCTTCCCAATGGGGAATGTCACTGTAGGAAAAAACTGTTTTCTCATCAATTATTCTTGTATAGCGGCCTTTTTTGTTTTTCCATTCATACCGCATAATAAACAGGGGCTCGTTATCAATTGTTTTATTCTGCCAGATATAACAGTGATCAAAATTAAAACTGTCCGCGATAATGCTCATGCCTTCCAGAATTGATGTCTTGAAAGTTTTTTCATTCATAGCCGCAAGTAAAATCTGAGCGGTCTCGTTTACAATGTGAAAGAGCTTCTGCGTTTTTTCTGATTCGTGCGGCGCGCGGTTCTGCATTTTTTTAACGCTGCACCCTGCCTGAGGCGTTTCCGGCCGCAAGTTTTTTAACTTCATCTGCGCTGACAAAGTTAAAATCGCCTTCAATTGTGTGTTTTAAACAGGAAGCCGCGACAGCAAACTCAAGCCCTTCCTGCTCCCCCATTCCCTGAAGAGAAGCGTAAATAAGTCCCGCGCCGAAGCTGTCTCCGCCGCCGACCCTGTCTACAATATGAACAGCGTATTTTTTGGAAAAATAAAAATCATTTCCCGCGCACATCATCGCGCCCCAGTTGTTATCGTTAGCTGAAAATGATTCACGCAGCGTTATCGCCGTTTTTTTAAAGCCGAATTTCTTTATTAAAGCAGCGGCAACTTCTTTATAGCCGTCATGGCTGATTTTTCCGGAAGTCACATCGCTGTCTGACGCCTTAATTCCGAAAACATCGGCCGCGTCTTCTTCGTTCGCGATGCAAATATCTGCATATTCCATAAGAGAGCCCATTACATTCCCGGCTTTTTCGCGCGTCCACAGATTCGCGCGGTAATTTAAATCGCAGGAAACGGTAAGGCCCTTTTTTCTTGCGGCCTTGCACGCGGACAAGCAAATCGCCGCGGCGCTGTCCGACAGCGCGGGAGTAATCCCTGTAAAATGAAACCATGTGCTGCCTGTAAATATTCTGTCCCAGTCAAAATCAGTTTCCAAAGCGGCGGCAATCGCCGAATGAGCGCGGTCATAAATCACCTTTGACGGCCTTTGGGAAGCGCCTTTTTCCAGGAAATAAATCCCGACCCTGTCTCCGCCGCGAACAATAAGAGAGGTATCGACGCCGAACTCCCTTAGCCTGTTTACCGCCGCCTGTCCTATTTCATGTTTTGGAAGCTTGGTAACAAAGGCGGCGTCAATGCCGAATCCGGCAAGCGAGACCGCGACATTCGCCTCTCCGCCGCCGTAGGTCGCGCCGTAAGAGGCTGCCTGAACAAAACGGGAATATCCTTCCGGCGCCAGCCGCAGCATGATCTCGCCGAATGTAATGACTCTCATAAAAACTCCAGATATTAACTATATTTTATTATGAAATCCAAATAATGGCAAATTTTTTAATCCCTATTCCCCATACCATATACAATGGGTATACTTCCGGTATGAGTAGAAACATTGATTACACAAAAATTAAAGGGCTTGCGATTGATCTTGACGGAACTGCGTTACTGCCGAAAGGCATCCTGGGAGAGAGGACAAGAGACTGTTTAAGGGAATTAATATCAAAGGGAATGCATGTAATAATATCCACGGGAAGGGCGATTGAATCATCGGAGAAGTACCGCAGTGAAATGGGAGCGCAGGGGCCGATGGTTTTTTTTAACGGAGCGGAAATAGCGGATGTTCCGTCCGGGAAAATATTATATGCAAATTTAATCGGCATGGATGTTGTGGATTACGGAACAGATATTGCCCGCGATATGAACATCCATTATCAGGTTTATATGCAGGCGGGAATTTCACCGGATACGGGAAAGGAAGATCCTCAGATAAAATGGGAATCCCTTTTAATCGACAAAGACGATCCCGAAGCGGATAATTATTACAAACACACAGGAATAACTCCTTTAATAAAGGACTTAAAAAAAGTCGCGGCTCTGCCTATTAAAGGCTGCATTAAGGGAATGTTTATCGCCGACCCTTCGTATCATGATGAAATCAGACGCAGGTTAAAAGATCGTTTCGGCGATAAAATCAATATAACAAAAAGTTTTCCTACATTTCTTGAGATTTTAAACGCAGGCGTATCAAAAGGCGAAGGGCTGAAAATCGCCATGCGGCACAGGGGCCTTAAGCCGGAAGAAGTGATTGCCTTCGGCGATGAAGAAAATGATCTTTCGATGTTTCCAGCCGCCGGTTTCGCGTGCGCTCCGGCGAACGCGGTTGAAAAGATAAAAGCCGCCGCGGATTTTATCTACGGTCCCAATACCGAAGAAGGACTGGCTGCATATCTTGAAAAAGTCTTTCTGTAAAAGAGAGGAGCCATGAGTAATTTTACGCTGCCAGGCGAAGCCGGATATGAAGCGTTGACTTTGGATTTGGCAAAACGCTGGGGAGCGGATGTTATCCGCGACAGCGACGGCACGACGCTTTCAAACGAAATACTCGAATCGGGATACGATATTTACTCGACAATATGCCCGATACGCGAACATAACGAATGGATTAAAAAACACCCGCACACCCGCCAGCAAACATTTCTCTGCACATCTCCCAAAACCGCTTCCGGCGCAAGTTTAACATTTTTTCTTATGGATGACTTTTTTAAAGAGCAGTTTCAAATTAACGATACTGCGGAAGCGTTAAAATATTGGCAGGTTTATGACAGAACAGAAGATGTTCCAATCCCGCGAAGCAAATGGCGGTATAACGCATCTGACGGTTCTGTTACGGCGGATACCGATCCCTGGCGGCAATACACCGTCAGTTTTCTTGCGTGGCGCGTTTGGGAAGAAATTTCCATGTACAATCATGTGACAAACAACTGGAACAAAGAACACCTGATGCAGTTAAATCCGTATTATCCTGAAGCGCGCTCTTATTTAAAACAATACATGAAAAAATGGTGCGAAGAGCGTCCAAAGACTTCTGTCGTCAGGTTTACATCTCTTTTTTATAACTTTGTCTGGATCTGGGGATCAGACACACGCAACCGCCATTTATTTACAGACTGGGCAAGTTATGATTTTACCGTAAGTCCCGCCGCTCTTGATGATTTTGAAAATGAAAACGGGTACGCTCTGACAGCCGAGGATTTTGTACGGCAGGGAAAATACAACGCGACGCACCGCGTTCCATCAACGAAAAAACGCGAATGGATGAATTTCATCTCGCGGTTTGTTCTTGAAGCGTCGCGGGAATTAATTGATATTGTACACGCTGCCGGAAAAAAAGCGTATGTGTTTTACGACGACTGCTGGGTCGGAATGGAACCGTACAACGGCAATTTTGAAAAGTACGGATTTGACGGTATTATAAAATGCGTGTTTTCAGGTTATGAAGTGCGGTTGTGCGCGAATGTCCCCGCGAAAACGCACGAAATCCGTTTTCATCCGTATCTGTTTCCGGTCGGGCTTGGCGGCGCGCCGACATTCTCACAAAGCGGTAAACCAGGCGATGACGCGCGCCGCTACTGGATAAGCGCAAGACGCGCGCTCCTTCGGCAGAAAATCGAAAGATGCGGACTGGGCGGCTACCTTCACCTTGTAAAAGATTACCCCGATTTTCTAGAAGCGATGGATGATATACTTTCGGAATTCCGGCAAATAAGCGCTTTGCATGACACAGGCGCGCCTTATATATTAAAGCCGAAAATCGCAATCCTGCACGCGTGGGGATCTCTGCGGTCGTGGACATTATCAGGCCACTTCCATGAGACTGACCGTCACACATTGATCCATGTTCTTGAAAGTTTGTCCGGTCTTCCCTTCAATGTAAAGTTTATCTCTTTTGATGATGTAAAAGATAACTCCCTTTCAAATATAGACGTGATAATTTCCGCAGGAGAAGCAGGCGACGCATGGAGCGGCGGCGTTTACTGGAAAGACCTGCTTCTTGTAAGCAAACTAACAGAATGGACGCATAACGGCGGCATATTTATCGGAATAGGAGAGCCGTCAGCTGTTGACGGATACAACACATTTTTACGCATGGCCCATGTGCTTGGCGCGGATATCGATAAAGGAGAGCGCGCCTGTCACGGCAGATGGGCATTTGACGTAAAAAGAATAGAAGGACTTATCCCCGATGGCGCGCAAATACGTGCAAGAAATGATGTTTTTCTAACAGACGGAAAAGCGCGTGTTCTTGACGCGAAAAACAATACGCCCTTGTTAACGATAAATGATTTCGGTAAAGGAAAAGGCGTATACTTCGCTGGTTTTTCCGTAAATCAACCAATGACAAGACTATTACAAAATTTGATACTATATACATCAACTGGCAGCCTTGAAGCTGAAGGCATAACAAATGACCCATACACAGAATGTGCGGTTTACCCAGATGCGGGGAAAATTGTCCTTGCAAACAATAATACCGCAGCCGCCACAGTATCATGTCTTTGGAAAGGCATGCGGTATAGCACGGAAGTAAAACCCGGCAGAATCAAGATATTGGATTTATTATAAGCAGTTAAATGAGGTTATTTTAAAAATTAACACTGGACAATTTTTTCAAAAATCGATATCATATTGCATTATGATATTCCCCTTAAGAGAACTCATCGAATACGGTGATAATATGTACGAAATTACAACCGCGGCCTCAAGAAGAGCTTATCAGCTTTCATCCGTTCTGGAAAAAGATGAAAAAGATGATTACGACGGTAAAATGGTCGCTCTCGCCGCCCTTCAGGTATTTACAAAGGAAGTCCAGTTCCGTCTGGAAGCCGAATAAGCCTGTTGGAAACTGATCCGGTTCCTGTTTTAGTTTTATTTGGCCCTACAGCGTCCGGAAAAACAAACCTGCTTTTGGAACTATTTAACTCCCCGCTGGAAGCGGAGGTGATATCCGCCGATTCAATGCAGGTTTACCGCGGCATGAACATCGGAACCGCCAAGCCTTCTTTAAAAGAGAGAGAAAAACTCCCTCATCATTTAATTGATATTCGTGATCCTTCGCAGCAATTCAACGCGGGGGATTTTGTCCGGCTGGCTGATACTGCCTGCATGGAAATTGCGCAGCGCGGAAAGTTTCCTGTTATTTCAGGCGGAACAGGTTTTTATTTAAAAAATTTGATTTTAGGTTTGAGCGAAGCACCCCCTTCCAACTCAGAAATCCGTGAACAATTAAAAATTGAATTAAAAGATAAAGGAATACCGCACCTTATGAAAGAACTCGGCGCTTGCGATCCTGTAAGCGCTCAGCGTATCCATATCAATGACGAATACCGTCTCCTGCGCGCTCTTGAAGTATACCGCTCTTGCGGCGAACCTTTATCATCGTTTGAAATTAACTCTCAAAAAAAACGAAGCAATTACAGTTTTAACATCATCGGGCTTTCCCGCCCAAGAGAAGAGCTTTACAGACGCATTAACCTGCGGTGCGAAGAAATGTTTCATCAGGGGTTGGCAGAAGAAGTGCGTTCTCTCTTTGAAACGGGATACACGCCTGATGATCCTGGTCTTCGCGCAATCGGCTACAGGGAATTTTTTGTCAAAGATGACGAAACAAACAAATGGCGGCTTTCGGCGGATATTGACGGAGTAAAGGCCCTTATCGCGCAGAACAGCCGCCGTTACGCAAAACGCCAGATAACTTTTTTTTCAGGTATCCCCGGTGTGCGGTGGATCGAAGCTGACGGCAATGAGACTACAGAACAAATCAGAGATATCCTTATTAATAAATCAGGTATCTCGGCATAAAACATAATTTATGTTAAAGTAATAGCGGGAAAAACATGACTAACAACAGCAAAGAAAGAAAGCGGCCTGCTTTCATTGATAACATCTACCGTCCGGACGCGAAAGTCGGGCGATTTTTAAGCGTTCTTGTCCTTTTCGGCATTGCCGTCGGTTTAAAACAGGGAGTTCAGAATAATTACCTGTCGGATATACTGTACGTAGGCCCGAATGAGCGGGGAATAATTGACGCTTTCAGGGAACTTCCCGGCCTTTTATTAATTTTTATTTTAGCGCTGATGTACCGGTTTACAGACAGCAGGGTTTTTAAAATCGGCACTGCCCTTATGGCCGGGGGAATAGCCGGCCTTTTTATCACGGCAAGCAGCGAAATGCTTTTAATAAAAGTTCTGGTTGTCATTTTCATGGTGATTTTCAGCGCCGGAGAGCATATTATCATGCCGGTGCGCAGCACTATCGCGATGGAACTCGCGAAACGTGAAAAAACCGGATCGTCTTTGGGAATTACAACATCAATTAATCAGGTCGGCACCATAGCGGGACTCTTACTTGTAACCGGAATTTTTATCATATTGGAAAAAAACGGTTTTTCAAGAATAGATTTAGCCGGATACCGGATTGTCCTTGGCATGGCGGCAGGGTTGATGACGTCGGCGGCGCTGGTAGCGTCAGCGTTACAGGAAACTACGTTAAAAGCTCCAAGGCAGCGTCTTTACTTCGCAAAAAAATTCACCAAGTACTATATAATGGAAGTTTTTTACGGCTCGCGAAAACAGATTTTCCTTACCTTCGGTCCCTATGTGCTTGTCCGCGAGTACGGCACGGACCCTTCAATAATGTCCATGCTTATGGCAATCTGCGCAGTCTTTGTAATGGTTTGCAGTCCGTTGATCGGAAAATTAATTGACAAGGTCGGATATAAAGCGGTCATGGTAGCGGATACGCTCATCCTGATTGTAGTCTGCCTTCTTTACGGTTATGCCCACATATTGTTCGCTCCCGGCATTGCTTTCATTGTTGTCTGCTGCAACTTTATTCTGGATCAGATCATTTCCATCGCAAGCATGGCGAATAACGTTTATGTTCAGCGGATTTCATCTAACCGCGAAGAAATAACGGCGACATTGTCAACAGGCATTTCCGTAAATCATATTTTCAGCGTATTTATTGCCCTTATAGGCGGCTGGATTTGGGAAGCAGCCGGAATTGAAACCCTCTTCACCATCTCGGCAGTCCTTGGACTGATTAGCAGCATTTACGCCGCAACGATTAAAAAAAGCGAAGAAGTTGAGGTTAGAAGTGAAGAGCAATAGCCTAAAATAATCGTAAAAAAGTTTTCTGAAGCAATGTAAGCGCGATCGGCTCGTCTTTCAGCGGCCGGCGTAATAGATTAACCAATTCAATAACTGTATTTTCAACTATTTTTCGTTTATCTCTTGATAGAGGTTCAATATAATCAGCAATTGAACGTAATTCTGAACTAAATGATTTGCTTTTTGTAATATTATTCGAAAAATTTTTGCCTGTAATAAGGTATTCGACAGATACCCCAAGAGCATTGGCGATAACTACCGCTTTATCGGCTGGCGGCATACTGCCGTTTGAAAGCAGATATTTATCTATTGTCTGCTTTGGTATACCTGTCCTGACAGCCAGTTCTTTAACCAGTATGCCTTTATATTCCAATTCTCCTTTTAAATTCTCATTAAAACCCATATCAGCATAATATCCTGATATGGATAATCAGCGCTTTACAATGTCCTGTATTGGATATAATATTATACTATCCATATGTGGATATTTGGAGGAATCATGAGACTTTTAGTGATAACGCCTACTTATAATGAAATTGATAATATTGAGCCTTTTATAAAGGCGGTATTTAGCAATATTCCTGCTGACGCCGCTATTCTTGTAGTTGATGATAATTCTCCCGATGGAACGGCGAATCTTGCCGAAAAAATTTCCGCAGATTATCCTGATCGGCTGCTTATTTTAAATCGAAAAGAAAAAGAAGGGCTTGCGGCAGCTTACCTTGCCGGCTTTAACCATGCATGGAACGGTCCATGGGATGTTTTTATTGAGATAGACGCTGATTTTTCACATAAGCCGGAATATATTCCGGTAATGCTGGAAGAAATAAAAACCCATGATGTTGTAATTGGAAGCCGGAATATAAAAGGCGGCGGCGTTGAAGGATGGTCATTTTTTCGTAACGTGATTTCTAAAGGCGGATCAATTTATTCACGAATAATACTTGGATGCCCTATCCGCGATCTTACAGGCGGCTTTAACATGTGGCGCAAAGACGCGCTTATAAAAATAAATTTGTCATCCATTATTTCTCAGGGTTATTCATTTCAAATCGAACTGAAATATAAGGCATACCGCGCCGGCTGCTCTATAAAGGAAATACCAATAATATTTTCAGATCGCAAACAAGGCAAATCAAAGATGTCAAAGAAAATATTTCTTGAAGCGCTTTTGAATGTAATAAAAATAAAAACAGATAATAATCCTTCTCTTCTTGAATTTTTTAAATTCGCCGTGACAGGCGGACTGGGAACAGTAACAAATTTAATAATCTTTTTTCTTTGCGCTGATCTGCTTGGATTAAATGAAATACCTGTCAGTATCGGCTGTTTCCTTATTGCCGCGACACAAAATTATTTTATCAATCACTTCTGGTCTTTTAAAAAAACGACAGCGTCTATATTACCTTCATTTAAAAAATGGGCTCTGTTTATCTGCGCGTCTCTCGGCGGTCTTCTTGTAAACATCACAGTCATGAAGTTAATGATAATTTATTTGAACCTCCCGTATAAATTTATCGCTCAGGCCTGCGGCATTTTAGCGGGAATGATGATTAATTTTTTCATATCAAAATATGTAGTATTTAAGAAAAAAGGACAATAAACATGAAATTACCGCGAAATATAATCTTAATCTGCTGCTGTATTATTGGTATATGTATTTCGTTCATATATAGCCTTAAAATTAATTATAATTCCATTCAGGATATAAAAGCTAACGTTCATGTAAATATTGAAATTAATAAACTATATGAATCGTTTATTACAGTTATCGCCCGTTTAGAAAGCGGCGATATTGAATTAAGATTATCAAGGGACAATATCAATACATTGCCTATGGTTGTCTTATATAGCAAAATTGACAACGGAAATCCTTTTCCTCCATTTATTCGAACATTATTTTTTCGCATACCAAAAGAATCGGCAAATGAAACATTGGACGCGATAAACGGAATCAGTATTTTTATCGGTAATAAATTATTTTATTTCTCTCATAATGATGTAATGAATCTTCAGGGAGAAGAACATAATGGTTTCATGCTGTATGAGCTGCGCGGTTTAGAATATAAGAAATCTTTTATTTCTTCATTATTAAAAATACATCCGTGGATTAATTGGTATGGAGATTTAAATTTTACAGTTAAGACCATATCATATTTTATTTATCATCCGGATAAATTTATTATAACATGGTGCTTCCTTTTTGTTATATTGATAATATTCCGCAATAACATTAATAATATTTATTCAGTTATAATAAAACAAAAAACTCAATTGGCGGAATACGCTTTATTGTGCTTTATAGCATTAACAGGTTTCATATTACGAATTAACGGATATGATTTCCATTCATCCTGGTACGATGAATTATACTCATCTGTCATAGCTTCTGATCCAAACAAGCCTTTTATAAATACATTCGGAGATCCCGGAAATCCGCCTTTTTATTTTATACTGCTCCGCGTATGGTTTATAATTTTTGGCTGGACAGAACAAAGCGGACGTTTTTTATCCATAATTACAGGAACAGCTGCGATTATAGCGCTTTACATATTAATAAAACGATTCGCGAATAAAAAAGCCGCTTTTATGGCTGTGTTATATATGTCTGTCAGCGAATACTTTATCGGGTTTTCGCAAGAAACAAGGAGTTACATACTAGTTGTATTGTTAGCGGTAATTTCTGCTGATAGATTTTTGATTATAATAAAAAATCAAAATTTAACCATTAAAAATTTAACAGGTTACATTATTCCGACCATTTTGCTGGTTAATACGCATTATTACGGTATATTAATGGTTTTCGCTTCTTTTTTATTTTTTGTAATTTATTTAACAAATACAAAAACCTTAACCAAGAAAAAAACAATTGTTTTTTTTGCAGGCAATATAATAATCGCGTTATCATTTTTACCATACTTTTTCTATACTGCCCTGAACAAAGCTCTTCTTGATCAAAATTTTAATTCATGGATACAAAAACCAGGACGTGATTTCATATATACCGCTTTAGTAATTGTTCTTCTTGGAGCAATGTACTTATATAAACGTAAATTTTTATATACAACAATAATATCAAGCTCTTGTAAAATATTTATTAATTATGCGCTGTTTATTTCGTCTGTAATATACCTTATAGCTTTTAGCATTTCATTTTACCGGCCTTTATTAGAGAGAAAATACATTATCATTCTATATCCTTTTATAATCGCGGTTGTCGCACTTATTTTATTAAAAATTATAACAATATTTATTGATAAAACATTTACAAACAAAGCGAAATTATTTACAAATATTTTTATTGTTTTTTTTGTTCTTTTGCTAATATTGAATGAACTTGACGAACCGGGCGGTGGTTGGGATTTATATCAGGAAGCCCAAGCCTATATCTCAAAAGATTCAGATGCAAATTCACAACTGATAAATATGAGTATTGATCATCATTCTAATGTGAGAAGCTTTGCTGCTTTTTATGGATATAAAGAACTTCCATTTTATAAAGATGGAGATAAATACAATGTAATATATTTTAATCCGATTCATAAAAACGATGATTTTATTTACTCTAAACTTGATGAATTTGGTATAAAATATAATCAAATATTAAAAATTAGAATAAATGAGCAAAAAAACGTTTTTAAAATATACTCATACGATTTAGAATGAAATATCTCTTTGTTTAGATATAATTTGTATATCATTTGAAAGTAATAAACTATTTACTCTTTCGATAAAAACATATAATATTATTATTAATATAGGAGAGATATATGCAAAATTTCACTTATTACAATAAGACAAAAATAATTTTCGGAAAGGGAACGGAGAATCAGGTTGGAAGCGAAACCGCCCTTTACGCCAAACGAATATTGCTGCACCATTCAGGCGGCTTTGCTGTCCGCTCTGGACTAATCGACAAGGTAAAAGAAAGCTTAAAAAGCGCGGGTGTCGAATGGGTGGAATTGACAGGCGTTCTTCCAAACCCGCGATTATCGCTTGTAAGAAAAGGAATCGAAATTACAAGGAAAGAAAAGCTGGAACTTATCCTTGCTGTCGGAGGAGGTTCCGCGATTGATTCAGCAAAAGCGATAGCATTCGGTTCCATTCATGACTGCGATGTTTGGGATTTTTTTGAGCGCAGGAGATCCCCGGAAAAATCGCTGCCTGTAGGATCAATTGTTACAATTCCGGCGGCAGGAAGCGAATCCAGCCTTAGCTGCGTTATCACAAACGAAGAGGGATCGTGGAAAAGAGGAGTAAACTCTCCGTTCAACCGTCCTGTTTTCGCGATTATGAATCCCGAGCTTACTTACTCGCTGCCGCCGTACCAGAGCGCATGCGGAATAACTGACATGATGGCTCATATCATGGAACGCTATTTTACAAAAGAGCCCAATGTAGAGCTTACAGATGAATTCTGCGAAGGCGCGCTGAGAACCATCATCCGAAACGCAAGAAAAATTTTCTCAGGCGGAGAGAACAACTACGACGCGAGAGCGGAGATCATGTGGGCAGGCGCGATAGCGCATAACGGCTTTCTGGACACCGGAAGCATAGGCGACTGGGCAAGCCACGCCATGGATCATGAACTGTCCGCATTATTCGATCTTGCGCACGGAGCGGGACTTGCCATCATGTTCCCTGCCTGGATAAAGTTCAACATTAAAGACGGCACTCCCCGCTTCGCGCGGTTCGCTGCCAAAGTCTGGGGGGTAGGCGGCGCATTCTAGGATTTAGGACAAGCCACGCTGGACGGCGTTATGCGCATGGAAAATTTCTTCCGTTTAATTGG
>JAIRQF010000043.1 GCA_031256635.1 Treponema sp. | reverse complement strand
ATTGCGGGTGTCGAATTCAAAACTTGTTCCGCGCACAGAAGCCACCGATGAAGGGCTTTGTACCGACAGGGTCGATTTTGTTCCTGACGGCGGTTTTACGTCAACGCGTACTCTTCCCGCTTGAAGATTTATATTTACCGATTCTTCATTTTCCATTATTTGTAACTGCGCTAATGTTAAGTGCGTCAGCGGGCGGACAATAATTAATGATGAGCCTATCTCGATAATCGCGTTGCTTCTAAAACCTGTTGATATGACTGTGTCTTGCGTTATTTTGTCTCCCGCTTTTGCCGTTGTAAAAATATCCGCGTTTGCTGTTTTTATTTCGACAGTGCCGTTCATCTGTCTGATTATTCCGATTTCACTCTGCGCGGACAGGGCGGCAGGCACAAATGTATAAGCGCTTATAAATAAAAATGTTAATGCAAAAACTTTTCTTTTCATACTTTTCTCCATATTAAAATATTGATATTACAGCTTTTAAATGCGCTCTTATCAGCATATCAGCGTCCGGTGCAGCATTGCCCAGCGAGGGCAGAAACGCTCCCGCTCCGAAATTTATCTGAATGCCTGTAGAAACGCTCCAAATAAAACGCAGATAAAATTCCGCGCCCAATAACATTCCTTCGCTGTCTTTTTCGCCGATTAAAGGATAACCTGAATAAGACTGCGTATCGCTTCTGATAAAATATTGCGCGCTCAAATCTGATGCGAATGTTTTACCGAATCGCGCGAGATAGTTAAACGACAGCGCCGATAATCCTGAAAGTTTTGCGTTTAACAGATCCCCCTGAGGAATAGTCGTCAGCGGCAGGAAGGCGCTGATGGAATTGTCCGTATCTGTTCCGCTGGAATAAATTCCGCGCATTAAAATATGCTGTTCATTCCTTGTTGGAAGAATCCATGTAATGCCGGCGTTTCCCGCAAATGCGGCGGAAACATCGCCGCGATTGTCAATCAACTCCAGGCATCCGCCCACAGTTAAAATAATTTGTTTTAACTGCACGGCGGTTTTCGCCGTTATATACCGGCTGTGTAATCCTGAGCCTGATATATCCAATTGTTCAATTATTGCCAAGTTAATGTCAAAAATCCCTCCTGCGGACGGGCGCTGCCAGCCAAGATGTGAAAGAAGGCGTTTAGGCGCAAAGTAGGAATCAGTAAAGCTGCTATAATCCAGTTTGTTATGATAGGATTTATATTCATTTTCTGTCATATAAATTGCAGCTCTGGTTTTATACTGCAATCCTGTGTACCAGCAGCCGATGCTGAATGTTCCCTCTCTTGTGTCATAAGACAATTGCGCGCCGTCAAAAAGTCCTTCTGCGATTATTCCCATCGGATCGCGGTAGTACATTCTGCCGATTGATAATTCATTTGCGCCAAAGCGCATAACAGCTTCCGTCCGCAGAAGATCGGGCGCTGTAAAAAAATTAAATTCTTTTAGCGCTTCCATGCTGTAGTTGAACGCGGCGGAAATATAAAACTCGCCGTTGGCGCCTAAAAAACCTGATACGCGCGGAATAACAACGCCTGAATATTCCAATCCCGGTTCGGCGAATTTTATATCCTGCGCCGCGTAATCCGCGTTTTGTTCAATTACTAAACCAAAATCAAGCGCGCGCAGTTCCTGTTTATGCGCCGAAAAAACAAAGAAGAAAATCAATATAAAAACCGTTAAAAATTTGAATTTCATAATTGCTCCTCCAGCAGAGTGATTTCCACCCGTCTGTTAAGAGCCATTCCTTCACGCGTGTTGTTATCCATAAGCGGACGATCGGATCCGAATCCCTGTACGATCAATTCATTTGCGCTGCGTACGCCCAGCTCAATTAAATAATCAGCCACCGACTGCGCTCTTTCTCTTGATGTGCGCAGCTGCTCCCTGCGGGTGCCCGCGAGCGCTGTGTGTCCTGATATTAAAAGATTTCTGCGCGAAGGAATAGATTCCAGTATGCGCGCAATATCATGTATTTTATTTTTTTCGTTTTCAGGAAGCGCGGCGGAGTTTGCCACAAATTGAATGTTTGAAAGGCTGATTGTTATTCCTTCGTCTGTCACCCTTACGCTTGCGTCCTCTATTTCCATAGCTTCAATCTGCGCGTTAATTTCTTCCGCCAGAGCGAGAGTCTCCCGGCTGCGTCTTTCTATTTTTGGCTCCGGTATTGCGGGCGCTTTTAAATTATTGGTTTCTATCAGGTAAAAAACGCGGTTTATGATGTAAAGAAGCATATCGCCTGACACTGTCATTGCGGGATCAATTCTGCCGTTGATAATTTTCTGATAAACTATTTCGCGGTATGCGTAATGCGGACTTTTGAATATTGAATACATAGGTCCGCCTTTTATTCTAAACGCCTGCATGACAAGAAGCGCGGTTTGATTTAATTTTATTTTCTGCGAAGGAGCCGCTTTCGCGGACAGCCATTTGCTGCTTTGCGCGTAACTGAAAGCCCGGCTGGAATTAGAAGTATCATTAACTCCTGTATTTTCGGTCCAATTGACGCCCGCCGCTTCAAGCGCAAGCCACGCCGCTTCTTCAAAGGTAACGGCGTTAGACGCAAGGAGCTGCTCAACCGCGTTTGCCGTTTGCGCGCAGAGGAGAGCAGGGAGAAGAAGCAGAATGATAATTAATAAGGCGTTTTTCATGTGGTTAATATTGCTCCCATGTTCCTGTTGTTTCTGGCGAAGATCTAGTTCCGTCATAAGATAAAATTTCTGTTGCATCTACAGTGTATGTTCTTATCATTGGATAATTATTATAAAGATCTATTGCCGTGTATATCGCATTGTGTGTATTCCTTAGATCACCTGCTTCATTACCGTATATAATTCCGCCGGTTTTCGAAAATTTGCTGCTTTTCCTTATATCTACACCACCTGAATTTGTATTAGTAGTAATATTACCTGAAATAGTTCCTCCGTCCATGTTAAATTCTCCTCCGCTTTGATGAACACCACCACCGCCATACTCAGCTTCATTATTTGAAATAGTTCCGTTTGTTATAGTAAAGATACCGCCTTCCACATTAACACCGCCACCCCATTGACCAGCATAATTACCTGAAATAGTTCCATTTCCCATTATAAATGTTCCATTACATCGCACGCCGCCGCCGTGGTGATTGGCAGTATTTTCTGTAATTGTTCCGTTGTTTAATATAAAATTAGCGCCGCTGTCTATACTTACACCGCCGCCATACGTAGCTTCATTTTCTGAAACAGTTCCTTCGTTCATGATAAAAGTGCTACCGTTACCTGCAGCTACACCGCCGCCGTGCCCGTATTCAGAAGATATAATATTTTTAGTAATTGTTCCTCCTTCCATAATAAACCTCGATGCCTGATCTACACCTATACCGGCGCCATTTATTGCATGATTATCTGATATAGTTCCACTGTTCATTGTAAAGGTACTGTTATTCCCCACAAGAACACCACCGCCATGTCCGTTTTTAGCAGTATTACTTGAAATATCAGCATTGCCGCTCATTGTAAACGTTGAATTACTCAACCCAACACCGCCGCCATGTATTGCTTCATTGATTGATATAGTTCCGCCGCTC
>JAIRQF010000178.1 GCA_031256635.1 Treponema sp. | reverse complement strand
GTCATTTACATCAGAAAGAGAACAGCATCCGCGGGACTGCGCCGCTGTTTCACAAACATTCTGCTTGGCATCAGCGTTATAAAGTTTGAGCGTTATACCGACACAGTGATAACCCTGTTCAAGCATAAGGGCGGCGGCAACAGAACTGTCAACGCCGCCCGACATGGCGACAACCGCTTTTTCACTCATATTTCTATCATCACTAAGTAGTAATTAATGAGTACGTTCGCAAGTGTTTTTAATAATTTTCAGCTTTAATCGCGAAATACGCTTTTGGATGCTTGCAAACCGGGCAGGAGTCAGGCGCTTTTTTTCCGATAACAATATGACCGCAGTTTGAACATTGCCAAATCTGATCGCCGCCGCGCGAGAACACAAGTCCTCCGTCAATATTCGCAAGCAGTTTGCGGTAACGCTCTTCATGTTCTTTTTCGATTTTACCTACGCCTTCAAATAACGCGGCTATTTCTGTAAAGCCTTCTTCTTTCGCTGTTTTCGCGAAACCCGCGTACATATCAGTCCATTCAAAATTCTCACCGTCTGCGGCGTCTTTTAAATTAACAGTTGTCGCGGGAACTTCGTTATTGTGAAGGAACTTAAACCAAATTTTTGCGTGTTCTTTTTCATTAAGCGCAGTTTCGCGGAATATCGCGCCAATCTGCTGATAACCGTCCTTTTCCGCTTTTGACGCATAATATTGATATTTAACATGAGCCTGCGACTCGCCGGCGAACGCCGTCTTTAAATTTTGCTCGGTTTTTGAACCTTTTAGTTCAGCCATAATACCCTCCGGAATTTAATTAATAATTAATTATATAAGGGAAATATGGATTCAACAAGAAGAATTTATTATAGATTTTTATAAAATTATCTGTTATGAATATTTATAACATATCCGCCAATATGACGGCTATGCGCGGCATTGGGAAGCTAGAATGGCAGGATTTCTTACAAGAGCTTTGTGACGAGTCTGCTCGTTCGTCAAGGCAGCTATAATTTATTAATCATTAAAAATTAATTCAAATTTTGAAAATGAGCTGATTCACAAACACAACATTTGTTGAACGCAGCCATAGGCGCTCCCAATGCCGCGCACAGCCGTCATATTGGCGATTAAGTCTAAATAATTATTACAGATACTATGCAAAAGCATAATTTAATATATCTGTAAACAGGTCGCCAATATGGCATATGCGGAAAGCCTTGGTTGCGCCTATGGCTGCGTTTACAATCGCCATGTTACCAAGTCCATTAATTATCAATATGTATTGTAAATTAAAATATTCAAAATAAAGTTCAGTAGCCTAAACGAACTAATGGACTCGTCACTAATGCCATGTATATAATTCTGCCATTCTAGCACACCAAGGCTTTCCGCATATACCATATTGGTGAATTACTGACTAATGATTTAAATCAAAACTATTTTTCGTATTTTTTGCTTATTTTACACATCCAGTATGAAAAAACTGCTCCGGCGATCAATGTGATAACACATGCGATAGTTCCGGTTTGCAGATAATTATAGTATCCTCCCTCCTGACGCCAGCCTGAAGCGATGGCGGCGACAAGGACAGCGGAAGCCAGAACAAATCCAATAATAATGTGATAAAAAACGGAATATGCTTTTTTTATTAAAAACTCAACGCCTTTTGAGAAAGGAAAAACGAAAATCAGTATTCCCAATGCAAAAGGAATTAAGAAGGATAAGTTCTCGCTGAAATTTTTATATGAGTGAATAACTATGTCATATAACCCAAAAAGCAGGAGAAATGTTGATGAACTGAATCCGGGGATAAAAACAATTAACGCTACCGCGGCCCCGATAAAAAACGCCATTATGCGGTTTGGTTCTATTCCCAAAGACCTTCCAAGAGTCAAAAGAAATACAGCTGTACCGGCAATAAATACACAAATTAATAAAATAACATGGACGGGTTTTCTTCCTTTAGCGCCGGATTTTTGCCATAACTCCGGCATTGTTCCCAGAATCGCGCCGACAAAGAACCACAAAAAAGGAGTTAAATAATTTTCTTTTAAAAAACTTATGGGGTGCGAAATTAAATAGATTCCCAATAATCCGCCTATTCCTACAGGAATAAAAAATAAAACATTTTTTACAAAATTTTTTGTAATGTTCGCGATAAACTCCACAATTCTTTCATATAATCCAAAAACAACAGCCAGCGCAGCTCCGCTGATTCCGGGAAGAACAAAATCCATCCCGATAGCTGCGCCTTTTAATAACCGGATAAACCAGTCAATAATTTTTCTTCCCATATTAACCTCTTACGTTTACCATAATGAAGGCGGATATACGCTTTCAGATGTCATCCTGTCAATTTTCCTGATCGCGTCTTCCCTGTCTTCTTTGTATGTAACGCCGAACCAGTCTGAGTTTGCGTTAAGAATTTTTACTTTTGCAATTCCGTTTTGGATAAAGTAATCAACGGCTTTCGGAATATAACATTCGCTTTTAATTTGTCCCTTTATGTCAGATGCGAATGTTTTTAAAAAGTCATCAAAATATTTTTGAAACTCAGGCAGGATATCAGGTGAAAATCCCCAGAAATTCATTGATACCGGAGTATCGGGAGAAAGGTTCCGCTCCGTACCGTCAGGCGCTGTGTTAAAAATACGCCCATCTTTTTTCCCGATTGCCAAAAGTTCATCAACGCTGGCAAGGAAACCGTCTTTTATTTCGCACACGCCGCGCGCGAC
>JAIRQF010000119.1 GCA_031256635.1 Treponema sp. | reverse complement strand
GCAAGATTGAAAACAGATGCGGTAAAACTGGCTGCAAAGTCCGCGGGAACCAAGGTAATACCGATCGCCAGCGTTGCGCTTTCCGGCGTATCAGCTTTTAAAGACATGAAAGAATTCGGTAATTTTTGTAAAGAGTACTATTCACCATAATTACTCTAAAAATAAACTTGCCGCCTTAAGGCCGCCGTATGGCAGTCTAACATGTAATAAGGAGAAAAAGATATCAGCAGATTTACAAACATTCCAAGCAGAAACCATTATAATTTGGGCTAGATTTTTTATAAGGCAATGCGTATTCTTGACAATCTTTCATAATGCATAGTAAAATAAAACAAATAAGTAAAATAAACATCTATATAGGATGTTACTCTGCCTGCGGGCATTAAACACGGAGAAAAACATGGCTGCTATTGAAGCTCTTAATGAAAGATCGAGTAAGGGAAAATATGAAGTGAAGATGCAAATAAGAGTAACCCCGAAGCAGGAGGAAATTTTTGAAATTGACGCGCCTTCTTCGGCTGATGCCATAACAGAGGCTACAAGTAAGGCAGTCGCGAAGTATAAAAATAAAACAGGTTATAAAGTTGCGGATATTAAGCATATATCCGCAAAAACATTACGCGAGCCGCCGAAAGATAATGCGGTGAAGGATATCGCCGGAGCGGATGCTCTGGACAAGCTTTCGCTTTCGATTGAATCTATGACGACTTCGAGCGAACTAAAAGAACTTGTCGCCGGTTTAAAAAAAATACAGAGTTTAATACAAAAGTTAAATATTCAGAAATATATTGATAAGGTTGATGATTTCGGTAAAGATATTCCCGACAGCGTTAATAAAAAGCTTGGAATTGCCGGTAAAGCTTTAACGTTTAAGGATATATTATTAAATGTTTTAAAAATCATAGAATGTGTGTTTAATTACGGTAAAACTACCAGTAAGAGTGTGAAAAACGATTATATACATGATATAATAATACTGACAGGTTCAATTTCGAAATCAATAGCCGGAATGGCGAACCCCATAATTGGTTTAGTGGATTTAGGGTATTGTCTTGTAGATTCCGCATGCGAAACAGCAGGGCAAAAAGTAAAAGACGAAAAAAACACTGCAAAAAAAGCTCAGTACGATAATCATAAATACGCGTTGTATCAGCATGAAGCATGGTATGAAAGCGAATGGAAAATGTTTGCTAACGGGGTTTCGATGGATGACATAGTCCAAATGCGTAAAACCCGGTGGAAAGGGCATTGGGATCCGGATGGAAGAAAAAAAATCTTTTATACTGATCCTGCCAGCGATACAGGAGTGTATCACAATCTTCAAAAGTTCCCGTTTGTAAAGCGGAAGTAATCTATAAAGGAGCGGTTTTATAAGTGATATTTACGGGACGTCTGAAATATAAAGATTAGAGGAAACTATGGACAGAGTAGAAAACCATCTTAATTATAATCCATGGCTGCGCGGAATTTATGATGAAGCGAAAAACATTGCAGCCCTTGATCCGCTTGCGGTTTTACAGACCGGATTGAGCAAAGATGAATTGGATGACAGAATGAAGGCGATAACATACGGCGACTACAGATATAGTTATAGATATTCATACGTAGAAAATAAAGACGCCGCCGCCATCCCCGGAGCTTATTTTAACTTCCTGTTTCTAATCGGAGGTTTTAACTGCCGCAGCGTGCGCCTTTATCATCTGGGAAAAGAATACATAGACAGCGAGTACTATAAAAATAATAACAGCAAGATTGGCAATGTATTCGGGCCTTGTGTCCGCGAAAAGGTAATAAGAAATGAAAATGAAGCTTACCCCATCCAGCTTACTCTTGGCGTATGCGATCACGGGGACTATGTCTATGACCGCCGTTACGACAGTTACTCTCTTGTCAATCCGGAGCACACCACAAATTTTGACAACTGCGACGCTATGCTATACCACGTGATGTACCGCGCGCGGGAAAATATCAAAGATAATTGGACGGCGCCGGAAGAAAAACAATCAGCCAAAAAGGGTAAAAAATGAAAGGGAAATTTTTGACTGGTTTGGATTTACTCAAAGTGACAAGTGTAAGCATGGCTTTGGCTCTAAATAAATAAACTTTAATTAAGGAAGTTTTTATGAAATTGAAGGTATTATTGAGTATAGTATTTCTCACGATTACCGCATCGGGATTAGCTTTCGCGCAAGTGCTGGTGCCGACATTGAATAAACTGAGGTTTACCACTCTCGATGGTGGTGATATTGAAAGACGCGAGGTCAGAGCGGCAAATAATTCGATTAGAGATGAAGTGATTATACCCACCCATTATAATAATAGACCGGTGGCTAATATTGCCAGCGGTGCGTTCCAGAACATCACTCGCATTACCGATGTCAGTATTCCCGGAAGCGTAACGCTCATAGGCGCAAACGCTTTCCGCGGATGCACAGGCCTTGAAAGCGTTTATATCGGTATTGGTGCCGGCACATGGATCGAAGCAAACGCGTTTGCCGGATGCACAAACCTTACCTGGGTCATCATCGGCGGCTGGGTTGATATTGAAAACGCGAATGCTTTCCCCGGTGATTTACGCGCCAAGTATCAGGCAGGAGGCGCAGGAGCCTACAGGCGCCTTAGAGGAAGCAGCACATGGACAAAAGAATACATCGCGGCTACCTGTTCGCACTGCTGGTACCCGTTTCATATTCCGGGATTAAATTACAGTAATTAATTGTTACAAAAATATGCAAAGTGACCGTCACCGGCTCCTCCAATAGAAAAAAAACCTGTTTTTTAATATACTGTCTTCAATTATTTAACAGGAGAGAATTGTGTGCATCCAGCAAAGCGCCCCGCGGTATAAACCGGTTGACGCAAAAGTAAGCTTCCCAAAACTTGAGGAAGAAGTCCTTGCGTTCTGGGAACAAAACCATATTTTTGAAAAATCCGTATCGCAAAGAAAGGATTCGGATGAATTTGTTTTTTATGACGGTCCTCCTTTTGCCACGGGCCTTCCTCACTTCGGGCATTTTGTACCTAGCACGATTAAAGACATAATACCGCGCTACCAGTCCATGAAGGGCAAAAAAGTTGAGCGGCGTTTCGGCTGGGACTGCCACGGCCTTCCTGTTGAAAACCTGATTGAAAAGGAGCTTGGCCTGTCCTCAAGATCCGCAATCGAAGAGTACGGCATCGCCAGGTTTAACGAAGCCTGCCGCGCTTCCGTCCTGCGTTATGTGAAAGAATGGAGGGCGACGATAACGCGCCTTGGCCGCTGGGTTGATTTTGACAATGATTATAAAACAATGTCTCCGGATTACATGGAAACAATCTGGTGGGTAATGAAATCGTTATGGGAAAAAGGACTTCTTTACGAAGGCCACTACATTCTCCCGTATTGTCCGCGCTGCGCGACAGTTTTATCAAATCATGAACTTAATCTTGGCGGGTATAAAGACGTTCACGATCCTGCGATAACTGTAAGGTTTAAAACAGCAGAAGATAATGTAAAAAATATTCCTGAGAATACGTATTTTCTTGCGTGGACAACTACTCCCTGGACGCTTCCTTCAAACCTGGCGCTGACCATGGGAGCTGACATTGATTACGCTCTTATCGAAGATCTCTCCGACACAGGCTCACGCTATATACTCGCCGAAGCCCGTTTGCCCGCGTATTATAAAAATGAAACAGATTATAAAATCATCTGGCGGAAAAAAGGCGGCGAACTTGCCGGCATTCAATACGAGCCGCTTTTTCCGTATTTTAAAGACGCGCCTTTCTCTTTCCGTATTTTTCTTGGAGATTATGTCACAACAGAAGACGGAACAGGCATTGTGCATACCGCTCCCGGTTTCGGCGAAGATGACGCGCGCGTTTTAAAAGGAACGGGCATCCCTGTCATTTGTCCTGTTGATGGTGAGTGCAGGTTTACAGGCGAAGTTACAGATTTTGCGGGGCTCTTTGTAAAAGACGCCGATAAGGCAATTATTGAAAAACTTAAGAGCGAAGGCAAACTGGTAAAGCGCGATCAAATTCTACATTCCTATCCTCACTGCTGGAGATGTTCAAGCCCTCTTATTTACCGCGCCGTCGGCTCCTGGTTTGTCAGTGTGGAAAAAATCAAAAATGATATGCTGGAGGCTAACAGTAAAATTTACTGGATGCCCGAACACATCAAGGAAGGAAGATTCGGCAAATGGCTTGAAGGCGCGCGGGATTGGGCAATCAGCCGAAGCCGTTTCTGGGGAAATCCGCTTCCAATCTGGAGATGCGAAGAATGCGGCAAGACAATCTGCGTCGGAAGCCGCGCCGAATTGAAAGAACTGTCCGGAATATATCCTGAAGATTTACACAAGCATTTTGTTGATGAAATCACAGTCCCCTGTTCCAATACAGGCTGTAACGGCGCAATGAAGAGGATACCCGAAGTTCTTGACTGTTGGTTTGAATCAGGCTCCATGCCTTACGCGCAGAATCATTATCCGTTTGAAAATAAGGAATTTTTCGATAATCATTTTCCTTCGGATTTTATAAGCGAAGGACTTGATCAGACGCGCGGATGGTTTTACACGCTGACCGTTCTTGCCGCCGCTTTATTTAAAAAACCGGCGTTTAAAAACTGCATCGTCAACGGGCTTGTGCTTGCGGCGGACGGGAAAAAAATGAGCAAGAGCCTTCGCAATTTTACAGATCCGAACGAAGTGATTAACCAGTTCGGCGCGGACGCGCTGCGCCTCTTTCTTGTACATTCAGCGGTCGTTAAAGCTGATGATCTTCGTTACAGCGACGAAGGAGTGCGCGATATAATGAAGAGCATAATAATACCGCTGTGGAACGCATACAGTTTCTTTGTCACTTACGCCAATATTGATAAGGTCTCGGCAAGCGGCGCTCCTGAAAATCCCGTTAATCCGCTTGACCAGTGGATTCTTTCAGAGGCGCAGACCTTGGTTGAAAAAGTCAGCGCCGCTCTGGATGCGTATGATTTCAGCCGCGCCGTTGATCCGATTTTAAGGTTCATCGATCTTTTAAATAACTGGTACATCCGCAGATCCCGGCGGCGTTTCTGGAGAAGCGAAAATGACAGCGACAAGATTGAAGCCTACGGCACGTTATGCGAAGCTCTTAAAACGCTGATAACCGCCGCCGCTCCTTTTATGCCGTTTACCTCGGACGCTATATGGCGGAATCTGCGCTGCGATGATGATGCCGAATCCGTTCACTTGGCTGATTTTCCAAATCCCATCGAAAAACGCCGTAATAAATCACTTGAGTTCCGCATGACCTGCGTTATGTCAGCGGTTTCAATCGGCCGTTCCCTCCGCTCGCAGTACAATATTAAAATGAGGCAGCCTCTTCGCAAGGCGGAACTTGTAACGCGCAATGAGGACGAAAAAAAATCGCTCATTGAAATGGCGGACATAATCCGCGAAGAGCTTAATGTCAAAGAGCTGATTTTTTTGGACAATGAAGAAGCCCTTGTCGAGTATGAAGTAAAAGCCAACTTCCGCGTATTGGGAAAAGAACTCGGAAAGGACATGAAAGCCGCCGCCGTCAAAATTGAGGCGCTAAGCCA
>JAIRQF010000097.1 GCA_031256635.1 Treponema sp. | reverse complement strand
AGGACAGGCTTTCACGCACAGGCCGCAGCTTTTGCATTTATCGTTAATAACAAAAGTTGTAAGAGCGGGGCATATCCCAGCCGGGCATTTTTTTTCATTTAAATGCGCTTCATATTCGTTTTTAAAATATTTAATGGTAGACAAAACAGGATTCGCGGCGGTTTTTCCAAGTCCGCAAAGCGATGCTTCCTGCATCGTTACCGCGATCTCTTCCAGCCTTTCAATATCGCCTTCCCTGCCGTCACCGCCTGTTATATCGGTAAGAATTTGCAGCATGCGTCTTAATCCCTCTCTGCACGGAGTGCATTTACCGCAGCTCTCCTCCGCCAGAAAATTGGTGTAGTAACGCGCAACCTCTACCATGCAGGTATGGTCATCCATTACGATAACGCCGCCTGAGCCCATCATCGATCCGTGTTTATCAAGAGTTTCAAAATCAAGACTCAAGTCCAAAAGAGAAGCGGGAATACAGCCGCCTGAGGGCCCGCCTGTCTGCACAGCCTTGAATTCGCGGTTTCCGGTAACGCCCCCGCCAATTTCAAAAACAAGCTGTCGGAGGGTTGTACCCATCGGCACTTCAACAAGACCGGTTCGTTTTACCTTTCCGACAAGCGCGAAAACTTTTGTGCCGGGGCTGGTTTTTGTTTCGATTTTTTTAAACTCATCTCCTCCGTGTAAAATTATGTGAGGAATGTTGGCGAGTGTTTCTACATTATTAAGCACTGTCGGCTTGTCCCACAGTCCTTTTTGCACAGAGCGGATGTACTTGGTCCGCGGCTCCCCTACCCGGCCTTCGATTGAAGTCATCAATGCTGATGATTCGCCGCAGACAAAAGCGCCTCCGCCCCTGACAACGGAAATGTCAAAATCCCATCCGCTTCCTAAAATGTTTTTTCCAAGATAGCCGCTCTCTCTTGCGGTTTTTAAAGCCTTGTGAACATTTTTCAGCGCGAGATCATATTCATCCCTGATGTACATGAAACCTTCAGCTGCTCCGACCGCTCTTGCGGCAATGAGCAGGCCTTCAATAACGCAATGAAGGTCACCTTCAAGAATGGATCGATCCATAAACGCGCCGGGATCTCCCTCATCGCCGTTACATACAACGTACTTCGGAAAGTCATCGTAACTTGCGCACTGCCGCCATTTGCGCCCGGTTGGAAAACCCGCTCCGCCTCTGCCGCGCAGAAGGGATTTTTCAACTTCGCAGATTATTTCATCAGCGCTCATCGAAAGCGCTTTTTTTAAAGCTTCAAATCCGCCGTGTTTAAAATAGTCGTTTACGTTTCCGCTTCCGCTTTCGATTAATCCTGAGTTTTTAAGCGCAATCTTGTGCTGCTTTGAATAAAACGGATTCTCATTCTGGGATAAAACTTTTTTCCCCACGTCATTTTTATATAGAAGGCGATCAACTGCTTCGCCTTTACCCGCTATATGATTAATTATATCTTTTGCGTCGTCAGATTTTACATGATAATAAATAACATCGTCCGGCATGAGCCTTACTATGGGGCCGTTTTCGCAAAAGCCGTTGCAGCCTGTAGGTTTGATTCCGCCTTTAAGCGTAACGCTGATTTTTAAAATACCTTCCTTTTCCGCAACCGCCGCAGCCTTGATAAGAGCGTCGACAATTCTTAGCGCTCCGTTCGCGATACAGCCTGTGCCGGCGCAAACCAGCAAAGTTCTATCCATCGATTTAACCTTTTTCTCCCTCACGGTATTTATCCAGAATAGAGCCAATCTGATCAGGGGCTACCTTTGGATGATAATGACCGTCAACAACCATAACAGGCGCGATTGCGCACGCTCCGACACAGTTAACTATCTCCACGGAAAAAAGACCGTCCCCGGTTGTTTCGCCTGCCTTGACACCTAACGCTCTTTCCAGTGCGTCAAGTAATACGGGCGCTCCGCGGATATGACAGGCGGTTCCGTCGCACACCTTGATAATGTGTTTTCCCTTAGGTGTAAGGCTGAGCGCTTTATAAAAAGTGAGCATTGAATAAAGCGCGGAAATTTTTATCCCAAGATAAATGGAAACTGCTTCAAGTGATTCTTTGGGCACATATCCAAAGCCGCGTTGCAAATCCTGTAAAATAGCGAGAGAATAACGCTTGTCATTCGGATATTGCTTAACTATTTTATTTATATCATAAATTGAAATTTTTATTTCCGCCATATCTCTCTCCATAATTTCCTGCCGCCTATCCTCCCGCTACCACAGGAAAAATATCCACCCTGTCATCATCATTTAGCGGCGTTTTTGTTCTCTGAAGATGGCAGACATGCCGGCCGTTAACCAGAATAATAATCTCAGGGCCGAATTCCTCATCACCTTTTGAATAGCCGCCAGGGAAAATTTTCAAGCTTAAGTTTTTTCCGTAACGATCGCACAGAAAGCGGGCCAGCTCACCGGCTGTCTCCTTGTGCGAAAAATCCGCTTCAGAACAGCCGGTAAAGTTTCTGATATACGCAAAAAATCTGACCCGCATAATTTGTAAACAATGATAATTATTTTAAGCCAAGGACGCCGAGTTTTTCTTTTGTAGGCGTTCCTTTGGCGTCCCAGCCGCGAAGAGCGTAATATTCCTTAAGCATTGTTTCAAGTTCCGTGACTTTTCCCCTGGCCGCTCCCGATGGAAGGGCTTCTCGCAAAAGCCGCGGCGGAAGGTTGTCTTTCTCTACACCTGCTTGAATGTTGAACTGCTTTTCAATGTTCCAGATTCTCTCGCCCTTCATGAGAATTTCCTCATCGCTCTCGCTGCTTCCTACTGCTTCGCGGTATTGGGCGGCGAGTTCGGGAAGGCCAAGGCCGAAGGTTGTAAAGAGGCATACACCGAGCGAATCAATCAGCGCTGTTAAATCCTGGAAGACCTTTAACATTCCGGCTTTACCCTCGGTAACAAGAGGATCCATTTTTACAGGCACGCCCCAAAAGCTCCGGAGACGTCATGTAGCCGCGGACATGGCAGCCGCCGCGATTGCTTGTCGCGTACTCAAGACCCATTCCCTGAGCGGAGCGTCCGTCGTAAGCGGGCATCTCCTGTTTTTTTACAGACATCGATAAATCGCCTGCTCCCTTTTCAGCCGCCATACGGAATGATCCTTGCGCGAGTTTTTTTCCAAAGCCTTCATACTTTCCGGTAAGCTCAGTCATCGCGACAATTCCCTCAGCGTCTCCGAACGGAAGCGAGCGGCCGATTTCTTTTTCGGTAAGGATTCCCTTCTCGTACATTTCCATAGCGCAGGCGATTGTCGCGCCTAATGTAATGGGATCCATTCCGTACTCATTACAGAGGAAGTTCGCCTTGCAGATTGCGGCGAGATCGTTTACGCCGCAGGACGCGCCGTATGCCCAGGCCGCTTCGTATTCCGGGCCTTCGCCTTTTGACGCGAACGGTCCTGAAGGAACGATTGTCTGCCTGCCGCATCCGATTGAACAGGCATAGCATCCTTTATTTTTAACAAGATATTTTTCAGCGAGACTTTCTCCGCCTGTGTCATTCGCCCCTTCAAACTCTCCGCCGTCCCTCCAGTTCCTTGTTGGAAGCGCTCCCTGCGAATTGATGATGTTAACAAGCACATTAGTTCCGTAAACCGGAAGACCTGTGCCTGCGACAGGATGCGCTTTTAGTTTAGCGCGGCAGGCGGCTGCAGCTTCCATGAATTTTTCAGGACGCGCGATATTGATGCCGCCCGAACCGCGCACAACAATTGCCTTGAGTTTCTTGCTTCCCATTACAGCTCCAAGCCCGCCTCTTCCCGCAGCGCGGTTTTTATCATTGAGGATTCCTGCGAAAAGAACGATGTTCTCTCCCGCAGGGCCTATACACGCAACTCTCGCTTCCGCGGATGTTTCTCCATTCAAAATATCGGTTGCTTCATGAACTGTTTTTCCCCAAAGGTGATCCGCTTTGCGGATTTCAACCTTGTCATCATTTATAAAAATGTACACCGGTTTTTTGGAAGCTCCTTCCACGATGATGCCGTCGTAACCCGCGAACTTTAATTCAGGCCCGAAATGGCCGCCTGAGTTTGCGGCTCCTATTGTGCCTGTAAGTGGCGCTTTTGTTACAACTTCATATCGCCCTGGGCTTGCGGCGAATGTGCCTTTAAGCGGCCCTGTCATATACATTATTTTATTATCAGCGCTGAAAGGATCGATTTTTGGATCGACTTCGTCGCAGTATATCTTTGTGCCAAGGCCCCTCGCTCCGACAAAATCATTGGCGTCTTTCATGTTTAAAGGCTCTTTAGAAATTTTTCCTGTGGTCAGATTGACCCGTAATAATTTTCCCATCCATCCGTTCATTTTGCCGCCTCCTGAACTCCGAATACATTCCTGAGAGAAAAGGCTGCTGCCTTCTTTCTGCCAAGCCCGTCTTCTTCACCGGTATAAACGATGCATCCCGCGGGGCAGTATTTCGCGCATCCGGGATCACCGCCGCACAGATCGCACTTTACGATTTTACGGTTTCCCTGACTGAAGGTTACATTTCCAAGAGGACACGCGTTGACGCACATCTTGCAGACAATACATTTCGCAGCGTCAGTTTTTACAACACCGTTCTCGTCCTTGTACATCGCGCCGACAGGGCAGACCTTTACGCAGCAGGCCTCTTCGCACTGAAGACACATCATCGGGACTGAGATCACCACCTCTTCATAGTTAATTATCGACACTGCGGAATTTCTTGGGTTGAAATTCTTTGCCTTGTTCCATGAACAGATGACTTCGCAGGTACGGCATCCGATACATTTTTCCGGTTTAATCATTAGTTGTTTTGCCATTCATTCTCTCCTTAAGGACAGAAAAAGCCTGACCACCTAATTATTAAACACGGGATCACCATCCCTTCTGTACATTCAGCTAACCATACCGGTTAATGCTCTTTTGCACAGCAGTTAATAATTAAGTGGTCAGGCTCCTTTGCGAAATGGCGGGCGGCCGGGTTTCCCCTGCCGCCTAACGACCCAACCGGCGAGCAGAATAACCGCTTACGCCGCGATAGGTTCGGAGCTGGCTTTTTTACCTTGAGGTAATTGTACCATTGGATAATCTTTTTTGTCAAAAAGAAAAGATATAGTTAAACTTTCATCATTTCTTAACAAATATATAAATCACAACTTTCCTGCCTGAAAGCAAAATCGGAATATTTTTCTGTAAGGCGAAGTTTGATTCCGCAGCTTTTAAAAAATTGTCATCCTTGGAATACAATACCACCGCTCTCCCGCCGTCCTTAAGGAGTTTATAAAAAACTTCAAACATCTTTTTTAGAAAGCCGCTGTCATTAATGTCTTTGTACTGTCCCCACGGCGGATCTGTAACAATCGCGTCAATACTTTTTTCCTTAATAACCGATGGCAAATCGTAAAAATCAGCGTTGTGAAACAGAAAATTACAATTCTTTCGTTTCCTAAACCTTTCTGCTGTATATGAAACAGCTTGCTTGTCATTATCGCTGCAAATTAAATCTGTTATGTGAAAATGTTTCGCCGCAAAATCGGGAATTGAGCCGTAGCCGCAGAATGGATCAAGGACAGTTTCACTGTGTTTCAGCAAGGCAAGGCGGCACAATGTCCATGCGAGAGGTGGAGGAAGTTCTCCCTTGTGCAGGGTTTTTTCCCATGATGGGCGCAGGGTAAGGCGTTTCATGAAAACAGAGAAACTTTGCCCCTGTGAGTTTTTTTCGTTTCTGTATAAAAACCAAAACTCTGTATCAGGTAAAGCGCGGTTGACTTTTAAACCTGAAAGGCGGGAGATTGTTTTTTCAGCATCTGTACGAAGCTTTTCATCAATGGAAGCTGGAACATTTTCATTGGAGACGACAATCCGAAATGTTTTAAAATTTTTATTATTATTCACAATTGTATCTGTATTAACCATAGAGGCGCACAAAGTTCCTGATTCGATTTCTTTTTTATTATCTTTACAACTCTGTGTATTCTGAGGTTTATAATTACCAATAAACCTTAAGTGTTTTTCGAGCATTATAGAATCATTCGTATGTTCAAGGATGTTAATTACCGCGAAAATATTATTAAAACAAAAAAAGTTAAGTTTATCATAACTGGTCTGCGTTTCAAAAAGAACAGCTCCGTCAAGGAGTTTGTGAATCTTCGCGTCAGGAAGCCGCTCTTTAATTACATCAGCGATAATATTCTGTAAACCGGGAATAAATGCCGCGTAAAATAAAAATGTATCACTCATACTCACTAAAGAATTTTCTCTGCTCACTGCGCTAACTGCATCCTGTCGTGCTTCCGCAAGTGTCGCATTTCATGCAGGTGCCGTTTCTGACAAGCGTGAATGAACCGCATGAAGAACAAGGGTCTCCTTCATAGCCTTTGATGCGCGCCTGAGCAATTTTAATGGATTCGTTTTCCTGAGAAAATGATTCTTCCGCAGTCTGCGTTTTAGGCATAGCCATTTGCAGAGCTTTAACAGTTTTGCCGGATGCCAGCTTTTCA
>JAIRQF010000085.1 GCA_031256635.1 Treponema sp. | reverse complement strand
AAATATTTTCTTTCTTTCATGCGAATTCCTTAATATTGCAATGGATTTATACTGTCCTGGAAGTAATATAACGCTTTTTTTGGGGGAAAGACTATTTTTTACAGAAAAAAAATATTTGTCAAATTTTATTTATAATGATATAATGTTAACATTATGGCTCAGACGCAGACGCATTCTGCGCGGGAAACCTCGTTGCATGAAACGCAGGTTTTATCGGATGACGAGGAAATACTTGTTCGAAAAGCCGAGGAATGGCTTAGAGAGAAAGACACCGGCGATTATACGCTGATGCTTGAAAGGTTCCGGCAGCTGAAAAATCTTGGGAATGCGGTATTTGATTATCCCTCAATAAAAGAAACAAAATTTGTAAAAGATATTCTTGTTAATGAAAATCAGCTGACGGAATCTTTGCTTTTCTTCTCATCGGCAAGTCATATTCTGCATACTCCCGCAAAGGTTGCGGCCCTTAGAAGTTTTCTTGTCGCGAAGTTTCACTTATTTTCGCTTATAACACGGCTTACGGAAGGGAATGATAAACTGCACACAAAAGCAAGAGACATTACTTTTTCAATTGTTTTTACCCTTATGGCGGAAGATGTCTATTTTTCCTGCCTTGACGATCCGGAATTTTCCAGCAATACCAAATCAAAACTTGCCAATGACCTTATCGCTCTTTGGGACAGCGGTACGGATCAGCGCAGTATACGTCATTTAATGGCTCTTTCATCACTCTGGACCGCAAGGGACTCCTCTCCGCCCAGCTTTGGAACAATGGACGGAAATACCGAACTTCTGCGTATTTCCATCGATATGGGTACTGAAACAGAATGGGAAGATTTTTTAAAGGAAGAATCAACCAATGATAAGACCCGGTGGGCTCTTGAGGAATTTCTTTTCGGCCTTTCTTATGAAGAAATCCTGCAGGTCAGAAACAGATTAAGGCGTTACGGCGTCACTTCCTTAAGTCATAAGGAAGTGAGATCGTATCTGGATTCAAACCCTGTTTATTCAATGGTAAACAATCACGACCCAAGAGCGATTTATGATTTTTTCGTGGAAAGAAGAGGCGCCTGCCAACTACGGAAAAGAGTCAACGCGCCAGGCCCCTTGCACACACTGGAAGAAGTATATCTTAAATACCGTATTATTCTTGAAGCAAGTTAATCTTAAACTGTCTGTTATAATTTATTTAAGTTTCAAGGAGCGATAAATGGGCGATTATAAAAGACCAAGCTGGGATGAATATTTTATGGAAGTTTGCGAGGCTATTTCCAAAAGAGCTACCTGCGAAAGAGGAAGATCCGGGTGTGTAATTGCCAAAGACAAACAATTATTGGTAACAGGTTATGTGGGCGCTCCATCCGGGCTTCCGCACTGCGATGATGTAGGGCATCAATTTAAAAAAATGCTTCATGAGGACGGCAAGGAAACTACCCACTGCGTAAGAACTGTTCATGCAGAACAAAACGCCATTTGTCAGGCGGCTAAGATGGGCATTCCCATTGACGGAGCCACTCTTTATTGCCGTATGACTCCGTGCAGAACATGCGCGATGTTAATCATTAACTGCGGAATAAAACGCGTTGTCTGCCAGCGCCGTTATCAGGACGGAGAAGACTCTATGGCGATGTTTGAAAAAGCAGGTGTAATTATTGAACATCTGTATGATGAACTGCAAAAATACTAGCTAATACTATCTGATTCCGCGCACGCTCAAGTTTTACGCTTTTTGCGCCGATAATGTAGAGTTGTGAATTGTCTGCAAAAAATTATTTTGTTCCTTTTTTTGGCGTGCGCAGGTTTTCCGGGTGCCGCTGAAGATTTGATTCATGTTGTCACAGGCGGCGATACAATTTACTCGCTGTCCCGGTTTTACGGCGTGAACGCGGACGATCTAATGAGAGCCAATAATATCACAGATCCTTCAAAGCTCTTTGTAGGAAAAAGGCTTATTATACCGTCTGATGAAAGAGCCTCTTCCAATGAATCGGTTCTGCCTTCCGCCGTTACTTCACAACCGGCAGCGTTAGTTGATTACCGCGCGCAAAGGGGCGATACGCTCTACGGTATCGCGCGTTCTCACGGCATTACTTTACAGAATTTACTGGATATAAACAGATTTTCTTCCGGTCATGTACTTAGAGCCGGCGATGTTGTTAAAGTGCCGGGTACGGTAGGAACCCAGAACGTATTAGTGACATTGCGATGGCCTGTAAACCCCGGAAATATTGCTTACATGACAGGGCAGATGGGCGTAGTAATTGACGGGGAACAATATGAATCTGTCAGGAGTATAACTTCCGGGAGCGTAGTATCCGCAGGGCCATGGAGAAAATTCGGCAGGCTTGTAATTGTGGAAGCGGCGGGAGGCTATTTTTACATGTACGGCGGCTGCCAGATCATAACGGTAAATGTCGGGGACAGGGTTACGCCCGGAATGGAATTGGGAAGATTGGGTATAAATACGGTTTCAGAAAAGCCTCAGCTTTTCTTCATGGTTTTTCGTGGTGAAATTCCTCTTGATCCGGCTTTAGCGCCGAGATCGTAACACAATATTGAAATTTCAGAGGTGGAAAATGGAAATAGGAATAAAAAAAGCTGGTAAAAAAACCAGAAAGATACTGGATAAACCCCATAAAAGAGTAAAAACGCAAAAGGAATCTGATCCGCTGGCGCTGTATTTCAGGCAAATTTCCAGGTTTCCGCTTTTAACGCTTCAGGAAGAGCAAAATATCGGAGAGAAAATAATCAATTTACGGGCAAAAATAAAAGAACTGGATGCTGATAAAAAGAAAAACAAAAATCCGGCGGCAAAGAAACCTGATACCGAAACTGCCGAAATTACGGATCAAATTTCACCTGATGATAAAACATCTGAGAAGACGGCTTTGGACAGCGCGCTTCTTAACTATAAAAATATTATGATTAACGCGAACCTGCGCCTTGTAGTTTCAATTGCTAAAAATTATCAGCACCGCGGATTGTCTTTACTGGATTTAATTGATGAGGGAAATATCGGCCTTATAGAAGCGGTTGAGCGTTTTGATTATACAAGAGGATGCCGTTTCTCGACTTACGGCACATGGTGGATAAGGCAGGCGATTATAAAAAGTATCGCCGACAAGGGACGTGTTATCCGCATTCCCATTCACATGCTTAACACGATAAAAAAGTGCTATTATGTCGCCAAGCAGCTTACCCAGGATTTGGGACGCGATCCCAACGAAGAGGAACTATCAGAATATCTTGGCGTTCCTGTTTCCAAAGTAAAGGAAATTGTAAAACTTTCGCAGGAAACCACAAGCCTTGACACCATTGTAGATGACGGGAACCTTACAAGGCTGGCTGATTTGATAAGAGACGATATAAGGGCCGAACCTTTCGAAATGGTTTTTTCCATGACCCTGCAGGAAACAATGGGCGGAATCCTTTCGCAGCTATCAGACAGGGAGATGAAAATCATTCAGCTTCGCTTCGGCCTGACAGGCGAGAACCCCCTAACTCTGGAAGAGACCGGAAAATATTTAGGCATTACCCGCGAAAGAGTCAGACAGATTCAGGAAAAAGCAATCTGGAAACTTCGCACATTGCATGAACTGCGCGAACTTAAAGAAAATTCTTAGCAGAGGCTGTTCCAGGGCAAGAAAAAATTTAAATTATTTATCAGTAATTCACCAATACGGCATACTCAGAAAGCCTTAGATGCTGGAATAGCAGAAATTTATACAAGAGCTTTATGACGAGTCCGTTACTTCGTTCAGGCAGCCGACAAGCCAGCTTCCTTCTTCTTCCCAAAATGTATATGCCATTTCCATTTTATGCCTCTTGCAATTATTTTAACCGCGAATATTGATGTCTAATCGAGAAAAATGTGACACAAGTTTTTCATTTTCAGTCATGCAAAACCGTACATTCAACCCATATATAGGGAAGCCTTCTTTTGAAGGTTTTATCCTTATTTATGGAGATATTTATGTATCTGAACACAAAACACAAAGCCAGCGTTTTCTCGACTCTCTTCAGCGATCCGGAAACATTAAGAGAACTGTACTCAGCTATAGAAGGCGTTGATGTTCCAAAGGACGCAATCATCAGCATTAACACTCTTTCCGATGTCCTTTTCATGGGACAGTTAAATGATGTGTCATTTACGATCAATGACCAGCTTGTAGTATTAATAGAACACCAGTCAACGATTAATAATAACATCCCGATCAGAATGCTGATGTATATCGGGCGGGTATATGAGAAAATAATTGAAAGGGAGAGACTTTACCAAAAGAAACTTGTAAAAATACCATATCCTGAGTTTATAGTTCTTTACAACGGAGTAGATCAATTTCCCGATTATATGAAACTCCGTCTTTCCGACGCTTTTATAAACATTAAAGGATTAGAATCAATTGAGTCATTGGAACTTACAACACATGTTTATAACATTAATCATGGCCGTAATCCGCAGATGCTTGAAAAAAGCAGAAATCTTGATGGTTACAGTATTTTCATTGCCAAGATAAGGGAGTACAGGAAAAAATTATCACTTGAAGAATCTGTAAAAGCCGCGAAAAAACAGCGCGTAATCTTATTGGGATGGGAATGTCTATCAATGATATTGCCAGAGCAACTGAGCTCTCTGTTGAAAGGGTGCGCTCTCTTGTATCAGGATAAAACATAATCGGCATTTGATATTTTTGTACGGTAATCTTTAAGGCATGGAAAAATACCTTTTGAAATCTCACTTGCCCCTAACTCCTCGATCCTCATTTTCCACTCGTTTTTCATGCAATGCCTTACCGCAAAAGTTTTTATTGTTTATTAAGGAGAAAATGATGGCAAGAATGACAGATGAAGAAGCGGACGCGCTTGACGATTCGCTCACAGGCTGAAATAACTCATCAATCGCTGGTTCAAATTATAGGCGATCTTGTCCGAAAAGAACTTCAATCTGAATAGAAAAAAACGGTATCTGATACCAACACCCCGCGACACGGCGGGTACGAAGCACAGGTAACTGTTATACCAAATTGACCGTAGTTCCCTTTTAATTTTAATGATATATTTATTTTATGGAAGTTTTCGTTAAATATGCGTCATCTGCGTTCAAACACAGCATTAACGAAAAAGATATCCGACATGCCATATTGAATTGGGAATATGATGATGTTTTTGAAGATGATCCGGATAAACATCTGCTGATTGGTTTTGACAGCAATGCGAATTTGCTGGAGATAATGTATAATGTAATTGACGAGCAAACGGTTAGGGTATTTCACGCGATGAAATGCACCAATGAACATCGCAGATTGCTTAGAATATAGGAGATAAACATGCCGGATATGACAGATGATGAATATAACGCTCTGGATGAATACTATACAAAAAATCCGCCGAAGCTGTCCGGTAATGGTAAAAGCGGTTTTTTTTCCAAACATACAGAAAAAGCCAATACACTTATTTTTGTGGACGATTTTTCCGCTGATTGGCTGCGAATAAAAGCCGCAGCCAAAAACACAACCCCGGAAGCGATCGTAAATGAACTTATCCGCAAAGAAATGCTTTTGGCAGAAGCAATTTAACTTTTGCCTGCGGCGACAGTCACCGCAAATGCGGGTGACTGTCACTCTATGAACGATGATTGCCGCATTGCGCTGTATACAAACAATAAACAGGCTGTTGCTAGTCCTCTGAATACGCCATTTTGCCGTCCACTCCCACGGCGACAAACTTGTTGTTTCCGTAGGCGATGCCATAAATAGTGCTTGTGTCGAAGGTGCTGGTTCCTGCGCCTTCGCCACTAGGGATTGCTGTCCATATAGATTCCACTAGGCCTGGTGCAGGAAGCGTTTCGGTATGCTCTCCTTTACCGCCGGTCCAGTAACCGTCCGGGCAGGCGGTAATTGAAAGAGCGATAAATGCTGTTAATACAGCAATTCCGGTTAAGTTCAGTTTTCTTTTTATA
>JAIRQF010000025.1 GCA_031256635.1 Treponema sp. | reverse complement strand
AAAAACAATGAAAAAAAATTGTATGAAAAAACAAAAAGTTTTTTGGGATGCCCTGAATATCTTGCCTATGCGCTTACAGGGGAAGCGCGCACTGTTTTTCCCTGTGAAGGATTTGACCGGTGGTTCTGGAATGACGATGTTCTTTCAAAACTAAAATTGGAAAAAGAAAAATTTCCTCCCTTTATCCGTCCCGGGGAGCCCTTCGGAAAAATTACCTCTAAAAACGCAGAACTTTACGGCTTTAAGAAAAACATTCCTGTAATATCAGGCGGGCCTGATTTTTTCGCCGCAATTCTGGGAAGCGGAGTAACAACACCGGGTCAGGCCTGCGACAGAAGCGGCTCATCTGAGGGAATAAATTTATGCACTTGTAATAAAGTCAATGATAAAAGATTAATGTCCTACAGACATCCCATAAAACCGTATTGGAATTTATCCGGGATTATTAATACTACAGGCAAGGCAATTGAATGGGGATACGGCATTTTAGGACTAAAAAATATTGATGAATTTTTCGCCATTGCCAAAGAGAGTAAGCCAGGCTGTAATGGTATTATTTTCCATCCGTATTTGGCCGGAGAACGCTCTCCGCTCTGGGACGCGTCTTTAAAGGCTTCATGGAGAGGTTTCAGCCTTTTATCGGAAAGGAGCGATGCGGCAAACTCAATACTGGAAGGTATTGGCTTTGCGGTTCGCGATGTTATTGCCGCAATGGAAGAATCCGGAGAAAATCCGCGGCAGTTGCACATAACAGGAAAACTTTCAAACTGTGATTTACTCAATCAGATTAAAGCCGATATTACGGGAATAAAAACGCTTGTTTGCGTGTGTAAGGAAGCGGAATTACTGGGTCTTGCGGTAATAGGCGCCTGTTCGCTGGACAAGTATTTATCATACGCCGAAGCGTCTTCGGTAATGGTTAAAATAGAAAAGCATTATGAACCTGATTTAAATAATAATGGGATTTATAAAAGTTTATTTAATGAGTATAAGCAAAACAGATAATAATTTAATTGACATTATTAAAATATTTATTTAATATTTAAATAATGAAAAGATTAATCATTTCCTTACTATTGATATCAATTTTCTTTACATTCGGATGTACAGGAAAAAATGAGCCGGCAAAAAAAGATGAAAATTTCTCTGTGCTCGTTTTTATTACAGGCGTTATAGCTGGAAGTCCAACTTACGAAATGATGTCGGAAGGCGCTCTTGAGTTCGCTCAGAAATATCCTGATGTAAATGTAAAAATTTATGAAGCGGGAATGAATCAGGCGCAGTGGGAACAGCAGCTTGCGGAAATGGTTTCCGAAGGCGGGTACGATATTGTAATCGGATCAAATCCGTCGCTGCCTGAAATCAGCGCAAATGTCGCTCTCAGGTTTCCGGAGCAAAAATTTATAATCGCGGACGCTGAATATGAAGGCAATCCGCAAATCAGAACATATAATTATAATCAGTATGAACAGTCCCTTTTTCTGGGATACCTTGCAGGGCTCATTACAACAAGCGCGATGCCTTACGCAAACAGCCAGAAAAAAATTGGCTTTATCGCCGCTCAGGAATATCCTCTTTTAACAAGACAAATGGTTCCGGGTTTTATTGAAGGAGCAAAACTTGCAGACCCTGAAATTGAACTTGACATGAGGATAATCGGCAACTGGAGCGACGCTAATAAAGCGTCGGAACTCGCTTCTGCAATGATAAATTCAGGCGTTGATGTGTTTACCGCAATAGCCGGGGGCGCGGCGCAAGGACTGATAAAAACCGCTGCCGAAAGAGGCGCGTATATTGTCTGGTATAATACAAATGCCTACAATCTCGCTCCCGGATTTGTTACAGGATGCGGAATTATGGAACAGAAAAAACTTACAATGGAAATACTTGAAAACGCCTTGAACGGTAAAATACAATACGGAATTTCTGAAACAATCGGCATCAAACAGGGATATCTTGGCTTTATATTTAACGATCCGGGTTATCAGAGTCTTCCTGCGGACATCAGAGGAAAATTTGAAACGTTTATGAATAATAATTTTTCCGCAGATTAATGCGAAAATGATAAAAGCAATTGAAATAAAAAATATTTGTAAAACATATTCCGGGAAAGAAAAAAAAGCCAATAACAATATTAGTTTTGATTTATTAAAGGGGGAAATTCTCTGCATTGCAGGCGAAAACGGAGCCGGAAAAACAACATTGATGAAAATACTTTGCGGGCTTTTAAAACAGGATTCAGGCGTAATAATCAAGAACGGAAATATCGGAATGGTACACCAGCATTTTATGCTCTTCGGCGATTATACCGCATCTGAAAATATTGTAATGGGGCTTGAGCCGCGAAAAGCGGGCGTTTTCCTTGATGTAAAAAAAGCTGACTTTATTTCACAAAAAATCATAAATGAAAATAATTTTTCAATAAAAACAAATATTAAAGTAAATGAACTTACTCTTGGAGAAATGCAGCAGGTTGAAATATGCCGTATTCTTTACCGTAACGCGGATATTATAATTCTTGATGAGCCCACCTCAATATTAACAGAAACAGAGAGCATGTCGCTTTTTGATACTTTAAAAAATCTTGCAAATAACGGAAAATCTGTTATTTTAATTACACATAAACTGCATGAAATAAAACATATAGGCGATCGTGTGGCAGTTCTCAGGCGCGGTGAATTAGCCGGCATAAGGGATGTAAATGGAATTGATATAAACGAAATTGCCAATATGATGATTGGAGAAAATAATTCGAATTACTTGAAGATTGTTCCTAATGAAGAAAAAAAACTGCAAATTGATGGTGATATAACTAATAATAGTATAGATTCAAAACCTGTAATATCTTTTGAAAATGTTATTGTTACACGACGCGGACAAAAAAGACCGCTCCTTGATGATGTATCTTTTTCGGTAAACTCAGGAGAAATTCTTGGATTTGCGGGAGTCGGCGGAAACGGACTTGGCGTAATAGAAGCCGCTCTGGGAGGCTTTCTGCATCCAGAATCAGGGAAGATTTTGCACAAGGGAAAAGATATAACAAGGTTTAGTATCCGAAAGCTGCGTAAACAGGGGCTTGCGTTTGTTCCTGCCGACAGAATTCGTGTAGGAAGCGCGTCGGAAGCCTCTATCGAAGAAAATATGATTATTAATCACAGGAATTGGATTGGAAGAAAAAATAATTTAATAAAAAACCTAACGAAGAGCTATATTGAAAACTATAAAATAAAAGCGCCTGATATAAAAGAAAAAGCTTCAACTCTTTCAGGCGGAAATCTTCAAAAATTAATTCTTGCAAGAGAAACAGGCGGTCTTAAGGATTATATTGTTTTTTCGGAACCTTCATGGGGTTTGGATTTTGCCGCAAGCCAATTTATACAGAAAGAGATAAAAGCTCTTAAAAAAAAAGGAGCGGCTGTTATTCTGATATCAACAGACCTTGATGAGCTGCTTTCTCTTGCGGACAGAATCATGGTAATGTACATGGGTAGAATTGCCGGTAATTATACGAATAACGGCGACAGGTCAATTAAAGAAAAAATTGGCAGAAGCATGCAAGGTGTTGTCAGTGAGTAGCGTGGAGCAATGAATAATAAAAGAAAAATTTTTTATGTAAAAAACATTCTCTTTACAAGTGCGTTGATTGTTCCTTTTATCTCAATAATATTTTTGATTTTATTAATATTTATACTAAGCGACACTCCTGCAAGAACGCTCTACTATTTCTTTATCGGACCATTCAGGAATTTATTCAGTTTTGGGAATATGCTGAACGCCTGCGTTCCTTATATCTTAGGGGCGCTGGGGATTATTATCGCAATGAAAGCAGGTCTTCTTAACCTTGGCGGAGAAGGACAGATTTATTTGGGCGCTTTTACTACCGTAATCGCCGCTCTCTCTCTTGCCGCGTTAGGTGTAACCGGCGCGGTAGTCGCCGCTGTTGCAGGTACTTTGTCGGCGGGAGCGCTTGCCGCGTTCAGCGGCTTTTGCAAAGCCA
>JAIRQF010000151.1 GCA_031256635.1 Treponema sp. | reverse complement strand
CTCTGATAAAAAAACAGCCATAACATCTGAAGTTACTGAATTGCTTCACGAACTAATGGAAATTACCAAAACCGCAGCCAGCGATTTTGATTTCTGGGATCGCACTCATACAGCAAAAGAATCATTCCGCGAAAAAACAAGGCTGGGTATTTCCGGCACTGATGTTGTATTAACTATAAATGAAATCCGTTTAATTCTTTCAGCCATTAAAGGAAAACTGCTTGAAAGCCTTAAAAAAATCGAAAATCTTTCTGTTAACGGCGTTATACCAACATGTTTCGCGTTTACTCCGGATTCATATGAAATAAATGATAATGCTTATGAAAGCATGTCTGCTTCGGCAAAAGCAAGGGCAAAACCTCCTGCAGGAGATCATCAGGCGGGAGCGACGGAAGCAATGCGGGCGATGATGGGAGAAAAAACACCATCGCTGATAATCAGGTCATTTAAACGAAAGGATCTTCCCCTTTTTCTTGAAGGGCCGGTTCATTACCTGCGTTTATGCCCTGAAAAAAACATCGCGGAGAATTTTCACAAAAGCATACTGTCATCTCCTCTTTATGATAAAAAACTTAATATGTTTAAAATTAACGCGCCGATCGCGTCCGCAGGGCAGGATATCGGCAGAATCACCGTATTTACTCCGGGCTGGCTTGAGAATGAATCTGTCTGGCTCCATATGGAATACAAATATCTTTTAGAACTGCTGCGAAGCGGCATGGCCGGGGAATTTTATACAATCGCGAAAACCGCCTTGATTCCCTTCCTTGATCCGGATGTGTACGGACGCAGTATCCTTGAAAATTCCTCGTTCATCGCAAGTTCCGCACATCCTGAGGAATCTTTTCATGGCCAAGGTTTTGTCGCGCGTCTATCAGGGGCAACCGCCGAGTTTATTTCGATGTGGATAGCAATTACATCCGGGCTTAAACCGTTTACCCTTTGCGAAGGTGAACTTTGTTTTGCTTTAAAACCCTGCATAAATGAAAGTTTTTTCACAGAGAATAACACTTTTTCTTTTAACTTTCTCGGCTCATGTAAAGTTGTCTATCATAATGATTCACGGAAAAATACTTATGGCCCTGACGGAGCGTCTGTCCAATCATACCGTATTACATTCAAAGACGGCGCAGTGCTTGAAGTAAATGAGCCAGTTATAAAAGGAGAGAAAGCGCGCGCGATAAGAGAAGGTAAAGCTGCGAAGATCGATTGCTGTCTTAGGTAAGAAGCAAAGTTTGAATTCCCCTTGGCGGGCATCTTAACACGTTTTCACTTCCCGCATTCAGCACATAAATCATATCGGCTTCAGTACGGTTCATTACAACAAGAACGATAGTGCCGTCAGTATTTTTAAAAGCGCACATTTCCATCATGTTTCCCATAAGTCCGTCGGCGGTAGCGGGAGTCCTGTAAGCGTCAATTTTGATTTCTACCCTCTTTGCCTGCGGTTTTATAAATTTACTGAAATGCCCGATGTAGTAAAAGGAGCTCATGTAATGAACTTCACCTTTTTCGGTATCAGCCAAAACAGGCGCGTCGCAATTGTTTGTGACATGATTGGGGCCGCCTTGCATATCAAGGGCGATGTTCCAGTCAATCCAGCCTGTACATCCGTTATTAAGATCGTTTATCATATTATGCGCGTAACGCTCCCCTGAAAACCACGCTCCGGGCCGCGGGCCGCCTTCGATGCAGCCTTCCGTAAAAATCAACGATTTGGAAGGCCATGCCTTTGATACTTTTGCGAGGTTTTCATATTGATCGCCTGAATACCAGTGAAAAGCGGCGCCGTCAATATACTTATCCGCGCCTGACACCGACATTGAAGCTGAAAATCTTTCCCATAAAAGGTCGCGGTTGTGATCCCACACAAATATTTTTATTTTATTTTTTTGATTAGGTTTTCCGCCGGAATATTTTTCCAGCGCAGGGCCTAAATGGTTAACAGCAAAATCGGCCTCTTCCTCGGCCGAATAAATACAGGAATCCCACGATTGAACTGCGGCAGGCTCATTCTGTACGGATACGGAACATGTATCAATTCCTCTTTTACCAAGTTCATCAATAAAGCGAACGAAATAATTTGCCCACAGGGAGTAATACTTCTTTAACAATTTTCCGCCGTGGTTCATGTCGTTGTTATCTTTCATCCACGCAGGAGGCGACCACGGCGAAATTAAAAGTTTTAATTTCCCGTTCTTTGATACACATTCCTGCGTCTCTTTTACAAGAGGCGTAATATATTTATCAGTGCGCTCCATTGAAAAGGAATTGAGGCTTTCGTCCTTCTTCTCAACGCAGGCCCAGTTTTCAAGGGAGAAATCGCAAGAGTTAAGATGAGTTCTCGCAAGAGTATATCCAATGCCGCTATTTGAAAAATACGCTTCTATTATTTCTTTTCGCTTTTCAGACGGCATTAATGAAAGAACATAACCGGAAGATTCTGTCAGCGCTCCTCCGAAACCTTCGAATTCCTGATATTCGCAGGAAGGATTTATATGGATTGTACACGCAAGATCTCTTTTTTCTTTTTGTTTTCTGTCTTCAGGTGATAATTCCCGAATACGATTTTCTGTATCTTTGGCGGTTTCAAATATTTTATTTATTTTCATTAAAATATGTTAAATATAAAAGTAATAAAAGTCAAATTATAATATTGAGGCTCTTGCAAAACTTCAGTTTTGTAAGAGCTTCATTTAAATACCGCAGTTTTGCAGGGTGTTAGCCCGAAAAACTGCTTAGCCGCAGTAAAACTAACCGAGTTTTGCTGCGGCTACTCTTTAATATTTTTATTAATTTTATTATAATACAAAAAATTATCAGGAGAGCTTTGAACAATGAAGAAGCTTAGCGGTGTCAAAACGCCGCATTATAAAAATACCGCCATGTGCGCGCCGCAGACAATTCCGGTTCCGCCGGAAGTAAAGTTACCGATGCTGATGCATTCAGGAACACCGGCAAATCCTGTTGTCAAAGTCGGCGACTATGTAAAAGTCGGACAGGTAATAGGAGAAGCTGCAGGTTTTGTATCATCGCCTGTTCACGCAAGCGTCTCAGGAACCGTAAAAAGCATTGATACACTGGATGGCATCACGGGAACAAACGCGGTATCAATTACGATAAAATCAGACGGTAATCAAACGCCTTTCGAAGCTGCGCCTGTACCGGTAACAAACCTTGACGAATTCCTTGAAGCTGTCAGGAACTCAGGCGTTGTAGGGCTTGGAGGCGCAGGATATCCGACTGCGCCGAAGTTTACATTAAAAGAGACTGTCATACTTGATTACATACTGATAAACGGCGCAGAGTGCGAACCTTTTATCACTTCCGATACAAGGACGATGGTAGACGAAACAGGCTTTGTCTGGGACGGCGTTCTTTTAATGAAGGAGTATCTTAAACCAAAAAATATTATTATCTGTATCGAGAACAATAAACCTGAACCAATTAAAAAATTTCAGGAACTCTGTAAAGGTATGGAAGGAGTATCCGTCCGCGTTCTTCCTTCTCTTTATCCTCAGGGCGAGCGCAAGGTGCTGGTTTATAATGTAACAGGACGCATTGTCCCCGAAGGCGGACGACTTCCTGATGTCGGATGCATTGTTGTGAACTGTACAACGGTGGCAACATTCGCGAAGTATATTAAAACAGGACGGCCTCTTGTTTCAAAATGCGTTACGGTTGACGGCTCCGCAGTAAAAAACCCGCAAAATGTTATCGCTCCAATCGGCACTCCGGTGCGCGACATATTCGAGTTTTGCGGAGGTCTTATAACTGACGGAAAACTTAATGACGATGTAAAAAAAATTACGCTGGGCGGCCCGATGATGGGCATCGCGATTCCCAATATCGATGTCCCAATTGTAAAAATTACAAACGCAGTTCTTGCGTTTTCAGCAAAGGACGCTATCCCGCCCGAACCTACCGCATGTATTAAATGCGGAAAATGTTTATTTAAATGCCCCATGAAACTGATGCCGCCGAATATTGAGAACGCGTATGAATTAAAAAAACCGGAACTCTTAAAAAAATTCAAAGTTAACATGTGCGCCGAATGCGCCTGCTGCGCTTTTACATGCCCGGCGAAAAGACCTCTTATTCAGGTAATGATACTTGCCAAAAATATGTTATGGGAATACGAACAGGAACAGAAAGCGAAGAAAAAGGAGGCGAAATAATGAGTTCCAATACGAACGAACAGACAAAGACTCCCCTCCTGACAGTCTCGCCCGCACCGCATTTCCGCGATAAATTGACAACCAACAGAATAATGTGCGATGTCTGTATCGCGCTCTGTCCTGCCCTTGTTATCGCCGTTTGGGTTTTCGGGCTGCGTGCCGCAATAATTACCGCAGTCTGCGTTTTCTCCTGCGTTTTCTGTGAATGGGCTTTTGAAAAAATTCTGAAAAGAAAAAATACCATCTTTGATTA